>JADCJL010000173.1 GCA_020247055.1 Acidobacteriaceae bacterium | reverse complement strand
CGGCGGGAGTGGAGCGATGCGACCAACCCGGTGGCGGCGTACCTGGCGCAGCCCGGCGTCTGCCCCGCCGGCGTCTATGCCCTCGACTGGGGCTTCAGCGAAAACCTCAACGCCCTTGGCCGCGGCCGCTATCAGGTCACCACCATTGCTGACGAATGGTGGCAGCCGCAGCTGCCCGCCCCGCAAGCGGCCATTGCGGCGCAGCGCGCGCAGGACCCGCGCGCCTGTCTGCTCGAGTGGGCCGACGGCGCCCCGCCCTTCTTCCCCGGCATCCGGGCCGCGGCCGGAGAGGCGCTGCGGACGCGCCCGAGCCGGGTCTTCCTCAATCGCCGTCAGCAGCCGGCGATTCGCCTTTACGAGTCCCCGTAGCGGCCCGCGTCAGCGCGGCGAGCAGTTCCTGTTCGCCCAGGGTGGTACTGATGAACAGCTCCTGCCGGGAACCGGCGCTCAGGGCAATGGCCTTCCAGCCATTCATCACCGGCACGGTGATGTGGACCTTCAGCGCGCCGCGGGCGTCCCGGACTTTCGAGATCCGGCCGGGCACAACCGAGCGGATTACCTCTTCCGGGTAGTCGCGCAACAGACGCTCGAGCATCTCGCGCACGCCCTCGATGATGGAGTGTTCGATCTTGAGCCGGTTGTTTTCCGCCCGCAGCCGCATGCGCGCCATGGCGTTACCCTCTCCGGCGGGCGATCAGCAGGTTGGACGGCGCCCGGTTGTAGCCGTAGCCGATGTTGAAGGGCAGGGGCTTGGCCCGGTTCGGTTCGTGGTAGGCCTGCTGCAGATCGGGCTGGACGAGATAGCTGAACGAGGCGTAGGGCTTGGTGTAGCTGCCGTAGAGCGAGACGTTCCATCGGGCGGCGGCATAATCGTGAAACGGGATGCCGGAATCGTCCTGTACAATTGCGAGGCTGCGGCTCAGGACCAACTCGCGGATCTTCGAAAAATCCTTGCGGTGCGGCATGTACGAGGTGGACTTGAACATGCTGACAACGCGCGCGGGCCGGGCGAGAAAGTGATGGAACGGCGTGTTGGCCGTGAACTTCGCATCGGCCAGATTGAGCGAGAAGTAGTAGAGCCGCCGGGTTGCCGTCTGGCCGGGCCATTGAAAGTCGATGGCTACTCCCGGGTTGGCCGGCGTGGCGTTAGGCTCTCGCGCCACGACGTCACCGGCTTCGTTCAGCATGACGGGGGCAACACCCAGAACTTTGGCCTGGGAGCGCACCAGTTGGACCAGCATGATCGGCAGCAGTCCGTCGGTCACCTGGCCGCGCAGTTGCAGGTCCATCTGCCGCGTGATGAAGAAGCTCTTGCCGAGGACGTCGCTCAGCGTCCGCCGCACGTGGGGAAGCTGGGTGGCCAGCGCTGTTTCGGACAAGTCAGCTACCTTCGCCAAGCTTCCGGGCGGCTCCAGGCCGACCAGAATATACTCCGGATTGTTGGGATAGAAGGTCGTAACGTGGACGACGTCCGGCCCGCCGAAGGGATAAAAGGCGGTCGCGGATTCGAGGTCCGGGCCGGCCAGTTCGGTCTTCCGGAAAGCGGCAATGCGGGCGCGCCGGCCGTTGTTCCAGCGGTCGAAGGCGGCATCGAAGCCGGCGGCGTGCTCCTGCCACTGCTGGTCGTCCTCGAACTTCTTGAAGGGGCTTTCCGCCCGGCCGGGCAACCCGGCCAGAAACCGCGCCGCATCGTCCGGATAGGGGTCCGGAGCCACCGTGAAAACGGGCCGCGCCACTGCCGGCGCGGGGCCGGGAACGCTCGGCGAGGAGCATCCCGCCAGTCCTCCCAGCGCAATCAGTCCTGCCAGCTCAAGTGCCCGCCGCCTCGTTATCACAAACACCATTCTAAATACAGCGCACCGGGCCCGACCAGTTTTGTTTGGAAATCAGGCGTTTACTGACCTTGGCCGACGTCGTAGGCGTCTGTTGCGGTCAGTTTCACCTGGTAGGTGCCCAGATTGTTCTGCCAGTGGCGGTTGTCATTGATCGCCAGTCCCAGGCGCCCGGCGCCCGGTGCCTTCGGGCCGTAGGCTTTGCCGACGGCAAACGTTGCGCCCTTGGCTCCCAAGCGCCCGAGTAGGGCGCCGAACGGGTGGCCGTCGACGAGGTTGGTCTTGTAGGCCGGGCTGCCCGGCTTGGTGAGCCCGTTGGGGTCGGTCGCCCAGCCGTCTTCCTTCCACGACAGACGCGTAAAGCCGCTGGCGGCCGCGGTCAGTTGCGACCCGCCGCCGAGGACGATGCCGGTATCGAAGTATTCAATCTGCGTCGAGTGCCGTATCGAGTGCACCTCGGCGGTTTTCACCACTTTTTTCTGGCGGACGGCGAGTGCCCGCACCTCGCTCCACGGGATTTCGCGTTTGTCTACCTTCAAGCTGCCTGCCGGAGCGCCCACGCGGAGCATCTGGCCGTTGGTTAAGCGCAGCAGGCCCTGGGTCCGGTCGAAGCCGTCCGCCTGGCTGGGGATGATTTTTTCAAAGAGCCGGTACAGGGGGCGGGGCTCATGCTGGTCGGTGTCCTTGTAGAGATTCAGCAGCGGGGTCATCACCGGCAGGCCGATCGCCGTCAGCCGTTCGACGGCCTGGTCGCGGGCGGCGCGGTCCTTATCAACCTGGACGATGGTCAGGTCGGCGGTAATCTGCTGGGCTTCGGCCGGGGAGGCCGTAGAGGCGCTCTGGAAGGAGAGAATCTGAGACGCCCCCTTTCCCGCGATCGAAAAAGAGGCCGGACCTTCCACCACCGACCCATCGGTCAACCGCAACATCACCGTCACCGCCGCAAATAAGAGCATGGCCGCTGTTATACCAGACGTGGCTCTGTCAGACAATAGAGGCATGCGTCTTAAAAAGGGCCACGGCTGGTACCTGGCCGAAGAGGTTCTCGAAATCCGGGTGGAGGGCGACCCCCGCAACGTCGTCCACGTCAATACCCGCCTGCTGCAGGCCCGCGACGGTGAACATGCCTTTGCGCGGGCGGCCGAATTGGGCGCCGAGGCGGCCGACGAATATCTCAACCCCGAGGGCCGCAAGGTGACCATCTCCTTCCGCGGCCTCCGGGAGGTGATCGAAATCACCGAAGGCCTCGCCGACGGCGGGGAGATCCGCTGGACCGAGTCGGTTGGGGTGTCCGAGAGGAAGATCCGGGCGATGCTGAAACCGGTCGAAGAGGTGGAAGCCGTGCGCCCGTTCGAGCCGGTGGACCACCCGGACTACCGCTGCGGCGAGGTGGTGGCCGAGGCTATGGCCCTGTTTGAGAAAAAGGGCTAGCCGCGGCCCCCGCCGACAAAATGGACGATCTCCAGTTTGGCGCCGGGCCGCAGGACCGTCTCGCCCCAGGCGGCGGGTTTTAAGATGACGCGGTCCAGTTCCACGGCCACGCGCTGGGCTGGAATACCGAGTTCGTTCAACAGAGTCAATACAGTAGAGCCCTCGGGGATGCCCCGCGTTTCCCCATTCAAAACAATTTCATGCATAAATGCTTTGTTTTACCGCCTCCTTCACCAAACCGTTTTTTGACTCGCCACGGCTAAGGTCATTATAGTTTTAGTAGGGGGTGCGGTACGGCCTCTGTGCGAGGAACCTCTTTTTTAACCGATGTTGCCAACGTCACTGCCCGAGTCCTATCTACCCGTCCTCCTGACGTGGATGTTTGCGATTACGAACGCGACCGGAATCATCGTCGCGGGCTACGTACTTGGCAAAAAGATCCGCAACAAGGCTAAGGACACCCCTTACGAATGCGGCATCACCCCCACCGGAAGCGCCAAAGAGCGCTTCAGCGTGAAGTTTTACCTGGTGGCGATGCTTTTCATCCTGTTTGATATCGAGGCCGTGTTCCTCTACCCGTGGGCCGTTGTGTACCGCGATCTGAAGTGGTTCGGCTTCGTGGAAATGCTCCTGTTCGTAGTTTTGGTCCTTGCCGGATTTTTCTACATCTGGAAAAAGGGAGTGCTCGATTGGAGTCAAGCCGAAGAGGTGGAGCGGAAAGCGGCCGCCGGCCTTCTGCGGCGAACGAGCGAGACTCTCGAGCCCGAGAAGGTTACCCATGTTGCCTGAACAGCTTCAGGAAAATGAATTGGCTGCGGCCCTGGCCGCGGTTTATCCCGCCGCGATCACCGGTGGGGCGGTGGCGCACGGCGAACTGACCCTGCACATTGAGCCGGACGACATTCTGGCCGTTCTCGAGTTTTTTAAACGGCAGCAGCAGTTTGAGCGCCTGTCGACGGTGACGGCCGTAGACCGTTATCCTCTCGAGCCCCGGTTTGAGATTGTTTACCATCTCCAGTCGGTGGCCCGGAATCTGCGGGTGCGCCTGAAGGCAACAGTGACTGCCGAGATTGCCTCCGCCACGGCGGTCTACGCCGCGGCCAACTGGTACGAGCGCGAGGTTTTCGACCTGTTTGGCGTGGTCTTCAGCGGCCACCCGGATCCGCGGCGGATCATGATGCCGGACGACTGGGAAGGCCATCCCCTGCGCCGGGATTTCCCGACCCACGGATTCAAGTACAGTTACGGCGAGCAGCAGTAGTCCTTCGAGGAATATGAGCGAAACCATCACAGAGCCCTTGTTGCATCAAGAGCCGGAGGCGGGCGCCACACGGCGTATGACGTTGAATATGGGCCCGCAGCACCCCTCGACGCACGGCGTCCTGCGGGTGGTGCTGGAACTCGACGGGGAGTTCATTGAGAAGGCGAGGCCGGAGATCGGCTACCTGCACACCGGCATTGAAAAGCAGTGCGAGGCGTTGAACTGGCAACAGGTCATCACGCTCACCGACCGCGTGGACTACCTCGCGAATCTGTCGAATAACCTCTGTTACTCGCTGGCCGTTGAAAAGCTCCTGGGGCTGGAGGTTCCGCCGAAAGCCCAGTTCCTGCGGGTGCTGCTGGCCGAGTTGACCCGGATCAACAGCCATCTGGTGTGGCTGGGCACCCACGCGCTCGACCTGGGCGCGATGACGATGTTCTTCCTGACGTTCCGCGAGCGGGAAGACCTGCTGCGGATTTTCGAGATGTTTAGCGGCCAGCGGCTGATGACGAGCTACATCCGCCCGGGTGGCCTGGCGCTCGATCCGCCGCGCGGCTGGGAGAAGCCCGTGCGGGCGTTCCTTGAGGATTTCCCGAGCAAGATCGACGAGTATGAGTCGTTGCTGAACGCTAACCCCATCTGGCTGCAGCGGACGCAAGGCATCGGCATCCTGCCGGTCGAAGAGATGCTCGAAATCGGCATCACCGGTCCGCTCATCCGCGCCGCCGGCATCCCGCTCGACGCCCGGAAGATGACGCCCTATTCGAGCTACGAGAAGTTCGATTTTAAGGTTCCGACCGAGACCGGCAACGACGTCTTCGCGCGCTACACCGTGCGCATGGCCGAGATGCGCGAGAGCCTGAAGATTGTCCGGCAGGCGCTCGAGGGGATGCCCGAAGGCCCCACGCGGGCCGAGGCGCACCGCGTGGTGCTGCCGGAGCGCGAAAAGATGAAGACGCAGATGGAAGCGCTCATCTACCACTTCAAAATTGTGACCGAAGGCATCGCCGTGCCCGAAGGCGAAGTGTTCCAGGTGGTGGAATCGCCGCGCGGCGAGCTCGGCTACTACGTCGTCAGCGACGGCAGCGGCAAGCCGCTCCGGGTGCACATGCGCACGCCCAGCTTCGGCAATCTGCAGGGGCTGCCGAATCTGGTCGAGAAGCGGCAGATTTCCGACTCCATCGCCATCATGGGCAGCCTCGACTTCGTACTGGGAGATTGTGATCGATGACGTTTTCTCCGGAACTGGAAGCAAAGTTCGCCGACCTGATTACGCACTATCCGGAGGGCCGGCAGCGCGCCGCGCTGATCCCGATGCTGATGTTCGGGCAGGAGGAGGTGGGCTCGATCACCAACGAGTTCATGAATGAGGTGGCCCGGCGGCTGGGTCTGACTCCGATGCAGGTGGACGAGGTGGTCGGCTACTACTCCATGCTGCACAAAAAGCCCATGGGGAAGTATCATGTGCAGGTTTGCACCAACGTCGCCTGTATGTTACGCGGCGGGGCGGAGCTGTACGACCAGGCCTGCCATAAACTCGGCCTGGGGCATAAAGAGGTGTCCGCCGACGGTCTCGTATCCCTCGAAGAGGTAGAGTGCATGGGCGCCTGCTCCTGGGCCCCGGCCGTGCAGGTGAACTTCGACTTCCATCACGAAGTGACCGCCGATCAGTTAGACACGATCCTGGAGGGCCTGAAGAAGTGAAGCTGTTCAACGAACCGAGTCCGCTCGAAACCAAGATCATCTCGTTCCGCTTTGGCCTCGAGAACTCCGCCTCCATCGATACCTACCTCGCCAACGACGGCTACCAGGCGCTGCGCAAAGCGCTCGCCATGACGCCGGACGACATCATTAACGAGGTGAAAGCCTCGAACCTGCGCGGCCGCGGCGGCGCAGGCTTCCCCACGGGCATGAAGTGGAGCTTCGTGCCGCGCGCCTCGGAAAAGCCAAAGTACATTGTCGTCAACGCCGATGAGTCCGAACCCGGTACCTGTAAAGACCGGCTGCTGATTCAGCACGATCCGCACCAGTTGATCGAGGGCTGTCTGCTCGGCGCGCTCGCCGTCGGCGCCAAAAAGGGTTGGGTCTATATCCGCGGCGAGTACAACTACCTCATCCACATCATGGATAAGGCCATCGCCGAGGCCTATAAGCACGGCTTCCTCGGTAAGAACATCGGCGGAACGGATTTTTCGTTCGATCTCTACACCCACACCGGCGCGGGCGCCTACGAGTGCGGTGAAGAGTCGGCGCTGCTCGAGTCGCTCGAAGGCAAGCGCGGCGTGCCGCGGATCCGTCCGCCGTTTCCGGCCGTCTCGGGAGCGTTCCAGTCGCCGACGCTGCTCAACAACGTCGAGACGTTCTCTTCGGTGCCCGCTATTCTGCGCATGGGCGGGCAGGCCTACGCCGATCTCGGCGTCCCCAAGTCCGGCGGTACGCGCCTGGTCTGCATGTCCGGTCACGTCAACAAGCCCGGCGTCTACGAAGTGCCCCTCGGCTTCCCGATGATGAAGTTCATCAACGAAATCGGCGGCGGCGTCTGGAAGGGCCGCGCGCTCAAAGCGGTGATTCCCGGCGGCTCGTCGAGCCCGCTGCTGAAGGCCGAAGAGTGCGACATCCCGATGGACTACGACTCGATCGCCAAGGCCGGCTCCATGCTCGGCTCCGGCGGTCTGATGGTGATGGACGAGACCACGGACATGGTCAAGGTGGCCCTGCGCATCATGCGGTTCTATCAGCACGAAAGCTGCGGCTGGTGCATCCCGTGCCGCGAGGGCACGACGTGGCTCAAGAAGATGCTGCAGCGCGTCTCGGACGGCCACGGCCAGACCCGCGACATCGACCTGATCGGCGATCTGGCGCAGAACATGATGGGCCGGACCTTCTGCCCGCTCGGCGATGCCGCCGCCATGCCCACCATCGCCATCGTCAAGAAGTACAGGAACGAATTCGAGGAGTACGTGGCCAGAAACCCCTTTGCCACGCCCGAACTCGTCTCGATTGCTTAGGAGATCCATGGCACTCGTCAACGTTACGATTAACGGGATCCCGGTGCAGGCCGAAAACGGCAGCCTGCTCATCGAGGTCGCCCGGCAGAACGGCATCGAGATCCCGGCCTTCTGCTACTACGAAGGCATGTCGCTGCAGGCGGCCTGCCGCATGTGTCTGGTCGAGGTGGAGAAGGCGCCGAAGCTGATGGCCGGCTGCACGCTGCCGGTCGCCGAAGGCATGGTGGTCCGTACGGAATCGGAGCCGGTCGTCAAGGCCCGCAAGACTACGCTCGAGTTTCTGCTGTCGAACCATCCGCTCGATTGCCCGGTCTGTGACAAGGGCGGCGAGTGTGAACTGCAGGACATGACCTTCAAGTACGGGGTCGGCGAAAGCCGCTTCACCGAGGTCAAACAGCATGTGCCCGAAAAGCAGTGGAGCCCGGTGGTCTTCTACGACGCGCCGCGTTGCATTCTCTGCTACCGCTGCGTCCGCGTCTGCAACGAAGGCATGGGCGTGGGCGCGCTCGGCATCTCGTATCGTGGCGTCAACGCGGAAATCATCCCCTCGCACGGCGATCACCTCGAATGCGACGAGTGCGGCAGCTGTATCGACATCTGCCCGGTGGGTTCGCTCACCTCCGGCATCTACCGGTACAAGACGCGCCCGTGGGAGATGGAGCACGTTGGCACGGTCTGCACGCACTGTTCGAACGGCTGCAAGACCACCCTTGGCGTCCGCAACAACGAGATTGTCCGCGGCAACAACCGCGACAAGAGCGGTATTAACGGCGAGTTCCTCTGCGTCAAGGGGCGCTATGCGTTCGACTTCACGCAGCATCCGGAACGGCTGCAGACGCCGCTCGTCCGCAACGAAGCCGGCGAACTCGAGCCGGCCAGTTGGAGCCGCGCGCTCAAGCTGGTGGCCGAAAAGTTCAAGGCGCTCGCCGGGCCGGAGTTCGGCGTCATCGGCTCCACGCGTACGACGAACGAAGAGAACTATCTCCTGCAGAAGTTCGCCCGCACGGCGCTCGGCACCCACAGCATCGATCACCACCGCACCGGCGACGTCGTCACGCTGATCGACGCGCTGAGCGGCAAGACCGGCCAACTCGCCGCCCTCGAGGATCTCTACACCTCGAAAGCCGTGCTGGTCGTCGCCAGCGACCTCGCGCAGCAGCATCCGCTGCTCGCCGGCAAGATCCGCGCCAACTTCCGCCACCACAAGGCGGCCGTCTACGCCGTCACCCCCGGCCCCGTCCGCGAAGACAAGATCGCCCGCCGGTCCATCCGCATCGCGGAAGCGGACTCCCTTGCCGGTGTCGAACAGTTGCGCGAGGCGCTGGCCAAGGAGACCGAGCTGGTCATCGTCTTCGGCGACGCGATCCAGGGCGACAAGGTGCGCCAGCTGGTCGCCTTCGGCGAATCGCTCGGCATCCCGGTGAAATACATCGCCCTGGTCGACTACGCCAACTCCCGCGGCGCGCTCGACATGGGCCTGCTGCCCGGGCTCGCCCCCGGCTACCACGCCGCCGCCCCCGGCCGCAGTCTGCAACAGATGCTCGACGATTCCTCGCTCGCGGCCCTCTGGGTCGTCGGCGCCAACCCGCTCAAGGGCGGTAGGAAGCTGGCCGCCTCGGGCGCCTTTGTCGTCGTGCAGGATCTGTTCCTCACCGAAACGGCCCAACGCGCCGACGTCGTCCTCCCGGCCGCCTCGGCCTATGAGAAAAATGGCACGGTCACCAACGTGTGCGGCCAGGTGCAGCGCCTCAAGAAGGGCGTCGAAACGGTAGGCGCCAAGACGGACCTGGCCATCATCGGCCTGCTCGCCCGCGGCATGGGCGTTAACCTCGGTAAAGTGGATGCTGACGCGGTCTTTCACGAGATCGCGGCCTCGGTCCCCGGCTACAACCAGTTGCCGATGCCCGTCATTCTTACCGGCGGCGCCGCGCAGACCCATCCGGTCAACGGCGGCGTCCCGGCCAGTCTGGTGCCTGGCCTCATCGCCAGCGCCCGCGATACCCTGTTTACCACCGGCTCGCTCACCCGCTACTCCAAAATCCTTAACGAAGTGCTCGAGAAACCCGGAGCCCTCTACCGCTAATGGACTTCATCCTTCTGTCGATTCTCAAGACGGCTATCGCCGCCCCCGTGTTACTCGGGACCCTCGCCTATCTCGTCTGGATCGAACGCAAGGTCCTCGCCCACGTGCAGCTCCGCATGGGTCCGTCCCGCGTCGGCCCGCACGGCCTGTTGCAGCCCATCGCCGACGCCATCAAGCTGCTCACCAAAGAAGACTTCATTCCGAGCTACGTCAATCATTTCTACTACTGGCTCGCCCCGTGGCTCGCGCTCATGTTCGCCGTAACGGCGATCTCCGTCCTCCCGGTCGGCCCCGTCATTGAACTGTTCGGCGTCAAGACGAACATGGGCCAGGCGGATATCTCCATCGGCCTGCTGCTCATTCTTGGTCTGACCGGCATGGGCGTCTACGGCATCGCGCTGGCCGGCTGGAGTTCGAACAACAAGTACTCGCTCCTGGGCGGTCTGCGCAGTTCGGCGCAGATGGTGTCCTATGAGCTGCCCATGGCGCTCGCCATTGCTTCTCCCTTGCTGATCGTCAATTCGTTGAATCTGCGCGAGATCGTCAACGGCCAGGCCGGCCACTTCTTCGGCATCATCCCCAATTGGAACGCCATCGGCGGCCTGCAGATCTTCAGCTTCCTGATCTATCTCATCTGCGCCTTCGCTGAAACCAACCGCATCCCCTTCGACCTGCCCGAAGCGGAAAACGAACTGGTCTCCGGCTACAACACCGAGTACAGCTCCATGAAGTTCGCGGCGTTCTTCATGGCCGAGTACGCCAACATCATCACGGCCTGTTCGGTGGCCACCACGCTCTTCCTCGGTGGCTGGCACCCGATCATCCCGAACGAACTCGGCGGGCAGTTCATCCCGACCCTTCTCTGCCTGTTCTTCGCCGGCGTGCTGTTCTACCACGCGCTCAACCCGGCCCGCCCCTCCGATCGGCTCTCGATGGGCGTCATCGGCCTCGTCATCGCCGGCCTCGGACTTGTCTTCCAGGTGCCGGTGGTCAAGGATCTCGCCCAGCCGCTGTTCTGGTTCGCCTCAAAGGCCGGCTTTCTGATCTTCGTCTTCATCTGGGTTCGCGGCACGGTCCCCCGCTTCCGCTACGACCAACTGATGCGCTTTGCCTGGCTGGTGCTGTTCCCGGCCGCGCTGCTTAACCTCCTGCTCACCGCCTTCGTCGTCGCGGCCAAATCGAACTAACCCCACTCGAACTTACATGGACGTCATTCTCTTCACCTTCTTCGCTCTCGTCGCCATCGTGGGCGCCGTCAGCCTCGTCCTGCAGAAGCATCCCATCTCGAGCGCACTCTCGCTGGTTTCGGTCATGGTCGCCCTTGCCGTGCTCTTCCTGCTGCTGGGCGCCGAGTTCATCGCCGCCGCGCAACTCGTCGTCTACTCGGGCGCCATCATGGTGTTGTTCGTCTTCGTCATCATGCTGTTGAACGCGGGCGCGGAGCGGGAGAGTCGCAAAGGGGGCCTCGCCCAGTTTCTCGGCCTGCCGCTCACGGCTATTCTGCTGGTCTTTGCCAGCATGGTCATCACGCAGTCGATGGCCAACGCCAAAGCCGTCAAGTTCGGGGCCTTTTCGGGCGGCGGTCCGCGGGAGGTCGGCTGGGAGCTGTTCACCCGCTATTTGCTGCCGTTTGAAGTCACCTCCATTCTGATTCTGATTGCCATCGCCGGCGCCGTCGTCCTGGCCCGCAAGGAGATCGACTAATGACGCACCTGCTGCCGCCGGAGTTCTTCACGGCCACCGTCCCGCTCAACGCCTACCTCATCCTCAGCGCCATCCTGTTTGCCATCGGCGCCTGCGGCTTCCTGTTCCGCAAGAACATCATCACGATCTACATGTGCATCGAGCTGATGCTCAATGCCGTCAACCTCAGCTTCGTCACCTTCTCCTATCAGTTCGGTAAGGTCGACGGCCAGATCTACAGCTTCTTCGTCATGGTGGTAGCCGCCGCCGAAGCCGCCGTTGGCCTCGCCATCATCCTCACCATCTTCCGCAACCGGAACACGCTCCAGATCGACGAGATCGACACGCTCAAAAACTAGAACCCAATGCAACTTTGGCTCATTCCCATATTTCCCCTGCTCGGCGCCGCGCTGAACGGCCTCACCGGCCGCCGGACCAGCCGGGGCCTCCAGTCGGCGATTGCCGTGGGCAGCGTGCTTCTCTCGTTTCTCTGGGTGGCCAACATTCTGCTGACCGCGATGCCCGCGCCCGGCGCCGAGATCCGCGAAAGCTACTTCACCTGGATTTCGAGCGGTAACTTCTCGCTGAGCGTCGATCTCGTCGTCGACCGCCTGAGCGCCGTCATGCTGCTCGTCGTCACCGGCATCGGCACGCTCATCCACATCTACGCCACCAGCTACATGGCGCACGAAGGCGGCTTCTACCGGTTCTTCACCTATCTGAACCTGTTCATGTTCTTCATGCTGGTGCTGGTGCTCTCCGGCAACTTCCTGCTGCTGTTCGTCGGCTGGGAAGGGGTCGGGCTCTGCAGCTATCTGCTCATCGGCTTCTACTTCCTGAAGAAATCGGCGTCCGATGCCGGCAAAAAAGCGTTCATCGTCAATCGCATCGGCGATTTCGGCGTCCTGCTCGCCATGCTGCTGCTGATCCACACCTTCGGCACGCTCGACTTCGCCGCCATCGCCGGCAAAGTGAAGGCGATGCCCGTCGAACTCTCCGCCGGTATCCTCACGGCGATCTGCCTGCTGCTGCTGCTCGGCGCCGCCGGCAAGAGCGCGCAGATTCCGCTCTACACCTGGCTGCCGGACGCCATGGAGGGCCCCACCCCCGTCTCGGCGCTCATCCACGCCGCCACCATGGTCACCGCCGGTGTCTATCTCTGCTGCCGCGCCTCGGCCCTGTTCGAAAAAGCGCCGATTGCCCAGGACACCATCGCCTACATCGGTCTCGCCACCGCGTTCTTCGCCGCCACCATCGGCCTCGTGCAGAACGACATTAAGAAGGTGTACGCCTACTCCACCGTCTCCCAGCTCGGCTTCATGTTCCTCGCCGTCGGCTCCGGCGCCTACGCCGCCGCCATCTTCCACGTCGTCACGCACGCCTTCTTCAAGGCCCTGCTGTTCCTCGGTTCGGGTTCGGTGATTCACGCCCTCGAAGGCGAGCAGGACATGCGCCAGATGGGCGGCCTGCGCGGCAAACTCCCCATCACGTTCTTCACCCTGCTCACAGGCGCGCTCGCCATCGCCGGGTTCCCGTTCTTCTCCGGCTGGTATTCGAAGGAAGCCATCCTCAGCGCCGCCCATGGGCACGCGCCCTGGATGTTCTGGGTCGCCGTGCTCACGGCGATGATGACGGCCTTCTACGTCTTCCGCACCATCTGGCTGACGTTCTTCGGTGCGTACAAGGGCCACGCCCATCCGCACGAATCCCCGGCCGCCATGTGGGTTCCTTTAGCGGTGCTGGCGGTGCTTTCGGTCGCCGGCGGATTCCTCTTTAGCGTGCCGCACTTTCTCGAAGGCGTGCTGCCCGCGCACGAGCACGGCCACGATTTGACCCTCGAGATCATCGGGTCGGCCGCCGGCCTTGCCGGCATCGCCCTCAGCTATCTGTTCTACGTCGCCAGCCCCGGCCTCGCCGACCGCTGCGCCGACTCCTTCGCGGGTCTCTACCGGCTGGTCTACAACAAGTACTTTGTCGACGAGCTTTACGATGCTGCCGTGGTCCACCCGCTCGAACGGACCTCGCGCAACGTCCTGTGGCGATTGATCGACCAGAACGTGATCGATGACGGCATGGTGCACGGCGCCACCACCGGCGCCCTCAGCCTTGGCCATCTCTTCCGGATGCTGCAAAGTGGGGTGGTGCGCAACTACGCCGCCTGGGTCGTCCTCGGAGCCGTCTTCATCTTCTCTGCGTTTTCGCTGTTAGGAGGTGGCCGGTGAACCTCCTCGCGATTCTCCTCCTGCTGCCGCTCGTCGGCTTCGCTCTCGCGCTGATCCTGCCCGCCGCGGTCACCCGGCGCTTCGTTCTCGGCTTCTCGCTGCTGATCTTCGCGGTCTCCCTGCTCCTGATCGGCACCACCCTGCAGCAGCCCGGCGCCATGACCTGGGTTACCGACACGGCCTGGATCGATACCCCCGCCATCCGCTTCCACATTGGCGTGGACGGTGCGAGCCTCTGGCTCGTCATCCTGTCGACGTTCCTCATTCCCCTGGCGGCCTTCATTTCCGGGCGGACCATCCTCCACCGGCAGAAAGAGTTCTACGCCTATCTGCTGCTGCTCGAGTTCGGCCTGATCGGGGTTTTCTGCTCTCTCGACCTGTTTCTCTACTACGTCTTCTGGGAGGTCGTCCTCGTCCCGATGTACTTCCTGATCGGGATCTGGGGCGGCGAGCGCCGCATCTACGCCGCCACGAAGTTTTTCGTCTATACGATGGCTGGCTCGATGCTGATGCTGGTGGCCATTCTCTACATCTACACCAAGGCCGGCACGTTCGACCTTCCGGCCATCCTGCTGCAAATGGAGGCCGGTAAGGTCGCCTTTACCCAGCCGGAGGAACTTGCTCTCTTCCTCGCCTTCTTCCTGGCCTTCGCGGTGAAAGTCCCCATCTTCCCGCTCCACACCTGGCTGCCGGACGCCTACGCCGAAGCCCCCACTGCCGCCACGCTCCTCATGGCCGCGGTGCTGTCGAAGATGGGCACCTACAGCCTTCTCCGCTTCAATCTGAACCTGTTCCCCCGCGCCTCGCACGATTGCGCCCCGTGGATTGTCACGCTCGCCATCGTCGGCATTGTTTACGGTGCCCTCGTCGCGCTCGTGCAGCCGAACATGAAGCGTCTGGTGGCCTACTCCTCTATCAGCCACCTCGGCTTCGTCGTCCTCGGCCTGTTCTCGGGCAACCAGTTCGGTCTCGACGGCGCCGTTTACCAGATGCTCTGCCACGCCATCTCCACCGGCGCACTCTTCGTCCTGATCGGCTACCTGCAGGACCGCAAGCAGTCGCTCGCCATCGCCGACTTCGGCGGCCTCGCCACCCCGGCGCCGCACTTCGCCACCGTGTTCCTGGTCGCGACGCTCGCCTCCATCGGCCTGCCCCTGCTCAACAACTTCGTCGGTGAGTTTCTGATTCTGCAGGGCGCCGCGCAAGCCAACATCTGGTGGGCCGCCTTCGCCGCGCTCGGTGTGGTGCTCTCGGCCTGCTACATGCTCTGGTTCTACCAGCGAACGTTTTTGGGCGAGTCGCGCGGCGAAATGGCGGACCTCCGCCCCTCCGAGTGGCTGGCGGTGACCCCGCTGCTGCTCCTCATGCTCTGGATGGGCATCTTCACCCAGACCTGGCTGCCCGGCATCAGCGCCTCGAATAAAGTGCTTCTCGAACGACCCACTTCCAAAATCGCCCTGCAGGTGGCAAAATGAACCCCGCAGCCTTCTATCCCACCGCGACGGACTATCTCCGGTTCCTGCCGGAGCTGATTCTGACCATCGGCGGCGTTTTGCTGCTGGTGCTCGAAGCCCTCACCGGAGACCATAAAGACAAATCCAAGCTGGGCTACCTGGCCGCTGCTATAGTTGTCGGCGCCATGTTCGCCGTGCCTGTAGCCTTGGCCAACCCGGGTGCCTCGTTTAACGGCATGATCGTCTCCGATGGCTTTGCGGCCTTCTTCCGGATGGTCACGCTTCTGGTTGGCCTGTTCACCCTGCTTTGTTCGACCTCCTATCTCAGTCGCGAAAAAGCCAACACGGGCGAGTTTTACCTCCTCGTTCTGTTCTCGCTCGCCGGCCAGGGCATCATGGCGGCGTCGAACGAGCTGATCATGGTGTTTCTCGGCCTCGAAATCGCCTCGATTTCGAGCTACGTGCTCGCCGGGTTCCTGCGCGACGACAAGCGGGGCAGCGAATCGGCGCTGAAGTACTTCCTGCTCGGCTCCTTCGCCACGGCGTTTTTGCTTTACGGCATCTCCTGGATCTACGGCGTCACGGGCGTTACCAATCTGACGGCCATCCGCGCCGCGCTGGCCGCCGGTACCTCGGCGCCGTCCATGGTGGTCGCCGCCGCCGCGCTCATGCTCATCGGTTTGGCCTTCAAGGTCTCCGCCGCTCCCTTCCAGGTTTGGGCGCCGGACGTCTACCAGGGCGCTCCCGCCCCGGTCAGCGGCTTTCTCTCGGCCGGCCCCAAGGCCGCCGCCTTCGCCGTCTTCCTCCGCATCTTCCAGACCTCGTTTGATTCGCTCTCTTCCCGCTACGAACCCGTGCTCTGGATCCTCGCCCTCGGCACCATGTTCATCGGCAATTTCTCCGCCCTGTGGCAATCGAACGTGAAGCGCATGCTGGCCTACTCTTCGATTGCGCACGCCGGCTATGTGCTCGTCGCTGTCACGACGAACTCCAACGTCGGCACCGCCGCGGCCATGTTCTATCTCGCCGCCTACGCCCTGATGAACTACGGCGCCTTCGCTGCCATCACCCATCTGGCGGGCCGCAACGAGACGCACGTCACCATCGACGATCTCCGCGGCCTCGCCGCCCGCCAACCCGTCCTCGCGGCTCTCCTTACGGTCTGCCTGCTCAGCCTCACCGGCGTGCCGCTGACGGCCGGCTTCTTCGGCAAGTTTTACATCTTCAAAGCGGCCATCGATAACCACCTGTACTGGCTCAGCGCCCTGGGTCTGCTCAACTCCGCCATCGCGGCCTACTACTATCTCCGGCTGCTGGCCGCCATGTATATGCACGAGCCCAAGACCACCGATCACCCCGAACCCGTCCCCGGCGGCATCCAACTCACCCTCTGGGTGAGCGCCGCGGGCATCCTCACGCTGGGTGTCTTCCCCGGTCTCGTGCTCGACTACGCCAACCGCTTTGCGACCTTCGTGAAGTAGAGGCGCAAACCACCCCGGCCTGAGACGATTCCGCGGGAGAGCTTCCCAGCTCCGCTTGCCTCCCGCGAACCGGATGGGGGCTACCGGAGCCCCTCGAACTCGATCACCTGGTCAACCGGCGTAATGCCCGTCAGAAACAGCGACGGGCCAGCCAGCAGGGGGCGGGCGCCCCGGACCTGCAGGTAGGTGTGCGGCGCCGTGCCGGGCCCGATCCGGATGCGATCCCCGCCGAGCGTGTACGTCGCATAGCCTTCCCGCAGAACCCAGGCCTCGGCGAACTCGGGATGCTTTTCGGCGCCGCTCAGTGAGCCGCCGGCGCGGAGATTGATCTCGACGGTCAGCGGCACCTCCTCGGTTCCGCTGACGCGGAGGCGGAGGCGGAAGCCGTTGGGCGTTTCGGTGAGTGTAACGGTCGATTGGAGTTGGCAGACCTCGGTCTGGCGGCGCTGGGAGCGCGTCTCGTCGTAGGTCTCGGTGGTCACGCGGCGGGGCGGGTCGAAGGGCTGATAGTAGCCGGCGCTGAGGCGCTGGGTGAGCACCCAGGCGTCTCCCTGTTTTTCGAGAGTTTCGCCTGTGAACTGCCCCTTGCCGAAGAAGGCGGAGGCGAAGCGCACCGCGTTGATGACGGCGTTGCCGTAGCGGAAGGTGAAGAAGTGGTCGCGCCCGCGGAGAATGGAGACCGAGAGCTTGCCGCGGCGGAAGCGGACCAGGCCGGTGACCGGCAGGACTTTCTCGAAGTCTTCCGGCAGGGGCCGCGAGGGGGGCAGAGCGGTATCAAGCAGGTGCGGGAAGCTGAGGAAGGCCGCCACGCCGGCGCCCTGCGCCTGGACGGAACGGGCGAGGTTGGCCATCCGCCCGTCGCGGTCCTGGGCGGCGAGATAGGCGAGGCCCAGCCAGGAGTTATAAAGATTACCGCGCTGGTTGAGATCCTGACGGCGGGAGATTTCGGTCACCACTTCGCCGTCCGGATGCAGCAGATAAAGCATGGCCTGCAGGTTGCGGCGAACGGGGTCGAGCAGTGCGGGCCGGCGGAGGAAATGGGCGCAGAGAGTGAGGGCGCGGTTGCAAATGCCGTTGTAGCTGACCGAACTGCGTTCGGTGTACTGGCCGTCGGCGTCGATGTCGACCGATTCGGCGAGCCACTGCTCGATGCGGCGCAGGTAGCGCGGGTCCGGGTAGAGTTCGTGGAGCAGGGCGAGGGCGGAGCAGACCACCCAGCGATGGTTCGGCGTATGGACGCCGCCGCGCAGCAGGGCTTCGCCGCCCTTTTTGACGGCGGCGAGCACGAGAGGCTCGAGCTCCGGAAAGCCGTATTGGCGGGCGTTGAGGAGGGTGAGACCCATGCCCTGGAGGATGAAAGAGGTGTCGGGCGCCGAATTGTAGTTCGTCGTCGGGAGGTTCCAGTTGCCGTCCGGCGTCTGCAGGCGGGCGAAGCACTCGGCGGCCAGTTGGATGCGTTCGAGCACGAGCGGCCGGCGATAGTGCCGGGAGGTGGGCAGCACGTAAGCGGTGGAAAGCGTGCTGAGGATGCCGCCGGGGGTGGCGCCCCAAAAGAGGCTGTCCC
Source organism: Acidobacteriaceae bacterium (assembly GCA_020247055.1). Taxonomy (GTDB): domain Bacteria; phylum Acidobacteriota; class Terriglobia; order Bryobacterales; family Bryobacteraceae. Next base: position 67,702 of record JADCJL010000173.1, on the reverse strand, counting down.
CGCTACGGACGTTGCCACGGTGGCGATGGCCGGGGGTAAGCTCCTGGCCGGCGATGAGATGGTCGACGGCCTGGTCGTGGGCGTCGATCATAGCCTGGGGCAGGCGCGGGGGCGCGGCGGGGAGAGACAGAGCGGGGGTGGCTGCCGCCAGGGCGACAGTCTTAAGAACTTTTCGGCGCTGCATGGTTATGACTTGCGAACGCTGGCGCGGGCTTCCTTCATGATGGGTCCGTAGACGAGCTTGTCAAAGGGCGGGCAGCCGCTCGGGAACTGGCCCAGGGGATGGCTCTTCTGCCGCATGAGGAAGGTGCAGTAGGTGAGCGTCTTGCAGACACGGATCTCTTCGAGTTCGCCTTTGGCGAGCGCGTCGACGGCGAAATCGGGGTAGGCGAGGGCGTTGCGGCCCATGCCGAAGATGCGGATATCGCCGTTGGCGATGTTGTGCGCGGCCGCGTGGAGGGCGTAGATCTGGAGCCAGCTGTAGCCGGTGCCAACCATGGGGAGATCGGGGTGGGCGTGTTGGAGTTCGCGAGCGATGCGGAAGTGGCGGTCGACGCCGTCGAGCGGGTGCTCCGGCTCTTCGTAGTTGCCGTCGTCGGGCTTTTCAAAGGGGCGGCCGATGTGGGGGTTGTAGTAGGGGCAGCCGATGGAGACGTTGAGAAGCTGGACGCCCCACTCCTTGAACCAGCCGATGGCGGTTTTGACTTCGCTGAGCTCCTCGGCGAGCGGGTCGGCTTCGTTGACGCCCCAGCCCCAGGGGTAGGGGGTGGGATAGGGCAGGGGTTCGCCGATGCCGGTTTCGGGGTTGCGAGCGTAGGGGACGCTGTCGAAGCAGCCGAGGCGCATGCAGATGGTGAGGCCGGGGCCGAACTCGGCGCGGAGCTTGGCGAGGACGTTGCGGATGAAGCGGGTGCGGTTTTCGAGTGAGCCGGCGTAGCGGCCGTCGCGGCCGGCGCGGGCGCCGAGCATTTCGGCGAGCAGGTAGCCGTGGGTGACTTTCAGATCGACGGCGCGGAAGCCGGCGCGCCACGCCAGGCGGGCGGCGGCGATGTATTGGTCCTCGAGCGCCTCCATCTCGTCATCGGAGAAGACGGGCTGATCGGCCGGGGTGGCGGTCTTCTGGTCGATTAGCGGGTTGTGGTAAAAGATCACGCGGGTCGGGTAGGAGTAGCGCCCCGAGTGCGTGAGCTGGATGGGGATGAGCAGGTCGTCCGTCGTGCCGAACTTTTCCTGGTGAAGTTGCAGGATGCGGGCGTGGAGCCGGGCGAACTCGTCGACGTTGCCTTCGTGGATCCAGAGCTGGCGGGCGTTGGCGCGGCCGTCGCCGCGGATGGCGGTGGCTTCAAACCAGATGAGTTTGGCGCCGCCGAGAGCGAAGCGTTCGTAACGGCGCCAGGTAAGCTCGTCGGGGTTGCCGTCGAGCGTGGAGTCGCAGCCTTCCATGGGATGGATGGCCATGGCGTTGCCGAGGGTGACGGCATCGCTGATGCGCACCTTGCGGCCGAGAATGGATTTTACTGCTTCCGGGTTGGTTTCAAACCGGACAAACCGGGTGCGGGACTCAGCGTCCTGCTGGAGCTGACTTAGCGTCTTGTAGTGGAACTGTCTCATTGGTGAAGGCGTGCTTGGGGAGCAGCAGGATGGCTACCGCGCCGATGAAGGCGAGCACAAAAACGGTGTTGAGCGCCGGGCCGTAGCTGACGTCGCCGGCGCGGATCTTCGAGACCATGTAGGGGAACCACGTCTGGCCAATGGTGTCGGCGGGCAGGATAATCGCCATGGCGCGAGCGAGCGTATTGACGCCAAACTGCTCAGCGGCCATCAGCGGGATCAGCATGTAGTCGGCGCCCATGCCGAAGCCGAAGAGGATGGCGAAGAGATAGACGTAGACCGGGTTTTCCGGCGTGGCGAGCAGGAGCAGCGGAATGGTGGCCGCGACGAGCATGTAGGTAGCGACCATGACCCATTTCTTCGAAAACTTGTCGGCCAGGATGCCCATGACGATGCGGCCGGCCGTCGAAGAGATCATGATGTAGAACAGGGCGTCGGCGAAGAGAGCGTCGAGCGTGGCCTGGTCGGCGAAGCCCTGCTCTTTGAAGACGAACTTCATGTGCTGGTTGATGGAACCGATCGAGCCGATCGAGCACAGACTTCCGATCATCAGCAGCCAGAAGGAGCGGGAGCCGAGCAGCTCGTTGAAGCCGCGGGAGGGCGCGGGGGCTTCGGCGGCGGTGACGGGTTCGCCGTCCGGGGTCTGCCCCATGTCGGAGGGCTTGTCGCGCATGATGAAGCCGGCGATGGGCCAGACGAGCAGCAGGATGAAGCCGGTGATCATCAGCGCCGTCTGGAAGCCGAAGGCGGTGACGAGCGGCTTGGCGATGAACTTGGCCGAGATGGCGCCGAAGATGCCGACGCCGAGATAGGTGGCGGCCATCGCCTTGCCTCGATTCTTCTTGAACCACTGCGAGATGATCACCTGGTGCGGAATGGGGCCCGAGAAGAGGTAGCCGACCATATAGAGGAGCCAGTAGGCCCAATAGACATAGATGTTGCTGCCCATGGTGCCGAAGCCGATGAAGGCGAGCGCGGTAAGTCCGGTGCCGGCGATCATCAACTTACGCGGACTGAAACGGTGCATGAAAACGGGGCCAACCCAAAGCGTGAGCGTGGCGGCGAGCGGGAAGCCGAGGGTGATGTCGGTGCGCGCCCAGCCGAACGTCTTCTCGTAGTAGTCGTAGTAAAACGGCATGCCGTAATAGGGAATACCCACGGCCAAACCGAACGTGAAGAAGGCAGCGATGGAGATCCACCAGCCGTAAAAACTAGAACTCGCGCGCGTTTCCATGAAGCACTTTTATACCATATAGCCTACTATCCTCTTATGCGCCTCGCCCCGCTTGCTCTTTTCACGGCCGTTGCTCTCTCGGCACAGAACCCGGACTGGACCGCCCCGTTCCCGCCGCACACCATCGCCGGGAACCTGCATTACATCGGCACAAAGGATCTGGCGTGCTATCTGATTACGACTCCGAAAGGCCACATTCTGATCAACACGGGCCTCGCCGATTCGACCGCCCTGCTGCAGGCGGGCGCGAAGAAGCTGGGCTTCGATCTCAAGGACACAAAGATTCTGCTCACCATGCAGGCCCACTACGATCACACGGCGGCGCTGGCCGAGATCCAGAAGCTTTCCGGCGCGAAGGTGTTCGCTTCCGAGGGTGATGCCGCCTATCTCGAAGACGGCGGCAAGAGCGATCCGCTGGTGCTGGCCTTCGCCGATCAGGACTTTCGCTTTCCGCCGGTGAAGGTGGCGCGGCGGCTCAAGGACGGCGACACGGTAGCGCTGGGCGGAACCGAGGTGAAGGTGATCAGCATGCCCGGGCACACGCGCGGAGCGACGGGCTACTCCGTCAACGGCGTGCTGATTGTGAACATTCCTTCGGTGGTGGTGCCGCTGATCGGCAACAAGGCATACCCGAACATCGTTGCCGACTACGAAGCCACCTTCGTCAAGCTGAAGCAGCTGCGGCCGACAACCTGGGTGGCCGGGCACGGATCGCAGTACAACCTCGCGGCCAAGCACGCCAAGGGCTCGTTTGCGGATCCCGAAGGCTACGCGACGGCCATTGCGAACGCCGAGAAGACCTACCGCGAAAAGCTGGCCCGCGAGAAGGCGGCCAAGGGGCAGCCGTAGAGACTAGAGATTGCGCAGGTGGAAGCCGCCATCCACGTTGAGCACCTGGCCGGTCGAGTAGTCGAGCAGGCCATCGGCGATGGCGCGGACGGCCTTGGCGACATCGGCGGATTCGCCCATGCGGCGCTGCGGCAGCAGGCCATTGGCGATCTTTTCCTCATAGACCGATTCGACGGCCGAGATCATGTCGGTGCGGATGATGCCGGGCCGGATTTCGAACACCTGGATCCCTTGCCCCGCCAGCCGGTTGGCATAGAGAGACACGGCCATCGCCAGGCCGGCCTTCGAAATGCAGTAATCGGAACGGTTCGTCGAAGCGGCGTAGGCCGACAGGGACGTGATGAAGACGATGCGGCCGGAGCCCTGTTCGGTCATCCAGTTGGCGGCCGCCTGAGTAAGGAAATGCGGGCCTTTGAGGTTGGTGTTGATGAGTTCGTCAAAGCTCTCTTCGGTGGCGGCGAGGATATCCTGGCGGACGCGCGGGGCCATGCCGGCGTTGTTGACGAGCAGATCGAGGCGGCCGAACTTTTCGCGGGTGAAGGCGAGCAGGCGGGCGCGGTCGGCGGCGCTGCCGATATCGGCCTGGATGATCTCGGCGCCGGTTTCAGCGCGCAGCGTTTCCGCCGCGTCGAGGCGGCCGCGGTAGGTGGCGACCAGCGAATGCGTCCGGGCCAGTTCGAGGGCAATGCCGCGGCCGATGCCCCGGCTGGCGCCGGTAATCAGAGCGACGGGCTTGCTCATTGCGAATCCCGAATGGCGGCGATCAGCTCCTCGGCGGTGAAATGCTCAATGAGAACGTGGTTGCCCACAAAGACCGTCGGGGTTTTGGCAACGCCGCGGGCGTGGGCTTCGGCCAGGTCGGCTTCGACGCCGGAGCGGTCGCGGCCCGCGGAGGGCGCATGCACCTGGCCGAGGGCGAGCAGGCACTTCTTGCGCCACTCCCACTCGGCGGTGCGGCCTTCGGTCGCCCGCAGATAGTGGGCCTCGGCGGCCAGGGCGAAGGCCTCCGGGTGCTTGGCGAGCGGGAAGTCGCGGCGGACGACTTCGATCTCCTCGCCCAGCAGAGGCAGCAGAGTCTCTTCGAGCAGGTGCTGCAGACGGGTGCAGTCTTTGCACTGCAGGTCTTCAAAGATTTCGACGGTGACCACACCCCTATTATGCGGTCTTGCGGAGGCGGGCGACGAGAGCGGTGACCACGGTCTTGCCCTTGGCGAGGCCTTCGTCGTAGAGGGTTTCGCGCTCCTGGCGCGAAAGTTGGCCCCCCATGCCGTACAGCTTCCGCAGGCCCTGGCCGACAATCCAGGTGCCGGCGTAGGCAACGGTTGCCTTGCTGGCGACGCCGGCGCCGAAGGGCAGCTTGCTGATGAGCTGGCGGGCGAGCGAGCGCCACCCGAAGGCCCCGGCGATGACGGACGCCACCTGGGCCTTCTGTTCGCGGTAGCCGATGGGCCGGTCGTTGGCGCCGGCCAGCAGGAAGGCCATGCGGAGTTGGTTGGCGGTGATAAAGGCCGTGTCGCTGGCGAACTCGCCGACGGCGAAGGGCAGCGAGAGCAGGTTCGGCACGATGTTGGGCAGCGAGGTGGCGATGGAGAACAAAGCGTTTTCCTGGCTGACGGCGTTGACGATCTTTTCTGAAACCGCCTTGCGGAAGACGACGAACTGGCGCGCGAGGGGCAGGCCGAGCTCATCATGCCGGTCGAGGATCTCCTGCACGGTGCGGTCCGGGTCCCGGCGGTAAAAGGTGAAGGCGTGGGGCGGTTTGGCCAAGCCCTCTTCCCAGAGTTCAAGATCGACGTGGTCCGGGCGCGGGGGCATGCCCGGCAGGCGGGGGCCCAGCGGGTGAACCAGGCGCACCAGTTCGTCTTTCCTGCGTTCGGAGATATGCGCCGGAGCCAGGAAGTCCCACATGCGGTTCAGGCCGTCTTCGGTGGCGGCGGTGAGGCCGATGTTCACCTCCCGCTCGGCCAGCTTCCGCACGTCGGAGGGGTTCAGGGTGCGCAGGGATTGGGCGATCGTGGTGAGGAAAGAGGTGATCATCTGGTTGCTCATGCCGGGCGCGCAGCGCCGTACAGCCGGAACAGTAGCCGGAGCTGCTGGCGCCATTCTAACCCGACACCGAGCCGCTCCACTGGTACATCAGATGAGAAGAACCCCAAAATGGTTTCGGTGGTGGGGTGGAATTCGAGCGCCGGGGCGACGAGCAGCAGGCGCGGCCGGAGCGTGGCGACGGCGTGGCCCGGGAAGTAGCCGCAGGCGGCGAAGTCGCCCGCCGCGGCGTGCCAGGCCACGCGCATCCAGTAATCCAGGGCCTGCAGCGGCAGATGCAGGTCTTCGGTGGCCTTGATTTCGAGGACGACGAGGCGGCCGGAGCGTTCGATGGCGAGCAGGTCGGCGATGCCGCGTTCGACGCCCGCCATGGCCGGCACCTGGCCGTAGACCGGCTCCGGGCACAGGTGGGCGTCGAGCGTTGTGAGCGACTCGCGGACGCGCGTTTCAAGCCACGCCTCCGGCGAGCGCCGCTGCAGCAGGCTGCCCGTCTCCTGCCGGAGGTGGGCGAGTTCGGCGGCGATGGCGCGCAGCTCGGGCAGGTCGCGGGGGTGGAGCAGGCGCCGGTCCTCAAAGCCGCCGCGCAGCTCGCCTTCGCGCCAGCGGGCGAATTCGAGGCCGAAGACGCGGAAGCTGGCAACGCCCCCGGCCAGGGAGACGCGTTCGACGTGGGGCCAGCCGGCCAGCTGCGCCACCCAGTCGGGCAGGGCAAGGATGGAGTGCTGACAGCGGTCGAGCGCCGTTTGGAGGTTGCCGCAGTCGGCCGGGTCGAGCCGGACGGCGTCGCCTTCGGGCGAATAGGCGTAGAGGGCGAAGGCGGCCTTAGCCGGGTCGAGCCAGCGGAGACGTAGGGCGGTGGCCTGCGTTTCGTGGGCGGGCAGGAAGAGGGCGAGGCCTTCGACGGTGATTTTGGGCTGGCGCCGGCGGCGGACGTAGTCAAGCCAGATGAGCCCGAACGAAAGGGCGTGCGGCGCTTCGGGCGGGGCGAGGATGGCGGCCCAGGCGCGCTTGCCCTGGCGGACGAGGGCGCGGGGGTAGTTGGCCGAGAGGGTGTGTTCGAGGTCCCGTTCGGTGGTGAGGTCGTCGAGCTCCCAGCCGAGGAAGCTGCGCCGGAGCATGCGGCGGAACTGCTCGCGGACGATCATGCGGTCGCCGTGGCGGTCCCATTCGAGAGCCTCGGGCCGGTCGCCGTCGAAGATCCAGGCTTCGGCCTGGCGGCCGCCGAACTTTTCGATGACGAGGGTGAGCCGTCCGGTCTGGTGGTGGGCGACGTTGACGACGCGGCGGTTCCAGTTGCGGACGTCGTCCCAGGCGGACAGCAGGAGCTTGCCGGCGCTGCGCCCGAACTCGTGGCGGCCGGCGAGCAGCGGAATGGCCTCTTCGCCCGGCTCCTGCACGAGCGGCCGGCGGCAGCGGGCGGCGAAGGCGCGGATGGCCTCTTCGAGAGATTCAGCGGCGGCGGGCGCGACCGGGCGTCTCGGCTTGGCCATATGTCGATAGGTTCGGCGAAGTCGCGTAAACTCTCAGGTACAGGCGGTTTTTTGGGAATTGATGATGGATACTCTGCGGGATCGATGGGACGAGGTACAAACGCGGATCGCCGCGGCCTGCGCCAGAGCGGGACGGAGCGAGAGCGAAGTGCTGCTGCTGGCGGTGACCAAGGTATTTCCGGCGAGCGTCATCGAAGACGCCTACGCGCTGGGGATGCGCGAGTTTGGGGAGAACTACGTACAGGAGTTTGAAGGCAAGCGGCCGCAGCTGCCGCCGCTCGCCGGGGCGCGGTTTCACCTGATCGGCCATCTGCAGTCGAACAAATCGAAGAAAGCGGCCGAGCTGTTCGATGTGGTGCAGACGGTGGATTCGGCCAAGCTGGCGCGGCGGCTCGACGAATGCGGCAAGCCGATGGAAGTGATGATTGAGGTGAAGCTGTCGGAAGAGGAAGCCAAGCACGGCTGCGACCCGGCGGAGTTGCCGGCGCTGGTGGAGGCGATTCGCGCCTGCCCGCATCTGCGGCTGACCGGACTGATGACGATGCCGCCGTGGGATGAGGACGCCGAGCGGGCGCGGCCCTACTTTGCGCGGCTGCGGGAGTTGGCGGCGGCGCACGGCCTGCCGCGGCTGTCGATGGGGATGTCGAACGATCTCGAAGTGGCGATTGCGGAGGGGTCGACGATGGTGCGGGTGGGCACGGCGCTGTTCGGGCGCCGGAAGAAGCCGTGACGGTTGGCTACTTCGCGCCGCTGCCGCCGGCGCGGAGCGGGGTGGCCGACTATGCGGCCGACCTGCTGCCGCTGCTGCCGGCGCGGGTGAATGCGCCGGGCGATGTGAACCTGTATCACATCGGCAACAACCAGCTGCATCGCGACATCTACGCGCGGGCGCTGCGGGAGCCGGGGGTGGTGGTGCTGCACGATGCGGTGCTGCACCATTTTTTCCTGGGGTCGTTGGGCGAGGCCGGGTATGTGGAGGAGTTTGTCTATAACTACGGCGAGTGGGCGCGGGAGCTGGCTCGGGAGCTGTGGCGGGACCGCGCGCGTTCGGCGACCGATCCACGCTACTTCCGTTACGGGATGCTGCGGCGGCTGGTGGAGCGTTCGCGGTTGGTGATTGTGCATAACGCGGAGGCGGCGCGGCGGGTGGGGGAGAAGGCGCGGGTGATTCCGCACTACTTCAAGCCGCCGGTGCTGCCGGACGGCTGGCGGGTGGAGCGTTGGCGGGCGGAGCGGGGGCTGCGGCCGTCGACGATGTTGTTTGGGGTGATGGGGTTTTTGCGGGAGTCCAAGCGGGTGCTGGGGGTGGTGCGGACGTTCCGACGGCTGCGGGCGGCGGGGGGGGACGCGGCGCTGGTGTTGGCGGGGGAGATCGGGTCGACGGATTTGGCGCGGGCGCTCGAGTGGGAAGGGTTGCTGCGGGTGGGGCATATGAGCGAGGAGGAGTTCTGGCTGGTGGCGTCGGCGGTGGATGTGGTGGTGAACCTGCGGTATCCGGCGAGCGGGGAGACGTCGGGGATTGGGGTGCGGCTGATGGGGATTGGCAAGCCGGTGTTGACGAGCGACGGGGAGGGGTTGGGGGTGCCGGTGGGGTTGGGGGAGGAGGAGGGGCTGCTGGCGACGATGCGGTTGCTGACGGAGGGGCCGGCGGGGGTACGGGATTACGGGTTGGTGCTGCGGGCGCGGGTGGGGCGGGAGAATAGCCTGGAGCGGGTGGCGGCGGGGTATGAGACGGTGCTGCGGGAGGCGGCTAGACGGCTCCTCCCAACGTGATCCGTATCGAGAACACTGGACAACACAGGCGGCGCAGAAACCCACCACGCGGACCCGAAAACAACGTTCCGAGAGTCAAAGCAAAAGTGAAGCTGCCGATCGACTCGGTCTCGCGTGCAGCGAGCGCGCACAAGACCCACTAAATTTTGGTGGACCTGAAGGGATTCGAACCCTTGACCTCTTCCATGCCATGGAAGCGCGCTCCCAACTGCGCCACAGGCCCACTCTTGGGCAACCCTTTTAGAATACCATCAGAGGAGACCCGTGACAAGAGACGAAGCCTGGAAGATTGTCTGTGAATTTGTGCAGTCCGACGGATTGCGCAAACATATGCTCGCCGTCGAAGCCTGCATGATCGCCTACGCCCGCCAACACGGCGGCGACGCGGAGACCTACGCCGTCACCGGCCTGCTCCACGACTTCGACTGGGAGATCCACCCCAACCTCCCCGACCACCCGACCAAGGGCGAACCCATCCTCGCCAGCCGCGGCGTTTCGGCCGAAATCCGCCGCGCCATCCTCTCGCACGCCGACTTCACCGGCGTCCCGCGCGAATCGCTCCTTGAAAAAACCCTCTTCGCCTGCGACGAACTCGCCGGCTTCCTCACCGCCTGCTCCTACGTCAAACCCAGCCGCAGCATCCACGAAGTCGATGTCAAATCCGTCCGCAAAAAGCTCAAAGATAAAGCCTTCGCCCGCGCCGTCAACCGCGACGATGTCCTCAACGGCGCGGCCGAACTCGGCGTCGACCTCGATGCCCACATCGAATTCTGCATCGGCGCCCTGCGCGACCGGGCAGAGTTGCTAGGATTGCAGGGTACGGTGTAATCGCGGAAGCCACGCTTGGCCGGTGCTGGGCCTGGTCTTCAAAACCAGTGTGCGTCGCGTTAGCGGCGCGGTGGGTTCGACTCCCACTGGCTTCCGCCACCTCCTCGCCCTCTGTGCCCGAACTCCCTCTCTGGAAATGGCTCCTCGGCGCCGCCTGCGCCTTCTCGATCGGCGTCGCCAAGACCGGCGTTCCCGGCTTGGGCATTCTCGCCGTGCCGCTATTCGTCGTCACCGTCGGTGACGCGCGCCTTTCGGCCGCCTGGCTCCTGCCGCTGCTGATCGCCGCGGACTGCTACGCCGTGATCGTGTACCGCAAGAAGGCGGCCGCCAACGCGCTGTTTTCGCTGCTGCCCTGGGTGATGGCCGGCATGGCCGCCGGCGCGGCCGTCCTGGTTTACCCCGACGCGGTCATCCGTCCGCTGGTCGGCTCGATTACCCTGGCAATGCTGCTACTGTTTCTCTGGCGGCTGCGCTTCGCCACCGGCGCGCCGCCCGCCGGATGGTGGTTCTCGGGCTTTTTCGGTACCTCGGCGGGCTTTGCGACGATGGTGGCCAACGCGGCCGGGCCGATCATGAACATCTACCTGCTCTCGCGCCGGCTGCCGCGCGAAGAGTTTGTCGCCACCGGCGCCTGGTTCTTCTTCTTCATCAACCTCAGCAAGGTACCGGTCTACGCCTACCACGGCCTGTTCAGCGTCGAGGGGCTGCTGTTTGACTCCGTGCTCCTGCTCCCCACCCTGGCCGGCGCGATGGTGGGCCGCAAGCTGATCTCACGGATTCCCGAAAAGGTCTTCCTGACCGCGGTGATCGTGCTCGCCTTCCTGGCAACGATTCTGCTGTTTCTGCCCGCGCGGCGCTAAACGGTCGGCGTCGGGGCCTCGACTCCCGTTAACCCCTGGTCGGCCTGCGCCGGCTGATATCCCGGGTTCGGCGTGGGCATGGCCGCCTTGACCTGCTTCCGCCACTTGCCGAGGGCCTGTTTCAGCTTCTCGGCCACATCGCCGTGCTGATTCACCAGATTCCGCTTCTCGCCGGGGTCCCGCGCCAGGTTGTACAGTTCGACGCGGTTGTCCTCGTAGAACTCAATCAGCTTCCAGTCGCCGTCGCGCACGGCCCCGCCCGGGACGCCGCCCTGATTCGAGTAGTGCGGATAGTGCCAGAAGAGCGGCCGCGGCTTCAGCGGCTGCTGCGCGAGGGCGGGCACCAGACTGACGCCGTCGAGCCCCTTCGGTGCGGGCACCCCGGCGAGTTCGCAAACGGTGGGTGCGAAATCGACGCTCGACACCGGAGTGGCGTTGACCCCCTGGGCCACGCCCGGCCCGGCGGCGAGAAACGGCACGCGGATGCCGCCTTCGTACAGATGTCCCTTGCCGGCGCGCAGCGGCGCGTTGTCCGTCACCGGGTCTTTCGCCTTGCCTTCAAAGCGCAGGCCGCCGTTGTCGCCGGTGAGCAGGAAGACGGTATCCTCCGCCCGGCCCAACTCCCGGAGTTTGGCCCGCAGACGGCCGACCGAGTCGTCGAGCGTCTCCATCATGGCGGCGTAGACCGGATTACCGCTCAGCCCCATGAATTCGATCTTCTTCCGGTATTTTTCCACCAGCGCGGCCGGAGCCTGCAGCGGGGTGTGGACGGCGAAGTGCGGGAAGTAGAGGAAGAACGGACTGCCCTGGGCCGAGGCGAGAAACTTTTCGGCTTCGGTGGTGAGGGCGGCGGTTAACAGATCGTCTTTGGTGCCGCCGTCGAGGTTGGGCAGGGCAAACGGGCCGAAGTAGCCGGGGGGCGAGCCTTTGTCGGTGCCGGCCACGTTCCGGTCGAAGCCCTGCTGTTCGGGACCGAAGCCGGCGCCGCCGAGATGCCATTTGCCGATGCTCGCCGTTTTGTAACCGGCGGGCCGGAGGAGTTCGGCGAGGGTGGTTTCGGCGAGCGGGAGTTGCTGGGCGAAGGCCGGGGTGAGGAGTTTGGCGGTGGGCCACTGCTTCCGGCCGGGGATCCAATCGGTCAACTGCAGGCGCGCCGGGTACTTGCCGGTCATCAGGGCGGCGCGGGAGGGCGAGCAGACGGGGCAGGCGGCGTAGGCGTTCGTAAAGCGGAGGCCATCGCGGGCGAGGGCGTCGAGGTGGGGCGTCTCGTGGTAGGGATGGCCGGTGCAACCGAAGTCCCGCCAGCCGAGATCGTCGACGTAGACCAGAACCACGCTGCGCCGGGCGGGAGCGGCCGCCAGTTTGGCGGCAAAAATGCTTGTCAGGAACGTGCGGCGAGAAACATTCGTCATTTACGGCACCGGAAACCCTTGATCATACGTCAGAATCAGTACATGCGTGGTTGGTTGACCAGGTTTGGGTTCGTTTCGCAAAAAGGGGTGGCGCGGCTGTGGCGGCGCTTCTTTCTCCCCTGGATGCGGCCCATCCACGGGGCGTTTCCTTTAACGCGCACGGGCGTGGCATTTCTCCTGCTGTTTGGGTTGGCGGTGTGGTTTCAAGGGGTTTTGCACCTCGATCTGGTGCTGCTGGTGGCGGGGTTGGCCGGGCTTCTGGTGATCCTGTCGCTGCTGCTGTGCACACTGGCCGGCGCGGCGTGGCTCACCTGGCGCTCGCGGCAGGCCCGAACGCCGGGCCTGCTGGATCTCGAAACCCGGACGCCGCAGCCGACCGGCTACCGGGTGGCCTATCCGCGCTGGATTCCCTTTACGGTCGCCCAGTGGCAGTGGGTCAACGATGGCCGCGGCGAGACGGCGGCGACCGTTACGGTGGAACGGCAGGGCGGCGAACTGGTGGAGATGGCGGCGCCGGAGCGCCGGTGCATCGTCGAACGCGTAGTGCGGCGCTTCGCCGTGCGCGATCTGTTTGGCCTCGCCGAGATCGCCTGGCGCCGGGCGGAGACCGTCAGCCTGCGGGTGCTGCCCGAACGGGGCATGCTCGAGCAGATGCCGCCGCCGGCGGGCATGGCCGACGGCGACGACCTGTCCGACGTCTACGCCGAACCGCGGGGCGACAGGGTGGAGATGCGGCAGTACGCCCCCGGCGACCCGCTGCGCATGGTGCTCTGGAAGGTGTACGCGCGAACGAGCCGGATGATGGTGCGGACCCCGGAACGCAGCGTGGCCGAGCGGCGGAAAGGGTGTGCCTATCTGGTCACGAGCGCCCAGGACGATGCGACGGCGGCCGTTGCCCGGATCGCCATCGAGCGGGGCCTGCTGGGCGACGACTGGTGCTTTGCCGCCGACGGCGTCGACCGCCACGCAACCACCCGAGAGGAAGCGCTCGAAGTGCTCGCCCGGAGCGGCGAGGCCGATCCCGCCGCGCGCGGCGGCAGCTTGGGAGCCTTCCTTTCCAAAATGGAAAACGAAGGGTACCAATTCTGTATTCTCCTGCTGCCGCCGGAGGCCGCGGCCTGGGAGTACGCCGCGGCGCAGGTCCCCGGCGGGGGTGTCATGCGGATGCAGATTCTGACCGGGGTCGAGGCGGTGCAGCCCGAGCAGGAGGGCCCTCCGGCGTGGAAGGAGCGCGTAAAGCAGTGGTTTGTCCGCCCGGCGGGCGAGGAGCGGCATACCCTCGAGCAGCTGCGGCGCTTGGCGACCGGCACGGCCGGCATGGCGGCGACGGCGGGCGTGGCGGAGCGGCAGACAGGAAATCTGTTCCAGGATATCCTCGGAGGAAGAGGTTAGATGACGCCGCGCAACTCGATCTGGTGGAAACTGCCCGGCGTGGTCATCTGGATGAGCGCCGTGGGGCTGCTGGCCGCGGGTTACACCGCGCCGGCCGGTTTGCTGTTCGCCCTGCTGGGGGTGGTGACCGCGTTCGTACTGGCGGGCGCACTCGAAGTGCTGCCGCTGCGCCTGGGCCGGTTGTGGCTGGCCGCGGCGGGGGTGATGGCGTTGACGGTGACGCTGAGCGCGTTTCTGCGCGGGAACAGCACCGTGGTGGGCTGGCTCGGTAGCGAATCGGTGTATGCGATCACGGAGGCGGAGAACTGGTTCGTGGGGGTGGTCTGCTGGCTGACGCCGGTGCTGCTTTCGGCCCGGCGATACTCGCTGTTTCTCACGGTAGAGGCCGCCTCGCTCGTCGGGATCTTTTCGAGTGTGCTCGCGGCGCACCGCGACGGCTCGATTCACCGCCCGTTCTTTGTGACCGACTGGCTGCTTGAACGGAACTACGACCCGATGCCGTTTTTCCTCGGCGCCGGGGCGCTGCTGGGGATCCTGCTGGTCGTCTGGATGCTCAGCCGCAGTTCGGCCAAAAGGACCCTGCTCGATCCGGTGCTGCTCATCGCCATGATTGTAGCGCTGTTCCTGTTTCTGCCGGACGGCAAACTCCGGCAGTTGTCGGCCTTCGCCGGCGGTGCGGGCGGCAGTGAAAAGGATAAGAAGGAGCGGCCGCATCACGGGGGGCAGGGCGGCAAGGGCGAACAGCAGCAGGATCAGAACCAGAACCAGGACCCGAACCCGTCGGGCGGCGAGGGGCGGAAGAGCTTCCCCGTGGCGGTGGTCAGCCTGCACGACGACTATCAGCCGCCCTACGGGACCTTCTATTTCCGTCAGGATACGCTCAGTAACTACAACGGCCGGCGCCTGGTGCGCGATGCCTCCGGCAAGCTCGATACCGACGTGGGCATGCCCTTTCCGGCCGAGCCGATTGAGGTCCCGCTGCGCGACCGCGCCGACACCGCTCCGGGAGGCCGGGAGCGTATCGCCCATCGCCTCCGCACAACGGTGGCGCTGATGACGCCGCATTCGAAGCCCTTCGGCCTGATCGACGTCTCGAAGCTCGAACCGGCGCCGAACCCCGATGCCAAGCGCTTTGAACGCGCTTATAAAGTGGAGTCGATTGTGCTCGACGCCGACTTCGGGACGCTGCTGAACCGTTCGCTGGGGTCGGAGAAGTGGACGCCGGAGATGTGGCAGCACTACACCGAAGTGCCCGAGGACGCCCGCTACCGGCAGATTGCCGAGCAGGCCAAACAGCTGCTGCCGGCCCACCTGCGCGGCATCCCGATTGCCCAGGCGCTGGCGATCAAGTTCTGGATGGACAAGAACACCACCTACAATCTCAACGTGCCGCAGGTGGATGAGGACGCCGACCCGGTGGCCAGCTTTCTGTTCGGTGATCGTAACGGGTACTGCGTCCACCTGGCGCACTCGGCCGTCTACCTGTTCCGGACCATGGGCGTGCCTTCGCGCGTGAGCATCGGCTATGCCGTGGGGGCGCGGCAGCGCGGAGACGGGTCGACGATTCTGATCCGCAACGGCGATGCCCACGCCTGGCCGGAGGTGTATGTGCGCGGCCTGGGGTGGGTGGTTCTCGACATCACCCCGGAGAAGGTGATCACCCCGCCGCAGGAGGAGAAGGTGGATCAGGACCTGCAGCGGATGCTCGGCGAGATGGCCCGGCAGACGCCGGGGTCGCCGAAGGAAGAGAACCCGCCCGCCGGGGACGGCGACCTGCGGAAGGCGCTGCTTGAAGCGATGCAGGGTTTGAGCAGGGCGATGGTGCCGGTGCTCCTGTTTACCCTGGGCGCGCTCTATCTGATGAAGTTCTGGCGCCGCTGCGAACCCCGTTTCTGCAGCCCGGCGCGCCTGCCGGTCGCCTCCTACCGGGCCGCGCTCGATTCGCTCGCCGACCTGGGCCTGTACCGGGAGCGCGGCACCTCGCGCGAGGCCTTTGCCCGGCGGGTAGCCGAACGGGTTCCGGCGATGACCGACCTGACCGAACTGCACATGCGGGCCGCGCTTGGCCCGGCCGTGCCGCGGGTGGGCCGGGAACAGTATCTGGCTCTCTCGGCGGCCGTGGCCCGCCAGGCGGGCCACGGCATGCAATGGTGGCGGCGTCTGCTTGGTCTGCTGCACCCTCTCTCGTGGTGGAAAGTCTCTTAAAACATGGATCCCTTAACTGCTCCCGCCCCTCATCCGTTGACCCCGGCCGCTGAAGTCGCCCGGGTCCTCGGCAGCCGTCTGCGCGCCGCCATCAAGGGCCGCGACGAGGTGATCAACCTCATTCTCACGGCGCTGTTCGCCGATGGCCACGTGCTGCTCGAAGACTACCCGGGCTCGGGCAAGACGACGCTGGCCAAAGCGCTCGGCGAGTCCATCAGCGACGCCAGCGGCCGCCATATCGCTCCGTTCCGGCGCGTGCAGTTCACCCCGGACCTGCTGCCGAGCGACATCACCGGCGTGAGCATCTTCGACCCGCCCACCGGCCGCTTCGAGTTCCGGCCCGGCCCCATCTTCGCCCACGTCCTGCTGGCCGACGAGATCAACCGCACCTCGCCGAAGGTGCAGTCGGCGATGCTCGAATCGATGGCCGAAAAGCAGGTGACGGTGGACAACGTCACCTACCCGCTCGACGAGCTATTTTTCGTCATCGCCACGCAGAATCCGCGCGATCTCGCCGGGACCTACCCCCTGCCGGTCGCCCAACTGGACCGGTTCCTGTTCAAGATCAACATGGATTACATCGACCGCGAGTCGGAGGTCGAGGTCCTCAACACCCGCCGGCAGCGCCGGTCGGCCCCGCCGGACCGCCTCGTCAGCCGCGACGAGGTGATCGTCGCCCGGCAGCTGATCGAGCAGTATGTCTTCGTACACCCGCTCATCAACCACTGCCTCGTCGATACGGCCCGCAATCTCCGCGCGCACAAGAAGGTTTTGCAGGGGCTGAGCACGCGCAGTCTCGTGCTGATGATCCCGGCCCTGCAGTCGATGGCCATGCTGGCGGGCCGCGACTATGTGACGCCGCAGGATATCTACTATCTGGCCCCCTACGTCTTCGGCCACCGGCTGGTAATCGCCCCCGGCGCCGGCGAGATGAAAAAAGTCGTGCACGAGTGTCTCGCCGAGCCGCTCGAACAGCTGACGCGGATGACCCTCGCGGGCCAGGCGCCGGTGGCCGCCCCGCCGGCCGACCCCTACCCCGCCGGACCCGTGAACTGATGCGTCTGCTCGCCCTGCTCCTGCTTTGCTTCCGCGCCCTGCTCGCCGAGGATCTCGACCTCGCGTCGGCGCGGAATCTCATCGACCGGGGTCGCTTTGTCCGCATCCGCGAAATCGCCGAACAGTCCCTGCGCGAAAACAAGAACTCGATCATGGGCAACTATCTGATGGGGGTGGCCATGCATCGCGGCGAAGCAAACCTGCCGCTGGCGCGCTACTATCTCGGCCGCGCCCGGACGCTGGTGGAGCGCGCCGAGTTGACCGGCTTTGACGCCAACCGCTCAGAGCTCCACTCGAACGTGCTCTTTGAACTGCTCCTCGTGGCCGGACTCACCGAAAAGCACGACGAGCAGTTAAAGATCGTCGCCGAGTTCAACGAGCTGTTCCGGATCGACATGGGCGAGCGGACGGGCTGGGCGCTGATGAAGCTCGGCCGCTATGAAGAGGCCCGGCGCCTCATGCGCCGCTACATCGCATCGAAGGACCCCGATGTGCGGCGCGGTGCGCTGAACACGCTCGGCTCGATTGAGATGACGCTCGGCAACTACGAAGAGGCCTTCGGCTGGTTCACGATGCTCAAGAATGAACTGACCGAGCGCGACCGGGTAAACATCGCCACGCTCGTTCGCAATCGCGCCGAAGTGGCCACCGTGCTGCTCCGCTTTCAGGAGGCCGAGGCCGATACGCTCTACGCCACCCGGCACTTTCATCCGTCGAGCAACTCGAACCCGTGGATGTCGCTGGCCATTCTCTACGTCGGCCAGGGCCGGCTGGCCGAAGCGCTGGGCGCGCTCCGCAACATGCACTCCTGGGACCAGCGTAGCGACCCCACGCTCGAACAGCAGCGGTGGAACGACGGCCAGCAGGCAACGGCAATCATCCTGATGGCGGCCGGCTACAACACTGAAGCGCTCAACATCCTGCGGAAGATCCGCAACAAGCCGGACCGCCGCGGGGTGACGAGCGGCAACGCCGAGCAGGCCGAGATCGGTCTGTTGTACCTCTATCGGGAGGCGCTGCTGCTGCAGCGGGAGCAGGTCCGGGAAGAGATGAGCTGGAACACGCTGCCCGAGTGGGGCCTCGCCCTCTGGGAGCGGCTGAAGCTGGAGCGGGAGCTGTGGGAGGCCAACAGCCGGCTGAATGCGCTGCTGATTCCGCAGAGCCGGCTGAGCTGGATTCTCCGTCCCTACGCACCGGATTCGCCCATTGTGGAGTGGATGCGCACCGGGCTGCACCTGCCCGTGGGCGATGGTCTCGTCGCGGTGGAGCTGCGGACACTGCTCGCGCGCAGCGGCAAGAACGCCGACCGCGAGAAACCGTACCTGCAGGCGGCCCTCGGGGAGACCCTGATCTCGCAGGGCGCCTATGGCCCGGGCCTGGCTGCGCTCACGGCGGCCCGCGGCGCGCTGCCGCAGGAGGAGGTGCTGCTCCGCACGCGCCTCGAAGTGCTGTTCGGCTACGCCAATGAGCGGCTTGGCCAGAGTGAGGCCTCGGTGACGGCTTACCGCAACGCGCTCGAACGGAACCCCGGCCTGTTCCGTACCCTCGATCTGACGCTTCCAGTGACGCTCTCACCCGACAGCAGCGAGGCAGCCAGGCAGACGGTGACCTTCCTTGAAAAGAGCCCGCGCTTTCACCGGGGGCGCGGCTTTACGCTGGCCGTGTTCACCGCCGGCAACCGGTTGGGCGCGCGTCTTTCCGGCCGGGACGGTACGGTGTTCATGCAGGCTTCCGTGGTCCGCCTGCCGGATGTCAAGCAGACGGCCCGGATGCTGGCCAAGGAGATCCATCGCCGGGCTTTTGCCGCCAAGGTCGATCTCTCGCAGGCCGATATCAACTCGCTGGACGGCTCGACGACGGCCGGCGATGCGATGCAGCTCAAGGAGATGTTCGGGATTCCGTAGCGGGCCGCGGGGAAGCGGCCCGCCCGGCGGTTATCCTTTCCTGCGGGCGACCAGACGGGTCCGCGGCTGCGGCTTTGAGGAGGCATCCATGGCCTCCTGCACCAGGTCCGCCTGCTCGAAGTTATGCCGCTTGAGCGAGCCCGGCGCCGGGCTCGCTGACTCGTCCCGGCCAATGTAGCGCAGAGCCCGGCGGCTGCTGTCGAGCAGCGGCTGCACATGTTCGCGTACAAAACGCCACGCGCCCATATTGCGCGGCTCCTCCTGCACGAAGCAGACCTCGGCCGTCACGGGGTAGCGCGCCAGCACATCCTGCAGCTCCGCGGTCGGGAACGGGTAGATCTGCTCAATGCGGATGAGCGCAATGTTGGTTACGCCCTTCTTCTCGCGAGCTTCGGCGAGATCGTAGTGCACCTTGCCGGTGGACAGAATCACGCGCTTCACCCGCGTCGCCTCGGTCAGGGCCGTATCGCCAAGGATTTCGCAGAAGCCGCCCTTGGTCAGGTCGGTCAGCGTGGAACTGGCCCGGGGCAGACGCAGCATCCCCTTCGGCGTAAACACAACCAGGGGTTTCCGCATGCCGCGGCGGTCGTCTCCGCCGTGCATCTGGCGGCGCAGCACGTGGAAGTACTGCACGGCCGTGGTCGGGTAGACCACCTGAATGTTGTCCTCGGCGCACAGCGTAAGGAAGCGTTCGAGGCGGGCCGAGGAGTGCTCGGGACCTTGTCCCTCCTGCCCGTGCGGCAGCAGCAGCACCAGACCGCTCGGCTGGCCCCACTTCTGCTGCGAGCAGGTGATGAACTGGTCGATCATGATCTGCGCGCCGTTGGCGAAGTCGCCAAACTGCGCTTCCCACAGCACGAGACACAGCGGGTCGGCCACCGAGTAGCCGAACTCGAAACCCATCACGGCGTATTCGCTCAGGCAGGAGTCCCAGACCTCAATCCGCGCCTGGTTGGGCTCGAGGTGCTGCATCGGGATGTAGCGTTCGCCGGTTTCGGCGTCCGAGAAGACGAGGTGGCGCTGCGAGAAGGTGCCGCGGCCGGAATCCTGACCGCTCAACCGCACCGGGGTACCTTCGAGAACCAGCGTGCCAAAGGCCAGCGCTTCGGCCGCGGCCCAGTCCACCGGTCCGCCGTCGAGCATCTGCAGCCGCTTGTCGATGAAGCTCTTCAGTTTGGGATGGACCTGGAAGTCCTCCGGGAAGGTCGTCGAGCCGTAGATAACGCGTTCGAGAATGGAACGGTCCACGGCCGTCTGCGGAATCTCGCGCCGGACGTCGGATTCATCCACCACGGCCAGTTCCTGGAACTCGTACTGCTGGGCATTGGCCTGGCTGCGCACCTGGGCTTCGCTCAGCCGCTGCGTAATCGCCTTCTTCATGCGGTCGACTTCGTCGGCCGAGATCACCTTTTCGCGGACCAGCCGTTCGGCGAACAGGGTAGCCACCGACGGCTGCGGGCGAATCTTGTGGTACATGATCGGCTGGGTGTAGCTCGGCTCGTCGCCCTCGTTATGGCCGTGGCGGCGGTAGCAGATCATATCGATGACCACGTCTTTTTTGAAACGCTGCCGGAAGTCGAAGGCCAGTTGGGCGACGCGGATGCAGGCCTCCGGATCGTCGCCGTTGACGTGGAAAATGGGGGCGTCGACAATCCGGGCCACATCGGTGGCGTAGAGGGAACTGCGGTAGGATTCCGGCTGGGCCGTGAATCCGATCTGGTTGTTGATGACGACGTGAATCGTGCCGCCGGTGGTGTAGCCTTCAAGCTGCGACATGTTCAGCGTCTCGGCCACCACGCCCTGCCCGATAAACGCGGCATCGCCGTGGATCAGCAGCGGGATGACGCGCTCGCGCTTGGCGTCGCCCAGCCGGTCCTGCTTGGGCCGGACAATGCCTTCCACCACCGGGTTCACGGCTTCCAGATGGGAGGGATTTGGCGCCACGCTGACGACAATCTCCCGGCCCGACGGCGACCGCCGCACGCCGCTCGCCCCGAGGTGATACTTCACGTCGCCCGAGCCCTGAATCGAGCCCTCGTACGGGTTGCCTTCAAACTCGCTGAAGATCAGCTCCGGCTTCTTGCCGATGATGTTGGTAAGGATGTTCAGCCGGCCGCGGTGCGCCATGCCGATGACGATCTCGTGCGCCAGATGGTCGGCCGCGCGCACGACGATCTCGTCGAGAATCGCCACCGTCGATTCGCCGCCTTCGAGCGAAAACCGCTTGTGGCCCACAAACCGGTTGCCGAGGAACTGTTCAAAGCCTTCGGCTTCGAGCACGCGTTCGAGCGCACGAACGCGGTCGCCTTCACCGAGCGGCCAGTTATTGGCCTGTGGTTCCATGCGCTGCTGCAGCCAGGTCTTCTGCTCGGGCGACTGGATGTACATGTACTCGCAGCCGATCTTGCCGCAGTAGGTCTGCCGCATCTTCTCGAGCAGTTCGCGGAGGGTGGCCACCAGATGCGGCGCCCCTTCGCCCACCGAAGCGCCCAGCGACCCGGTGACAAACTCGCGATCAAGGTCCCAGATCGTCAGGCCGTAGTGCGCCGGGTCGAGTTCGGGGTGGTATTGAATCTCCGAGCCGAGCGGATCGAGGTCGGCAATCAGATGGCCGCGCATCCGGTAGGCGTTGATCAACTGCAGGACCGAGCTCTCTTTGCCGATCTCCACCTGGCGGAAGCCGCCGGCCGGGCGCGTCATCGCCGCGCGATCCGGTTCCCATTTGACGGGCTGGTGCGGCATGCGCAGATCGTGGAAGATCTCGCTGTAGAAGTTATCCTCGCCCTGCAGCAGGCCTTGGAGCTTGCCAAGGAAGGCGCCGCTCTCGGCGCCTTGAATAATGCGGTGGTCGTAGGTACAGGTGACCATCATCACCTTGCCGATGCCCAGCATGGCCCGCATCTCGTCGGCGACGCCCTGATATTCGGCCGGAAAGTCGATGGCGCCGGTGGCGATAATGCAGCCCTGGCCGGGCATGAGGCGGGGGATGGAACCCACGGTGCCTACCGTGCCCGGGTTGGTCAGCGAAATGGAGGTGCCCGCGAAGTCAGCCACGGTGAGCTTGCCCTTGCGGCCGCGCTGGACGAGGTCGTCGTAGCCCTTCAGATACTGCGAGAAGGTCAAGGCGCCGGCGTTCTTGATGTTCGGCACCACCAGGGCGCGGCCGCCGTCGCGGGACGGCAGGTCGATGGCAAGACCCAGATTGATATGGTTGCGGACGATCTTGAACGGGTCCTTGCCCTGTTCGGCGTAGGCGCAGTTCAACGCCGGATTGGCCTGCGCCGCCTTCACGATGGCCCAGCCGATGATGTGGGTGTAGGAGATCTTCGAGTGGCCCAGCAGCGAGCGGTGCTGATTGATGATGCGCCGGTTTTCGTCGATCACCTTCACGGGGATCGAGCGCTGGCTGGTCGCCGTGGGGATGGCCAGCGACATCGTCATGTTCTCGGCCAACCGGGCCGGAGCGCCGCGCAGCGGCACGAGCTGCTCGGAGGAGTCGAGCTCTTTGCCCGGCGCCGGCTTGCTCTCGACCGCCTTGGTCTGGGTGGTTAACCCGGTGGCCGCCGCAGGGCTGGGAGCGGCGGGGGCGGCAGGAGAGGGAGCGGGCGCCGGGGGCGGCGGCGGGGCGGCCGCAACGGCGCCGTTTCCCTTATCAGCGGCAAACTGGCTCTGCCAGCTTTCGTCCACAAAGCTGTGGTTGTTCTTGTACTGCTGATAGAGCTCTTCTTCGAGCCAACTGTTTACATCGATTTTTGTACTTTCCGGCATGGAGAGGCGTACGCGGCGCAGACGCGGCGTTTAACTTTTATCATAACCGTACTGCAACCTTCGCCGTCACCCAGTCTGTCCAGAGCGCCGTCTCGCCCGTCGACAACAACGGCGTTCCGTCCAGCAGGGCGTCCGCAAAATGCGCGACCAGCGGGTAGTGGAGGTTGGCGTGCGGCGGCAGCTCCTCCGTCCCTCCCGGCCACGTGAGGCGGCCGCTGTTGAGTGGCGTCAGCTCGACGGCCCCGTCGGTGCCCACAATCCGGAACTCATCGCGCTCTACCTTACTGTGCCAGCGCACGTCGACCATGCCGCGCACGCCCCGCGGGTACTCGATCAGCACGGTGGCGTTGTCTTCGACGGCATATTGATGGACGGCGTTCGAAGCCGCTCCGGTGGCCTGTTCCGGGTTGCCGAACAGAAAATTCATCAGGTCGATCCGGTGCGAGGCGATGTCGTAGAGCGGCCCGCCGCCGGCCAGCGCCGGATCAAAGCGCCAGTAATCCCGCTCGATGCCGGGGGGCACCCAGCTGTGACTGGTCGCCTGACAAAAGACCGGCTGGCCGATGGCCCCGGCCGCGAGGAGCGCCTTGGCCCGCTGCAGATTGGGATAGAGCCGCCGGTAGTAGGCGACGCCAAACAACTGGCCCGTGTCCCGGGCCGCGGCCACCATATCGCGGGCCTCGGGATAGTTCATGGCCATCGGCTTTTCGCACAGCACGGCGCGCCCGGCCTGCAGCGCGGCCACTGTTTGGCGGGCGTGCAGCGCAACGGGCGTGCCGACGTAAACGGCGTCGATCTCCGGATCGCGCAGCGCCTCTTCGAGCGTTGCGTAGGCGGGGCAGCCGTAGGGCGCGGCCTTGGCGGGCGACCGGGTGACGATGCC
Source organism: Acidobacteriaceae bacterium (assembly GCA_020247055.1). GTDB lineage: Bacteria > Acidobacteriota > Terriglobia > Bryobacterales > Bryobacteraceae. The sequence continues at coordinate 44,391 of JADCJL010000173.1, read as the reverse complement.
CCGCAGGCGGCTCCGGTCGTGCGCGGCGATCGCCGGCAGCACCCGCTTGCGCGTGATATCGCCCACGCCGATCACCAGCCAGTTCACGATTTTGCTCATGGTGCTATTGTCTCTTCATGGCGGCCTATCCCGTCGAGCCTCTTCGCTAGCCCATGCCCTGGACCCACACCCTCATTGAAGCCGAATGGCCGGACACCGGACCGGTGGAAGCCATCCCGTGGGCCGACGCGGCCGAGTTGACGCCCCGCCTGGCGCGCGCCCGGGCGCTTGGCTACTCGCATCTGCTCGTCTACGGCGACCGCGAACACTACGCTAATCTCCTGTGGGCCACGGGTTTTGATCCGCGCTTTGAAGAGGCGCTGCTGCTGCTGCCGGCCGACGGTACGCCGCTGCTGCTCGTCGGCAACGAATGCATCGGCTATCTCCGCATCAGCGGACTGTACACGGCCGGTCTGCTGCGCGGCGAGGTCTACGCGCCGTTTTCGCTGATGGACCAGCCGCGCGGCCACGGCCGCACGCTGCGGGAGATCTTCACGGCCGAGGGCCTGGGTGGCGTAGCGAAAATCGGTGTCGTGGGTTGGAAGGATTATGACGAGCCGGGGCAGTGCGACCTGCCCTCGTACCTCGTCGACCTGCTGCGCGAGTTCGCTCCCATCGAGAACGCCACGCGCGCTTTTACGCGGCTCCGCGCCCGGGCCACGCCCTGGGAGATCGCCTATTTCGAATACACCAACAGCGCCACGGCCGAGGCGATGCGCCGCATCCTGTTTGGCCTGCGCGAAGGCCTGGTCGACTACCAGGTCGCCGCCCAGGGCGGCTACAACGGCCTTCCCATGTCCTGCCACTGGACGGTGAAGACCGGCCCCAGCCGCGTCAGCCTGGCCAGCCCGAGCGGCAACGTCATCCGCCGCGGCGAGTTTTTTTCGGCCAATGTCAGCTACTGGGGCAGCAACTGCTGCCGCTGCGGCTGGCTGGGCTTCGACGCGAACGACGCCCCGGCCGGCTACCTTGACGAGTTCGCCGGGCCCTACGTGGCCGCCCTGGCCGCCTGGTTTGAACATCTCACTCTCGGCCGCCCCGGCGGCGAGCTGTTTGACCTCATCCATCGCCTGCTGCCCTTTGATCAGTACGGCATTTTTCTCAACCCCGGCCACCTGATCCACTACGACGAGTGGCCCGGGTCGCCCATCTACGCCGGCTCGACCGAACCGCTCGCGAGCGGCATGATCATGCAGTCCGACATCATTCCGAGTTCGCCGCGCTTCTCGTCGACGCGCATGGAGGATAGCTACGCCTTAGCCGACGCCCCGCTCCGGGCCACGCTCGCCGAACGCTACCCGGCCATCTGGGCGCGCATCGAGCAACGCCGCGAGTTCATGACCGGGGTGCTCGGCTTCGCGCTGCCCGTCGAGGTGCTGCCTCTCGGCGACCTGTGCGGCATTGTGCCGCCGTACCTGTTTGAACCCAACGTTTTGATTGGCGTCGAGCGCTAGTCGACAAACATCCGCGCCACGCGCGAGCTGATGCCGCACAGCACCGCATAGGAGATGGTTCCGGCCGTGCGGGCAATCTGTTGGGCGTCGACTTCACCGCCGAGCAGCGTCACCGGGTCGCCCGGCCGCAGCGCGGGCACGGCGGTGACGTCGATGGTGGTCACGTCCATCGAGACGGCCCCGATGACCGGACACACGCGCCCCTGCACCAGCACCTTGCCCTTGTTCGAGAGCCGGTGCGGGTAGCCGTCGGCATAACCCGCGGCCAGGATGGCGATGCGCATCGGCTTGGGGGCGCGGAACATGGCGCCGTAACCGATGGCGGCGCCGGCCGGGATGTCCTTCACGGTGAGCACGCAGGTCTTCCAGGTCAGCGCGGGGGTGACGGCGAGTTCGCGGTCCGGCGCCGGGCCTTTGGCCGGGGAGATGTAGCCGTAGATGGCGTGCCCCGGCCGGACCATGTTTCCCCACGCCTCGCGCCGGCCGTAGGCGATCGGGATGGTGCTCGACAGATGAATGTAGGCCGGGCGCAGGCCGCTCGCGGCGAGGAGGTCGAAGAAGTACCGGGTCTGCTCCGCCGTCTGCGCCGAGCCGTAGTCGGCGGCGGAGGCGAAGTGGGTCATCAGGCCCTCCAACTGGGCGGTCCGGCACGCCTGTACGGCCGCGGCCACGGGCGCGGCCGCATCGCGCACTCCGAGCCGTCCCATGCCGCTGTCGATCTTCAGGTGGAAGGCGGTGGGCTGCGCGCGGCGCGCGGCGAGGTGCTCGAGTTCGGCTACCTCGTCAAGGTCGTGCAGCACCGGGGTGAGCCCGTAGTCAAAGAACGCCTCGCGGCTGCCGGGGAGAAAATCGGCCATGACCAGAATCCGCGTCTGGATACCGGCGTCGCGCAGCACGGCGCCTTCCTGCACATTGCTGACGGCCAGCCACTGCGCCCCGGCCTGCTCGAGCGCCCGGGCCACCGCCACCGCGCCGTGCCGGTAGGCATCGGCCTTGACGACGGGCATCACCGCCACCGGCTGCCCTACCATCGCGCGAACGGCCCGGAAGTTCCCGGCGATCCGTCCGAGCGAGACTTCTAACCACGATCGGTGCATAACTCCTCAAACAGCGCCAGGTAGGCGTCCGTGACCGCGTCCCAGCTGTATCGTTCCTGCACGCGGGCGACCGCCGCCGCCCGCAGCCGCTCCCGCTCGGCGGCGGGTAGGGCCAGCGCCTGGCGCAGGACATCGGCGAGGCTGGCGGCCGTAAACGGCAGTCCCACGCCGCCGGCAACCTCGCGGTTCTCTTCGGTGTCGAGATAGAGCACCAGCGCGCCCCGCCCCATGGCTTCAATCAGCGCCGGATGCGTGCCGCCGACTTCGGTGGCATGGATGTAGGCAAAGCAATGGGAGCCCAGCTCCTTGTACCCCTGTCCGTAGATGGCCCCGGGCATGACGATGCGCGGGTCCTGCGTGTCGCGAACCCGGGCGATGTAGTCGTGCGAGTAGGGAGCGTCGCCGATCAGGGCGAGGCGCAGGTTCGTCTCCACCTGCTCGAAGGCCTCGCGCACCAGCAGCGCGTTGTTTTCCGGCTCCATGCGGCTGACGTAGAGAAAGTAGGCCTCCGGCGCAAGGCCAAGCTCGTCGAGCGCCGCGCGCGTCGGCAGTTTGCCCATCTCGGCGCCGTAGGCGATGAAGGTGGTCTCGGTGCCGTAGACCTCGCGATAGTAGGCCCGGATGGCGACGGCGTCCGAAACGGCGCGGTCCGGACAGAACGTTGCGAGCCACTCCGACAGCCGGTACCAGGCTTTGGCGAGGCGGTTCCACTTCTTGCGCTTGCGTTCGAGACCGTCGACATTCAAGGCCACCCGCGTGCCGGCCAGCCGCGGCATCCAGGCGAAGATGGCATTGGCGGCGTTGCAATACAGGGCTACCTCCTGCCGTTGCGTGAGCAGATGCAGGGTAGAGAGCGCCGTGTGGACGATCGTTTCGAGATACTTGTGCCGGAGGGTGGGCAGGGTGCAGAGACGCATGCCCAGGTAATGGCTGGCGGGGTGCGGCTGCCGGCAGTAGACCAGAACCTCGTGCCCGCGCGCCACCAGGCGCTGGCCCAACTCCTCGGCGAAGGTCTCGAACCCTCCGTAGTTGGCCGGCACGCCGCGCGTGCCAACAATCGCAATGCGCATCGACTAACCGCGGGCTGTGCGCAGCCGCGATTGCACCCGGGCCGGGGTCGGCTTCGGCGCCGGACGAGCCGCGGGCGCCTCCTGGAACCAGCTCGCGATGTACTCGTCGGTCACCCGGCGCCGCCGCATAATGATCTCGCGCTTGGCCCACACCCGCCGCCAGCTTTTCATGATTGCGGGGAAGGCCCGGAGCGAGGAGGTTTCGCGGGTGAAGCAGCAGGCGATCACCACGGCATCCCGGAACGTGATCCAGAACCAGTGCCGCTTGTAGAGATCGGCCGTCATGTTCTTGATCCGCATCAGGAAGCGGTTCTTCACCGAGTGCATGTTGATTTCGGCCGGCAGCGCGCGCCGGTTGCCGGGGAGCACGTTGCGGACGTGGTAGGCGCGCGGGTTCGGGGTGTAGAGGCAGCGCCAACCGAGCAGCTGCGCCCGCCACGCCACGTCGGCGTCTTCGCGATAGACGAAAAAGTCGGAATCGAAGAATTCGCCGTCGATCGAAACATCGTCGATCATCTCGCGGCGGTAAAGCGCCGCGGCGGCGGTGGCGCCAAAGACGTACTCAAAGTTGGAGTACTCTCCGTTGTCGATCTCCTGACTGCCCCGGTCGAGGTGGCGGAGCATCGGGGTGAAGTAGATGCCGGTGGAGTCGACGCGCGGGCGGTCCGGCAGGTCGAAGGTCGCGCTGATCGTCAGGAGTTTGCCGCAGACCGAGCCGATCCGGGGATGCAGGTAACCCGCCTCGACCAACTGGGCGATGAAATTCGGCAACAGGAGAACGTCAGGGTTGAGGGTCAGGATCCATTCGCCCCGGCTGAGGTGGATCGCCTGGTTCTGCGCGGCGGCGAATCCGGTGTTGTGATCGTTATAAAAAATCCGGCACCGCCCGTCGAACTGCTCCAGGATATCGATGGTGCCGTCGGTGGAGTTGTTATCGATGACAACAACCTCCATGCTCGGATACTTCTGCGCCAGGACGGACTCAAGACAACGCTTGATGAAGCGGCCGCTGTTGTAGGTGACGATTGTGACAGTTACCAGATCGGGTTGAGCCATTTCGATTGTCTAGTGGTTCCTGATTTTCCCCAAAGCTACACAACGGGCCGAGAGTCGAATGGAGTCCAAGTGTGCGCCGAAAACCGGCCAGCCCCGCAGCAGGAAAATCCCCAAGATCGATCTCGCTACCAGGCCGAGAAGTACGCACCCGGCAATTAGCCGCCTGGTTACGGCCCCGAAATGCTGAACAACGTACCTTAGCAGACTACCATACCAGAACCGTATCTGGCAGGAATCGGGCAGTTTTTGCACGGAGTGCCCCCCTGCGTGCAGTGCCAGTACTGTTGGCTCCAGTACGATCACCCCGCCGGCGGCCCGGAAGCGCCGGGCAAAGTCGACATCTTCGAACCAGACCGGAAAGTAACGCTCGTCGAACCCGCTCAACTCCTCCCAGTCATCGCGGCGGAACAGGAACAGGGCACCCGCGGGCTGCTCGACGAGCTGTTGTTTGTGGAGGTCGATATCCATGCAGCGATAGCTCCGATTGACTGGATTGTCCGGCCAGAGTCGATTTATCCCTAGCACTTCACAAACCAATGCTGCCGCGGTCGGTAACCGCCGGATACTAAACCCTTTCTGCGGTCTCCCATCGGCCTCCACGAGTAACCCCGTCGCGGCGGTGTGTCGGTTGGCGACACAGATTTCGCAAAGAGACCCAACGCCGGTGAGCAGGCGGGCGTCCGGATTGAGCAGCAGCGTGAGCGGCGCCGTGTGTGCCCGGACCCCCTGATTGACGGCGGCGGCGAAGCCGCGATTGGCTTCGTTTCGCAAAAGAGTAACGTCGGCGGGGAAGACCGTACCATCCGTCGAGGCGTTGTCGACGATGACCACCGGAATGCCGAACTGCCGGCAGGAGGCAACGGCGGCGGCGAGGTGCGCGCCGGAGTTGTAGGTGACGATGACGGCGGTGGCCGGGCTCATGGACGCACCAGGCGGAAATACCAGCGCCAGAACGTGTCAAAGCCGGTTTCCCGTTGCAGGCCGTTAATGAGGGCATCGTCGAACGGCAGCGGCCCGGCCGGCTGCGCCGGGAAGACCGGAAACACCGCCCGGTGGCCCCGGCGCCGGGCCAGCTCCCGCCACAGGAATTCAGCGGCCACCACCGCCCAGCGGTGTCTTTTGCCCCAGTGCTGGGCCACCAGCCGCGCATGGTTGGTGGAAATCTGCCGGACGGCAAACGCGCTCCAGGCGCCCGCCGTGGCGCTGCCTTCGTGGACTCCGGTGGCGGACGGGACGTAGCGACCGCGCAGCCCGGCTCGCCGGCAGCGGACACCAAACTCGACATCCTCGTAGTAGGAGCCGAAGGACTCATCGAGATAGCCGACCTTCTCCCGCAGTTCGGTACGCAGCAGAACGGCGGTAAACGCCGCCATGCTGATCTCGCGCGGGATATCCCACGGTCCACCGTCCGGGCGGCCATGACCGGCTCGCCAGGCAAAGCCGCCGCGGCTCAGCAGGTCGAAGGTCCCGTCAAGCAGCCCGTCGGGGCGGAAGAGCTTGCCGGTGGCGAACCAGCCGCCGGCGGCGAGCAGGTGTTCGAGCCAGGCCGGATGAAGGCGGACATCGTTGTTAATCACGGCGATGTGCGTTGTGGTGGCCGCGCGCCAGCCGGCGTTGACGGCGGCGGCGAAGCCGCGGTTTTCGGGCAGCCGCAGCACATCGTCACCCTGGAAGGGCTCGGTTGAGCCGTCATCGACGACGAGGATACGGTCAAAGGCTACGGTCTGTTGCCGCAGCGCCACCACGCATTGCCGGGTCAGTTCGGCCCGGTTCCACATGGGGATGATGGCGGTGACGCTCACGAGAATCGTTTCTTGGCCAGGAACCAGAGGTTGTAGAAGCCGTCGCGCCACGGGTTGAGCTTGATCTCGCCGAGGCGGGAGGAGTATTGAATCGAGATCTCGTTGAAGCGGACGCCGGGGTGTTTGAGGGCTTCGATTTTGATCTCTTCGCTGAAGGCCATGCCGTCCGAGGTCAGCTTCATGTCGGCGAGGATGGAGCGGCGGAAGACCCACATGCCGCTTTGCGAGTCGCGTACCCAGCGAAAGTAGAGCAGGCTCATGGCCATGGAGAGCACAAAGTTGCCGAACTTGTGTTTGAAGCTCATTGCGCGACGGTCGCGGACGGGGAAGCGGCTGGCGTTGAGGAAGTCGGCTTCGAGATGCAGGAACGCTTCGAGCAGGTAGGAGATGGCGTCCGGCGGGTAGCTGTGGTCGCCGTCGAGGGTGATGATGACATCGCCGCCGGCCACGGAGAAGCCTTTTTTGTAGGCGCGGCCGTAGCCGCGGACGTGCTCGCGGATGACGCGGGCGCCGAGCGATTCGGCGACGGCAGCGGTGCGGTCCGTGGAGTTGTTGTCGACGACGATGACCTCGTCGACGAACTCCGGCATGCGCCGCAACACTTTTTCAATACCCTGCTCCTCGTTGAGACAGGGGATGATCACTGTAATCCGCAGTCCTTTGTACAAACTCTGAAGGTATCATGAAGGCATGAAGTTCCTCCCGGTGTTGTTGTGCGCGATGAGCCTGTGGGCGGCCGATCCGGCTGTGCGCGAGGTGAAGGCGGTCTACCTGCTTTCGATGAACAATGGCCTTGACCAGTACCTGGCGAGCCAGTTGACCAAAGCCGGCGTGGTGCAGGTGGTGACCGATCCGCTGAAGGCCGACGCCGTGCTGACGGACCGCGTGGGCGAGGGCTTCGAACGGAAGCTGGCCGATCTGTACGCCCCCAAGCCGGCGCCAAAGCCGGAACCGCCGCCCGAAGAGGCCAAGGACAAAAAGAAGAAGGCCGAACCCAAGGCACTTTCGTTGGCGGATGCCAAGGAGAACGAGTCGGTGCTGGCGGCGCGGGTGGGGAGCAACTCGTGGGGCCGCGGCCGGGGGAATTTGTTCCTGGTGCAGCGGGCGACGGGCAATGTCATCTGGTCGACCATGGCCCGCCCGAAGGACACGACGCCCCAGAACCTGGCCAAGCTGGCGGGCCGGATCGCCGATCAGTTGAAGCGCGACCGGACGGAAGCCAAGCCGTAGCTACTGGACGTACTTGGCAAACCAGCCGAGGATGTGTTCGACCTTGGCGATGCGATGGCTGGGGAAGGCGCCGCGGATGCCGTGGGGCTCGCGCGGGATGCGGACCATGACCGTGTCGACCTTGCGGGCTTTGAGAGCGAAGTAGAACTCTTCGGTCTGGCCGATGGGGGTGCGCCAGTCCTCTTCGCCGGTGATGAGCATGGTGGGGGTGGTCACCTTGTCGGCAAAGAAGAGCGGGGAATGGTCGATGTACTGCTTCGGGTTTTCCCAGGGCATGGACTTCATCCAGCGGGTCATCAGCAGGCCGATGTCGGCCGAACCGGTCTGGGTGAACCAGTTGATGACCGGATATTGGGAGACGGCGGCGGCAAAGCGGTTGGTGCGGGTGACGATCCAGGCGGTGAGAATGCCGCCGCCGCTGCCGCCGGTGACGCAGAGCTTTTGGGGGTCGACGTAGCCTTTGGCCAGGACGGCATCGACGCCGGCCATGAGGTCGCGGTAGTCATCTCCCGGGTAGCTGCCGTGGATGATGTTGGCGAAGGATTCGCCGTAGCCGGTGGAGCCGCGCGGGTTGGTGTAGAGCACGACGAAGCCGCGGGCGGCGTACATCTGCATCTGGTGGTTGAACTCGATGCCGTACATGGCGTGCGGCCCGCCGTGGATGTCGAGGAGGAGCGGGTACTTTTTGGCGGGGTCGAAGTCCGGGGGCTTGATGATCCAGCCCTGGATCGCGCGGCCATCGAAGCTGGGGTAGCGGATCTCCTCGACGGCGCCGAGCGGGTGGGCGGCCAGGAGGCTGCCGTTCGAATCGGTGAGCCGGACCGGGGCGCCGCCGGCGGCGGAGAACGTGTAAACTTCCTTGGGCTGGAGGGGCGCCGAGCCGGTGATGGCGAGTTGGCCGTTGCGGGCGATGGTCATGGCTTCGGCGGCGGCGTAGGCGGTGGCGAGGCGGAGCTTGCCGTCGGTGAGCGGCTTGTAGTTGCCATCGAGGCCGAAGGAGTAGACGGCGGAGGAGCCGGCGCCTTCGACGACGGCGTAGATCGTCTTGCCGTCGGCGGCCCAGACGGGCGTGCTGACGTTGCGGTCTAGGCCCTGGGCCAGGCGGCGGGCATCGCTCCCGTCGAGGTTGGCGATCGAGAGCGAGGTGGTGTGCGCGGCGTTGCCTTGATCGACGAAGCCGAGCCAGGCGATGCGCTTGCCGTCGGGCGAGACGACGGGGTTCTGCTCGGGACCATTCGCCTGCGTGATGCGGGTGGGGCGGCCGGTGGCGGTGTCGAAGGCCCAGATGTCGTCCGGGAAGAGTTCGTGGTCGGCGTTGGCGCCGCGGGCGGCGTGGAGATAGATGGTTTTGCCGTCGGGTGCCCAGGAGGGTTCGCCGCCGTGCTGGAAATCGCCGGTCGACAGCCGGCGCGGGGCGCCGCCGGTGACGGGCACGACGAACAGGTGCGTGAAACCGCTCGGGATCAGCCCCGCGCCGCCGATGCCATCGGCCCGCCAGCGGAGGCGGGTGACGACGGCGGGCGGTTCGGCCCACTTGGCGCCTTCGGGCGCCTTGGGCATTTTGATGGACCATTCGGGCGTTCCGGCCACGCGGCGGAGAAACGCCAGTTGGGTGCCGTCCGGGGACCAGCTCAGGGCGGCGGGCGGGGTTTCGAGGCTGGTGATGGCTGTTTCCGCGCCCGTGTCCATCCAGCGGACCCAGAGCTGCGACTGCTTGAGATAGGCGAGCTTACCGCCGTCCGGCGATCAGCGGGCGAGCCGGCCGGGGCCGATGGGCCGGTGGTCCTTTCCGTCGACCGAGACCATCCAGAGCGTGTTCTCGAACCGGTCGTTGAAGCGGTCGGCGGTTTCGAGGGTGTAGACGATCCGGCGGCCGTCGGGGGAGATCTGCGGCTGGTTGGGGGTGCGCCAGTCGAGGAGGGTCTCCGGGGAGAGGACGAGGGCGAGCAGCGGGAGGATCATAGGAGAAACGATTTGGGGCGGGTGAACTGGGAGAAGCCGAGGACGCTGAGCGCGACGCCGCGGCCCGAGTCCTTGACGCCGGTCCAGGCGAGGGAGGGGGCGAGGTAGTCGCAACGGTTGTGGTAGACGGTGCCGGTGTCGATCTGGGCGCCGATGCGGAGCGCGGCGGCCGGGTCGCGGGTCCAGATGCTGGCGGTGAGGCCGTAGGCGCTATCGTTCATGAGCTGGATGGCTTCGGCCTCCGAGTCGACGGGCATGATGCCGACGACGGGGCCGAAGGTCTCTTCGGTCATGACGCGCATGGAGTGGTTGACGTTCGTGAGGATCTGGGGCGGGAGGTAGGCGCCGCCGGGGTCGGGCATCTGGAGATGGGCGTGGGCGCCCTGGGCGATGGCTTCGGCCACCTGGGCGCGGACGAAATCGGCGGCGGCGGGACGGACGAGGGGGCCGAGGGTGGTGGCGGGGTCGAGCGGGTTGCCGAGCACGTATTCAGCGGTGAGCGCGACGGCGCGTTCGACGAATTCGGCGTAGACGGCGCGGTCGACGTAGATGCGCTCGACGCCGCAGCAGGATTGGCCGGAGTTGAACATGGCGCCGTCGACGAGGTTTTCAACGGCATGGGCGAGGTCGGCGTCGGCGCGGACATAGGCGGGATCTTTGCCGCCGAGTTCGAGGGCGAGGGGGGCGCGGGCCGCGGCTTCGATCTGGCGGCCGCCGGCGACCGAGCCGGTGAACGAAACGAAGCCAATACGCCGGTCGGCGACCAGGCGCAGGACGCTTTCGTGCGAGAGGTGGGCGTAGCGGAGGATCTCCGGCGGGAGGGCGGCGGCGAAGCGTTCGGCGACGAGCGGCGTCTGGGCGGAAGCTTTGAGGAGCACCGCGTTCCCGGCCAGAATCGCCGGGACGATGGAGTTGACGGCGCAGAGATAGGGATAGTTCCAGGGGGCGATGGTGAAGACCACGCCCACGGGTTCTTTGCGGATGAAGCCGGCGGGGGCCGGGATATCAGCCAGGCACTGTTCGGCGAGGGAGATCATGTAGCGGGCGCGTTCGGCGAAGCCGCGGCGGATCTCGTTGGGGGTGTAGCGAAGGGGGCGGCCCATCTGCCAGGTGAGTTCTTCGCCGATCGAGTCGGCCTGGGCTTCGAACTGCGCGACGAGCGCCTGGCAGAGCGCGATGCGTTCGGCGAGCGAGAGCCGCGGCGGGGGCGAGAGCAGGGCGTCTACGTTGGTGGAGAGCTCGCGTTCGGCGTAAACGGAGCCATCGACCGGGGAGATGGTCCGCTGGATCATAGCGGTGTCGTATACGCCGCGGTGATGCCGCCGTCGACGAGGAACTCGGTGCCGGTGACGAAGGAGGATTCCGCGGAGGCGAGATAGAGAGCGGCCTGGGCGATTTCGCGGGCCTGGCCGAAGCGGCCCATGGGGATGTGGACGAGGCGGCGCTGCTTCTTTTCCTCGGTGTTGAGGTACTTCATGAGCAGTTCGGTCTGCAGCGGGCCGGGGCAGAGAGCGTTGACGCGGATGTTTTCGCGGGCGTGAATCGCGGCCAGTTCGCGCGACATGGAGAGGACGGCGCCTTTGCTGGCGGTGTAGGCCAGTTGCGGGGTGGCGGCGCCGAGGATGGCGACGAAGGAGGCGGTGTTAATGATCGACCCGCCGCCGGCGCGGCGCAGGGCGGGGATGCCGTACTTGCAGCCGAGGAAGACGCCTTTGACGTTGACGGCGAAGGTGAGGTCCCAGACGTCTTCGGTGGTGGCGATGGCGTCGTCGTCATCGGCGTGGGAGATGCCGGCGTTGTTGAACAGGACGGTGAGTTTGCCGTAGGTCTGTTCGGCTTCGCGGATCATGCGTTCGCAGTCGGCGGCTTTCGAGACATCGGCCTGGACGGCGTGGACGCCGGGAATCTGGGCGGCGGCATCGCCGTTGAGGTCGACGGCGACGACGCGGGCGCCTTCGGCGAGGAACAGCAGGGCTGTTTCCTTGCCGATGCCGCTGCCGGCGCCGGTGATGAGCGCTACCTGGTCTTTTAAACGATCCATAGACTTAAATCTTCTCAAAGTAGCGGCGGCGTTCCCAGTCGGTGACGGCGGAATCGAAGGCTTTTTGTTCGGTTCGGAAGAAATGGGCGTAGTGTTCGACGACTTCGGGGCCGAGGACGCGTTTGGTGAAGTCGCTTTCGGCGAATAGGCTGGTCGCCTCGCCGAGGGTGTAGGGGACGCGGGGCAGGGAGCGGGCGGCGTAGACGTCGCCGAGGAAGACGGGGGGCGGTTCGATTTTGTTGACGATGCCGTCGATGCCGGAGGCGAGGGAGGCGGCGAAGGCGAGGTAGGGGTTGGCATCGGCGCCGGGGATGCGGTTTTCGATGCGAAGGCTTTTGCCTTCGCCGACGACGCGGAAGCCGGCGGTGCGGTTGTCTTTGCTCCAGGCGAGGCGCGTGGGGGCCCAGGAGAGGTCTTCGTAGCGTTTGTAGGAGTTGACGGTGGGGGCGTAGAAGACCATGAACTCGGGGGCGTGGGCGATCCAGCCGCCGAGGAAGTGGCGGAAGGTATCGGCGTGCATGTCGGAGAACTGGCTCAGGCTGAGATGGAGATGGCAACTGGAACCGGCCTGGCCGTGGTGAGGCTTGGCCATGAAGGTGACGCTGATGCCGCACTGTTCGGCGATCTCTTTGAGGCACTGTTTGAACAGGACGTGGTTGTCGGCCATCGACAGGATGTCGGAGTAGCGGACGTTGACTTCGTGCTGGCCGAGGCCCCATTCGCCCTTGGAGTTTTCAACCGGGATGCCGGAGAGGCGGAGGTGGCGGCGGACGGCGGCGGTGAAGAACTCTTCGCGGCTGCCCTGGAGGAGGTTGTAGTCTTCGAGGTACCAGCTTAGGGGGTCGAGTTTCTGGTAGTCCTGTTCGTGGGCGGCGCGGTAGGTTTGGCGGTAGGCGAAGTATTCGAGTTCGGAGGCGGCCATGGCGTGGTAGCCGAGGTTGGCGGCGGCGGCGATCTGTTTTTTGAGGATGGAGCGGGGGGCGACGGCGACGTGGTCGACGTCGCAGTGGACGAAGGCGGTTTGGGGCTGCCAGGTGGTGAGGCGGAGGGTATTGAGGTCGGGCAGGAGGTGGAAGTCGCCGTAGCCGAGTTCCCAGTTGGCGAAGCGGTAGCCGGGGACGGGCTGCATTTCGGCGTCGGTGGTGAGGAGGTAGTTGCAGGCGTGGGTGCCGTGGTTGGCGACGGAGTCGAGGAAGAAGGAGGCGTCGAAGCGTTTGCCCATGAGTCGACCGTAGTGATCGGTGAAGGCGGCGACGACGGTTTCAACGGAACCGGCGTCGACGAGTTGTCGGAGGGAGGCGGGGTCGAGATGGGCCATGGTGCTGCCAGGGTATCACTCTACGGGCCTAAAGTAAATCTCAGCGTGAGTCTGTCAGATAATGGCGGGAGAATTGGCGTTCCCAATGTTTTCTGAAAAATTTCTCTTTTATTTTCAATAAGATATAAAAAGTTGTTGTCACTCCTGGGTCGAGTGTGCTAATACTGGGATCGGTAGTTTTGGAGGACACAAACATGAACATCCGACCACTGCACGACCGCATTGTCGTGAAACGAATTGAAGAGAAAGAGACCGTTCTGAACGGAATCATTATTCCGGACAGCGCCAAAGAGAAGCCGCAGGAAGGCGAAGTTGTTGCCGTGGGCAATGGCAAGCGTCTGGACAACGGCTCTGTTGTGCCGCTCGAACTGAAGGCTGGCGACCGCATCCTGTTTGGGAAGTATTCCGGCAGCGACATCAAGGTTGACGGCAACGAATATCTGATCATGCGCGAGGACGAAGTCCTGGGCGTGATCGCGTAGTAACGGACGCTAACGAGGTTTAACAGACATGGCTGCAAAACAGATTGTTTATTCGGAAAATAGCCGCCAGGCCATCCTGCGCGGGGTGAATCAGCTTGCTGACGCGGTGAAGGTGACCCTCGGTCCCAAGGGCCGGAACGTGGTGCTCGAGAAGAAGTTCGGCGGGCCGACGATCACCAAGGACGGCGTGACCGTGGCCAAGGAGATCGAGCTTTCGAATCCGCTCGAGAACATGGGCGCGCAGATGGTGCGCGAGGTGGCCTCGAAGACCTCCGACATCGCGGGTGACGGCACGACGACGGCGACGATTCTGGCGCAGGCGATCTACCGGGAGGGCGTGAAGGCCGTGGCGGCCGGCGCGAACCCGATGGCGCTGAAGCGCGGCATCGAGAAGGCCGTTGAGGTCTGCATCGGCGAAGTGAAGTCGATGGCGACCAAGGTGGCCAACGACGAGAAGATTGCGCAGGTCGGCACGATTTCGGCCAACGGCGACGCGACGATCGGCACGATCATTGCCGAAGCGATGAAGAAGGTCGGCAAGGACGGCGTCATCACGGTCGAAGAGTCCAAGACGATGAACACCGAACTGCAGACCGTTGAGGGCATGCAGTTTGACCGCGGCTACCTGAGCCCGTACTTCGTCACCGACGCGGACCGGATGGAAGTCGTGATGGAAGACCCCTTCATCCTGATCTACGAGAAGAAGATCAGCAACATGAAGGATCTGCTGCCGGTGCTCGAGCAGGTGGCCCGGGGCGGCCGTCCGCTGCTGATCATCGCCGAGGAAGTGGAAGGCGAAGCGCTGGCCACTCTCGTGGTGAACAAGCTGCGCGGCACGCTGAACTGCGCGGCCGTGAAGGCTCCTGGCTTCGGTGACCGCCGGAAGGCGATGCTCGAAGACATCTCGATCCTGACCGGCGGCAAGGCCATCATGGAAGACATCGGGATTAAGCTCGAGGGCGTTCGTCTTGAAGATCTGGGCCGCGCCAAGCGGGTCACGATCGACAAGGACAACACCACGATCATCGACGGCGCGGGCGATGCCGCTGGTATCGAGGGCCGCATCAAGCAGCTGCGCAACCAGATCGAAGACACCACTTCCGACTACGATCGGGAGAAGCTGCAGGAGCGGCTGGCGAAGCTGGCCGGCGGCGTGGCGGTGATCAAGGTCGGTGCGGCGACCGAGACCGAGATGAAGGAAAAGAAGGCTCGCGTCGAAGACGCGCTGCACGCGACGCGGGCGGCCGTTGAAGAGGGCATCGTTCCTGGCGGCGGCATTGCGCTGCTGCGGGCGGCGACGGCTCTGGCGGGTCTGAAAGTCCCCGGCGACGAGCAGATCGGCGTCGACATCATCAAGCGGTCCTGCGAGGAGCCGATCCGTCAGATCTCCGGCAATGCCGGGTTTGAAGGCGCGATCGTCATCGAGAAGGTTCGTGAGAACAAGACCTCCAGCTTCGGCTTCAACGCCGCTTCTGGCGAGTACGAGGATCTGCTGACGGCGGGCGTTATCGACCCGGCGAAGGTGACCCGTTCGGCTCTGCAGAACGCCGCTTCGATCAGCGCCCTGATGCTGACCACCGAAGCGATGATCTGCGAGATCCCCGAAAAGAAGCCGGCTCCGGCTCCGGGTGGTCACGATCACGGCCCCGGCGGCATGGACTACTAAACCAGTCCCGCTGCGAAAGCAAGGAAACAGGCCCTGGGCGCAAGCTCAGGGCCTGTTCGCTTTTAGCTGTTGGCCAAGCGCGCCAGGGATTCCGTGAAGGGCGGGTAAGCCACCCCCTTCTCGGTGATGATGCCGGCGACGTAGCGGTTCGGGGTGACGTCGAAGGCGGGGTTCAGGACGGCGATGCCTTCGGGCGCCACGGGGACGCCGTAGACTTCGGTCACCTCTTTCGAGGAGCGCTCTTCGATGGGGATCTGGTCGCCGCTCGAGAGGGTGAGGTCGAGCGTGGAGATGGGCGCGGCGACGTAGAAGGGTACGCCGTTTTCCTTGGCCAGGACGGCGACGCCGTAGGTGCCGATCTTGTTGGCCACGTCGCCATTGCCGGCGATGCGGTCGGCGCCGACGACAACGCAGCCGATACGGCCGGACTTGAGGAAGTGGCCCGCCATGTTGTCGGTGATGAGGGTGGTGGGGATGCCGTCTTCCTGCAGCTCCCAGGCGGTGAGGCGGGCGCCTTGGAGGAACGGACGGGTCTCGTCGGCAAAGACGTCGATCTTTTTGCCGGCGGCGACGGCGGCGCGGATCACCCCGAGCGCGGTGCCGTAGCCGGCCGTGGCGAGCGCGCCGGCGTTGCAGTGGGTCAGGACGGTTTTGCCGTCCGGCACGAGGGGGGCGCCGTGGGAGCCGATGGCCATGCAGATGGCGACGTCTTCGTCCTTGACGCGCCGGGCCTCGGCGATGAGTGCGGAAGCGAGTTCGGCGCGGGACTGGCCGGCGAGGGTGGCGTGGAGCCGGCGCATGCGCTCGATGCCCCAGAAGAGATTGACGGCCGTGGGGCGGGTGGCGGCGAGGGTGGAGCAGATGAGGTCGAAATCGTCCTCGCTGCGCTCGACGCCGATGGCGACGCCCATGGCCGCGGCGACGCCGATGGCGGGGGCGCCGCGGATGATCATCGTCTTAATCGCGTCGGCCACCTCGCCGTAGCTGCGGCAGGTGACAAAGACCGTTTCGCGCGGCAGGCGGGTCTGGTCGATCATGACCACCCCTTCCGCTGTCCATTCAATTGTTTCGACCATTCAGGATGAAGCCTCCGAACATTGCAAGATTATAAGTACAGTGCGTGAGCGTGGCGGCGGCGGTGCCGGACTGCAGGCGCAGCCAGCCGAAGACGAGACCGGCGACCGTCAACAGGAGCAGATGCTGCCAGCTCCAGGAGTATTGGGGCCCGTGGATGAGGGCAAACGGTACGCTGGTGAGCGCCAGCGCCGCCGCCGGGCCGAAGCTGCGGGCGGCGACCGGCAGCACCAGGCCGCGGAAGAAGAGCTCTTCGCAGACCGGGCCGAAGGTGACGGCGAACAGGAAGAAGGGGATCCGCTGGATGGGGTCGGCCAGGAGCTGATCGATCAGCGGCATTTTGACCTCTTTGGCCTGGAGGGCCCAGCCGGCGGCGCCGACAAAGAGCGTGAGCAGGGGACCGTAGGCGAGGAACCGCCAGGGGCGGTCCGGGAGGGTGAAGCCCAGGCTCTGCCAGAAGGGCTGCTTGTGGCGGAGGCGGAAGCAGTAGGCTGCCGCGGCAAGCCAGAGCAGATAGGCCAGGAACTGCGAGGGCATGGCCGACTGGACGGGCGTGGGCCGGACGTCGAGCAGGAAGAAAGCCAGCAGAAGGAGGCCGGCGGTCAGGGCGAAGGCCGGCAGGATGGCCCCGAGCGTCAAGAAGACATCCGCCCAGCCCCAGAAGGGGGCCCGGGAGGGGGCGGGAGCGGGGAGATCCGTCATGCGGGCAGCACCTTCGAGAGAGCGCGGGCGGTGTGGCTTTTCTTGTTGCGGAGCAGCTGCTCCGGGGTGCCGGTGGCGACAATCGTGCCGCCGCGCTCGCCGCCTTCGGGGCCGAGGTCGACGATCCAGTCGGCGGCTTTCATGATGTCGAGATGGTGCTCGATGATGACGACGGTGTTGCCGAGGTCGACGAGCTTATTCAGCACGTCGAGCAGGCGGCGCACGTCTTCAAAGTGAAGGCCGGTGGTGGGTTCGTCGAGGATGTAGAGCGTTTTGCCGGTTTGGCGCCGGCTGAGCTCCTTGGCGAGTTTGATGCGCTGCGCTTCGCCGCCCGACAGGGTGGTGGAGGATTGGCCGAGGTGGATGTAGTCGAGGCCGACGTCGTGGAGCGTCTGGAGCTTTTGAAAGATGGGCGGAAAGTTTTCGAGGATCGGCAGCGCCTCTTCGACCGTGGCGCCGAGCAGGTCTGCAATCGAGTGGTCCTTGAACTTCACGGCGAGCGTTTCGGCGTTGTAGCGTTTGCCGCGGCAGACGTCACAGGTGACGTAGACGTCGGGCAGGAAGTTCATTTCGATGCGCTTGAGACCGTCCCCCTGGCAGGCTTCGCAGCGGCCGCCTTTCACGTTGAAGCTGAAACGGCCGGGCTTGTAACCGCGCTCCCGGGATTCGGGTAACATGGCGAATAAGTCGCGGATGGGGGCGAATAGGCCGGTGTAAGTAGCCGGGTTAGAGCGCGGGGTGCGGCCGATGGGAGACTGATCGATTTCAATTACTTTGTCGATCAGTTCGGCGCCGCGCACGGCGCGGTGCATGCCGGGTTCGGCGCGGGAGCCATAGACCTGGCGGGCGAGCGAGCGGTAGAGGATGTCGTTGATCAGCGTCGATTTGCCCGAGCCGCTGACGCCGGTCACGACGGTGAGGGTAGCGAGGGGGATTTCGAGCGTGACATCTTTGAGGTTGTTTTCGCAGGCGCCTTCGATGACGATTTTCTGGCCGCTGCCGGGCCGCCGGACGGTGGGGACGGGGATGGTCCGCTTGCCGCTGATGTACTGCCCGGTGAGCGATTCTTTGTTGCGCTCAACCTGTTTGGCGGTACCGGCGGCGACGACGTGGCCGCCGAGGCGTCCGGCGCCGGGGCCGAGGTCGATGACGTAATCGGCGCGGCGGATGGTATCCTCATCGTGCTCGACGACGAGGACGGTATTCCCTAAATCCCTCAATTTAAAAAGAGTTTCGAGCAGCCGTTCGTTATCGCGGGGGTGCAGGCCGATGGAGGGTTCGTCGAGCACATAAAGAACGCCGCGGAGTTTCGACCCGATCTGGGTGGCGAGGCGAATGCGCTGGGCCTCACCGCCCGACAGCGTGGCGGCGGAGCGGTGGAGGCTGAGGTAGTCGAGGCCGACGGCGAGCAGGAAGGCGAGCCGGTTCTCAATCTCTTCGCGGATGCGCCCGGCAATGAGCGTCTCGCGTTCGCCGAACTGCCAGGCGCGGGCGGTGTCGAGAGCCCGGGCGACGGGCATGGCCGTGAGTTCGGCGATGGAGACGTTCTTGACGCGGACGGCGAGGGAGGCGGGCTTCAGCCGCAGCCCCTGACATTCGCGGCAGGGGATGGGCGACATATACTGCATGAGTAACTCCGCGTAACCCGGACCCGCGTCGGCATAAATGCCGTCGAGGATCTTCAGGATACCCGGGAACTTGTCGCCGCCGTGCAGCAACAGTTTCTGTGTGGCCGCCGGTAACTCGTCAAACGGCTTGGCGAGATTGATCTTCAGGCGCTTGGCCACCTCTTCGAGCCGGTGGTTCATGACGCTGGTGCCCGAGGCGGCGCCGAGGCCGCCTTCGAGCAGCGGCTTGGCGGGGTCGAGGATGACCTTGTCCGGATCGAAGCTCCACTTGGAACCCAAACCATTGCAGGCGGCACAGGCGCCGAAGGGGCTGTTGAAGGAGAAGCTGCGGGGTTCGGGCAGGGGCACGCTGATGCCGCAATCGGGGCAGGCGAGCTTTTTGGAGAACATGCGCTCTTCGCCGTTGACGATGGCCACCACGACCAGGCCGTCGGCGAGTTTCATGGCGGTTTCAATGGAGGCTTCGAGGCGCTTTTCAATGCCGGGTTTGACGAGAAGGCGGTCGACGACGACTTCAATCGAGTGATTCTTGCGCTTGTCGAGGGGGATATCCTCGTCGAGCGAGCGGAGTTCGCCGTCGATGCGGGCCCGGACGAAACCTTGGCGGAGGTACTTTTCGAGCTCTTTCCGGTACTCGCCCTTGCGGCCGCGGACGACGGGCGCGAGGATCATGACGCGCTCGTCGGTGCGCAGGTTCATGATCTGGTCGAGAATCTGGGCGGTGGACTGAGCCGCGATGGGAACGTGGCAGTTGGGACAGTGGGGAACGCCGATGGAGCTGTAGAGGAGGCGGAGGTAATCGTAGATTTCGGTGACGGTGCCAACCGTGGAGCGGGGGCTACGGTTGGTGGTTTTCTGCTCAATCGAGATGGCCGGCGAAAGGCCGTCGATGGAATCGACCTCAGGGCGCTCCATTTGGTCGAGGAACTGGCGGGCGTAGGGGGAGAGCGTTTCGACGTAGCGGCGCTGGCCTTCGGCGTAGATGGTGTCGAAGGCCAGGGAGGACTTGCCACTACCCGAAAGTCCTGTGATGACGGTAAGGGTATTCCTGGGTATCTCGACGCTGATGTTGCGTAGGTTGTGCTGGCGGGCACCGTGGACGGTGATGCGATCGATCATGAATTCTTGACACGCTCCATCTTCGCTTTGGCCCAATCCACGAGGCGACGTACCGGGGGGAAGTAGTCCGCCAGGATCACCAAGCCGGGGATCAGGAAGATCCAGCCGGGCATAACCGGCAAAATCAGGCCGATAATCCCGATAATCACGAGGCCGATACCGGAGGCGATACGGAGAATGGCGCGCAAAGGGAACCCAGACACTGATTGTAGCAACCCCGGCGGCGGTGGCATTTTCTGTCGTAGTCTAGGGCAAATCCTAAAAACGTACTGCATCGAAAGCAACATAACTTTGGGACTCGGTCTATTGACCGTTCTAGGCAATTAGCCTTAGTCTGGAGAAGCTGTGAGCGAACAAAGAAAAACCAAACGATTCGAGATTCAGTTGCCGTTGGAGCTAGTACGAGCGGGCAGCGAACCAATCTCGCGCGCGGGAGAGACGCGTAACATGAGTTCGGGCGGAGTGCTGTTCACCTCCGAAGCGGAGATGCCCGTGGGCGATTCGATTGAGTACCTGGTGACGCTGCCGAGTGCCATGGCGGGAAACCCGGTGCGCCTGCGCTGCATGGGAAAGGTGATTCGGAACCAGGGAATGCAGCCGGCCGAGCCGGCGGCGGCGCGGCGTCCCTTTGCCATCGCGGCGACGCTGGAACGCTACGAGTTCATCCGCGCCAAATAATCGTCTTGTTTCCGGTGGCGGTTTCGGCGAAACTAAAGCGAAACCCCACGTATGAACCTTACTTTAGGCTTTCCCGATCCCACTGCTTCGCTGAACCGGCCTTCGGGATTGGACGGAGCGGTGGTTCGCTTTCAGGAGTGGATGGCGGCGGAGAACTCGCCGATCCGCTCGATTCAGCACCAGCCCGCCCGGGACGCGGTCACGGCGGCGGTGCCGGAGGCGGTTACGCCGGCGCTGCGGGGGGCGTTGGCGCAGCGAGGCATCGGAGAGCTGTACTCGCACCAGGCGGAAGCTTTTGCGCACGTAGCGGCGGGAAGAAACGTGGTAGTGGTGACGCCCACCGCTTCGGGCAAGACGCTATGTTACAACCTGCCGGTGCTCAACCGTCTGGTCGAGGAGCCGGGGGCGCGCGCGATGTACCTGTTTCCGACCAAGGCCTTGGCCGAGGACCAGCTACAAGAGTTCCAGCGCACGGTAGACGCCATGGGTCTGCCGATCAAAGCCTTCACCTACGATGGTGACACCCCGTCGGACGCCCGCCGGGCGATTCGGGAGCGGGCCAACGTCGTGTTCACGAATCCGGACATGCTACACAGCGGCATCCTGCCGCACCACACCAAGTGGGCCAAGGCGTTTGAAAATCTACGCTACTTTGTCATCGATGAACTGCACTACTACCGGGGAGTATACGGTTCGCACTTGGCCAACATTTTGCGGCGGCTGTGGCGGATCTGCGAGTTTTATGGTTCGAAGCCGCAATTGATCTGCTGTTCGGCGACGATTGCCAACCCCCGGGAGTTGGCCGAAGCCTTGGGCGAGGTACCGTTTTCCCTGGTCGATCAGAACGGGGCGCCGCAGGCGGAGAAGTACTTTGTGTTTTACAACCCGCCGGTGGTGAATCGGGAGTTGGGAATCCGGCGGAGTTATCTACACGAGTCGCGGCGGATTGCGCTTGAATTTCTCGATCGTGGGCAGCAGACGCTGGTGTTTACCAACAACCGCCTGGCGACGGAGGTCTTGACGAAATATCTGAAGGACGCGGCGGAGCGGTTGCCGGCGCTGCGGGGGCGTGTGAGTGGTTATCGGGGCGGGTATCTGCCGCGGGAGCGGCGGGAGATTGAAAAGCAGATCCGGTCGGGCGAGGTGCGGGGGGTGATTGCGACCAACGCGCTGGAGTTGGGGGTGGATATTGGTTCGCTCGATGCGATTGTGATGGCGGGTTATCCGGGTACGATCGCCTCGACGTGGCAGCGGGCGGGTCGGGCCGGTAGGCGGGGCCGGTTGTCGATAGCGGTGCTGGTGGCTTCGAGCGCGCCGCTTGATCAGTACATTGTGGAGCATCCGGAGTATTTTTTCGGGCGTCCGCCGGAATCGGCGCACATTAATCCGAACAATTTGGAGATTCTGCTGAGCCACATGAAGTGCGCGGCGTTTGAGCTGCCGATTCGGGATGGGGAGCGGTTCGGGTCGGTTGAGACGGGCGAGATGTGCCGGTTTCTCGAGGAGTTGGGGTTGTTGCACCACTCCGGGCCGACGTGGCACTGGACTTCGGATACTTATCCGGCCGATGCGGTGTCGCTGCGGGCGGTGACGAGCGATAACTTTGTGGTGATCGATGTAACGCGGCAGAATACGGTAATTGCGGAGGTCGATTTTCCTTCGGCTCTGACGACGCTTCATGAGAAAGCGATCTATCTGCACGATGCGCGTCAGTTTCAGGTGGAAAAATTCGACTACGAGGGGCGGAAGGCGTATGTGCGGGCCGTGGATTGTGACTATTTCACGGATGCGATCGATTACACGCAGGTAAAAATTCTGAATGAGTTTGGGCAGGAGCGGCAGGCTTTGTGGGGCGAGGTGCGTGTGAACCGGCAGATTGTCGGCTTCAAGAAGGTAAAGTTCTACACGCTCGAAAACGTTGGGGCGGGTAATCTGTCGATGCCGGAGCAGGAAATGCACACGACGTCGTTCTGGCTGCATTTCCCGGCGGCGTTTCTGGCCGAGTTTGCCGGGTACACACCGACGGAGAAGCAGCATGGCTTAGTGGGCCTTGGGAATGCGTTACGGGCCGTGGGCGCGCTGTTGTTGATGTGTGATCCTCGGGATTTGGCCGTTACGTTGACCGAGGATGCGACGGGAGGGCTGCGGGAGTGGGAGCCGAATCTTTATCTGTATGACAACTATCCCGGGGGGATGGGCGGGAGCGAACCGTTGTTCCGGCAGCAACAGCGGTTGGTAGAGACCGCCCGGGACCTGATTGCGGCCTGTCCGTGCGAGGCCGGCTGTCCGAGTTGCGTGGGCCCGGTGGGGGAGGTCGGCGAGAAGGGGAAAGAGGTGGCGCTGCAGATCGCGGGTGCGCTCCTACCCCAACTTCCGTAGTGCGCCGGACACGCCGCCTGCGCAGAACCACCACACCGATTCCCGTCCGCGGCCCATCGCCCGGGCTAAGAACCCCGGCAGGCCAGATGACCACTTGCCTACTGCGCTCGCCCAACCTCCCCAAGACGCCACACCAAAAACCCTGCGTATACCAGTAACAAAAACAACCCTTCCGTTCGACTGATCACCCGCCGCCCACGCAGCGCCAACGGCAAAACCGAGATCGAAAGAAACGCCATCACCAGCAGATCCACCTCGCCTCCCGCCGGAATCGGAATCGGCCGGATCACGCTCACCAAGCCGCCAATGCATAACAGGTTGAAAATGTTTGACCCAACCACGTTGCCCAGCGCCAGGTCCGAATCCCCCCGCCGCGCCGCCAGCACACACGTCGCCAACTCCGGCAGCGTCGTTCCCACCGAGATAATCGTCAGCCCGATCACCGCCTCCGATACCCCCATTCCTCGCGCAATCTGCACCGCGAATGCCACCGTCCAGTCCGCCCCGAAAGAAACCCCCGCCAAGCCCCCCAGCGTAAACCCAATCTCCACCCACAACGGCCTCTTCTTCACCTCCGCCGCCTCGTCCCGAACATCGGCCAGAAAGGGATCCGACCGCGGCGCCGCCAGCGCCCCCCGCGTCGTGTAGTACAGGAACACCCCAAACAACAACAGCAAAACGATGCCGTCCGCCCGCGTCCAAACGCTCCCCGCCGCCCCGTCCAGGAACCGGTCGCTCCCCAAAACCACGACCGCTGCCACCGTCAACGACAACATCGGCAACTCCCGCGTGATCAACGCCGACTGCACCCGCAGCGGAGCCAACAGCGCCGTCACCGCCAGCACTACCCCCACATTCACCAAACAAGCCCCCACGATGTTGCCAAACGCCAGATCCGTCGATCCCTGCGCCGCCGACATCGTGTTCACCACCAACTCCGGCGTGCTCGTCCCAAACGCCACCACCGTCATCCCAATCACCAGCGGTGGCACCCCCAGCGCCTCCGCAATCGCCGAGATCCCCTCCACAAAATACTTCGCCGCCGTCAGCAGCAGCGCCAGCGATCCCAAAAGATAAACAAAATCCAACACGCTTCTCCCAGCCTAGCAACTGCTGCCCCCCTCGGCTCGTGGAACAATCAATCCCATGCCACCTCTCTCCCGCGGCCTCGTCCTCGCCGACGACTCCACCGGCGCCCTCGAATGCGGCTCCCTCCTCGCCACCCTCGGCCTCGCCGCCACCGTCACCCTCTCGCCGCAACCCGCCGCCCTCCCCCAGGGCGTCCTCATCGTCGATACCAACACCCGCCACGCCACCCCCTCGCAAGCCCACGCCCTCCTCCAATCCTGGGCCGCCGCCCCCGCGCCCCTCTACAAGAAAACCGACTCCACCCTCCGCGGCAACATCCCCGCCGAACTCAGCGCCCTGCCCGCCCCCGTCCTCTACCTCCCCGCCTACCCCGCCGTCGGCCGCACCCTCCACCAAGGCATCCTCCACGTCCACGGCACCCCCGTCCACCTCACCGAATTCGCCGCCGACCCCCGCCAGCCCGTCCGCTCCTCGAACCTCCTCGATCTCCTTCCCTCCGCCAAACTCCTCACCCACCCCCACCAACTCACCGAACCCCTCCCCCCCCTCGCCATCGCCGACGCCGCCACCAACGACGACCTCGCCGCCTGGGCCGCCGCCCTCGCCCAACTTCCCCATCTCCCCACCCTCGCCGGACCCGCCGGCTTCCTCTCCCACTGGGCCCGCCTCCACGCTTTTCCCCCGCAGGCTCCCGCCCCCCGCCCCCAACTCAAACAATGGCTCGTCCTCTGCGGCAGCCTCCACCCCCACTCCCGCCGCCAGTCCGAACTTTCCGAAAGCCCCGTCCTGACGACGCCTCTCGCACGGACCAACCCGGAATCCGCCGCCTACGAACTCGCCGCCCAAGCCCGCGACTACATCCAGCAACACCATCCCGACGCCGTCCTCATCATGGGCGGCGACACCGCCCGCGCCCTCTGGCAAACCCTCGGCGTCACCACGCTCGAACCCCTGCCGGAACTCCTCCCCGGCGTCGCCGCCTGCCGCTCCCCCCACTCGCCCCTCATCTTTGTCACCAAAGCCGGCGGCTTCGGCCCCCCCACGCTGGTACAACAGGTAAAGGAACTCTTCGCATGAACTCCCCCCTGTTCGGCATCACCATGGGCGACTCCTCCGGCGTCGGCCCCGAAATCCTCCTCCTCGCCGCCCACGCCGGTCGCATCCCCGTCCCCTACGTCGTCTATGGAGACCTCGCCCCCCTCGCCCGGCTCAACCAACAGTTGAACCTCGGACTCACCCTCCGGCCCATCGCCAGCCCCGCCGATTACGCCCCCGGCCCCGTCAACATCCTCGACGCCCAACTCCTCGCCGACGCCGACCTCACCCCCGGCCAGATCAACGCCCGCTCCGGCCACGCCGCCCGCGAATACGTCATCCGCGCCACCCGCGCCGCCCTCGCCGGCGACATCGCCGCCTTCGTCACCCTCCCCATGAACAAGGAGGCCACCCAACTCTCCGACCCCCGCTTCACCGGCCACACCGAACTCATCGGCGAACTCTGCGGCAGCGACGACGTCACGATCATGCTCGCCTCGCCGGACTTAATCGTCACCCACGTCTCCACCCACTGCTCGCTCCGCGAAGCCATCGACCGCTGCCGCCAACCCCGCATCCAAACCATCATCGAACTCACCTGGCACGCTGTCCGCCGCCTCAAGCCCCACGCCCGCGTCGCCGTCGCCGGCCTCAACCCCCACGCCGGCGAAAACGGCCTGTTCGGCCGCGAAGAGATCGACGAAATCCGCCCCGCTGTCGACTGGGCCCGCGCCCAGGGCTGGAACGTCGACGGCCCCTTCCCCCCCGATACGCTCTTCTATCTCGCCGTCCGCCGCCAGAAGTTCGACGCCATCGTCTGCATGTACCACGACCAGGGCCACATTCCATCGAAACTCCTCGACTTTGAAGGAGGCGTCAACATCGCCCTCGGCCTGCCCATCATCCGGACTTCCGTCGACCACGGCACGGCTTTCGACATCGCCTGGAAAGGCCAGGCCTCCACCCGCAGCTTCGAAGCCGCGCTCGACATGGCCATCCGCCTCGCAGTGTTACCCTGATCGTTTCATGCCACCAGATCGTGAAGCCAACGCCCGAGTCGCCGAACTCCGCCGCCGCCAAGCCGCGGCCCTCGCCGGCGGCGGCCCCCAACGCCAGGCCCGCCAGCACGCCGAAGGCAAACTCTCCGCCCGCGAACGCGTCCACCTCCTCCTCGATCCCGATACCTTCGAAGAGCTCGATCAACTCGTCCGCCACCGCTGCCGCGACTTCGGCATGGACGCCCAGGTCATCGACGGCGACGGCTTCGTCACCGGCTACGGCCTCATCCACGGCCGCCTGGCCTACGTCTTCGCCCAGGACTTCACCGTCTTCGGCGGCTCCCTTTCGGCCACCAACGCCCAAAAGATCTGCAAGATCATGGATCTCGCCCTGCAGAACGGCGCCCCCGTCATCGGCCTCAACGACTCCGGCGGCGCCCGCATTCAGGAAGGCGTCCTCTCGCTCGGCGGCTACGCCGATATCTTCCTCCGCAACACCATCGCCTCCGGCGTCATTCCGCAGATCTCGGCCATCCTGGGCCCCTGCGCCGGCGGCGCCGTCTACTCGCCCGCCCTCACGGACTTCATTTTTATGGTGGACCACACGGCCCACATGTTCGTCACCGGCCCCGATGTCATCAAGACGGTGACGCACGAAGACGTCTCGAAGGAGGACCTCGGCGGCGCCCAGACGCACAACTCCCGCTCCGGCGTCGCCCACTTCCTCGCCCCCTCCGATCAGGAGTGCCTCGCCCACATCCGCGAACTGCTCCGCTATCTGCCCCAGAACAACGCCGAAGACCCGCCCCAGCTCCCGTCGACCGATCCCATCGACCGCGCCGCGCCCGAACTCGACACGTTAGTCCCCGCCGCCTCGAACCAGCCGTATGACATCAAGGAGGCGATCCGCCTGACGGTCGATGACGGCGAGTTTCTCGAAGTGCACGAGCATTTCGCCCAGAACATCGTGATCGGGCTCGCCCGCCTCGACGGCCGTAGCGTCGGCATTGTCGCCAACCAGCCCGCGGTGCTGGCCGGCTGTCTCGACATCAACTCTTCGACGAAGGCCGCCCGTTTTGTCCGCTTCTGCGATGCGTTCAACATCCCGATCATTACGTTTGAGGATGTGCCCGGCTTTCTGCCCGGCACGGAGCAGGAGTGGGGAGGCATCATCAAGCATGGAGCGAAGCTGCTCTATGCGTATGCCGAAGCGACGGTGCCCAAGATCACGGTGATCACGCGCAAGGCGTATGGAGGCGCCTATTGCGTCATGGGCTCCAAACATCTCCGGACGGATCTGAACTACGCCTGGCCCTCGGCCGAGATCGCGGTGATGGGGGCGGAAGGAGCGGTGAACATTCTCTCCCGCCGCGACGACCCGGCGGGCCGGCCGGCCAGGATTGATGATTACAACGAGCGTTTCGCCACGCCCTTTGTCGCGGCCGAGAACGGCTTCATCGACGCGGTGATCGAGCCCCGCCAGACCCGTGCCAAGCTGATCCGCGGCCTGCGGATGCTGGAGAACAAGAAGGTCGCCACTCCGCGCAAGAAGCACGGCAACATACCTTTGTGATCTTTCCATGCGTAAGACGGTCAAATCTTTCGATTGCGATGCCGATGATCACACGGTGAATCACTGAAACGCATAAGATTACACTGGCCGCCACTACCCGGGCTCTTGCATGGCGTATTTCTTTAGCCCTTATGATCGTGGCGTCTTTGTGCTCGACGAATCGAACACGGCCCTTGTGTGAGTGATGGGAATGCTGCAATTTGTCCGCCCAGGATGATCCTGCCCGGTCGCCCCGTGAGCCGTATGCGGAATACCACGCAATTCGTCACCAGTGTGGTGCTGATCGCCAATCACCATCCGCTAGCAGCCCTCGAGATGGGGAAGCCCATATCGCATGGGGTCTCCGGCATTCCTGAAATCCGGAATCCATTGTTGTATTTTCAACTGATTGCAACTCCGGGGTTAGCCCTCCACGATAAGATTTTTGCGCAAAGCTTTTCGCGCAGTGCTGTCTCTCGTGAAGCTTGCCAGACCGGTCCCTTGCCGATGCCTCAACAATCTGTAGTGGATATTTTGTTCAAAAAGGAGAGGATCACGGGAAGATCGCGAATGCCGATATGCCTTCTGTGCCGCAGCAACTGCTGTTTCCCGGAATCGATTTTGGTATGAGCCAGCCAGCGGTTGACGAAAATGCCCGAGAAGTCTCTACACTAGAGGGCAGGATGCCATCGTACTTTGAATTCTTCTGCGGAGGCGGGATGGCGCGGGCCGGTCTTGGTCCAGCGTGGGAGTGCCGTTTGGCCAATGACATCGATCCACTCAAGACAGCGGTTTACAGTCATTGCTGGGGTAGTGAGCACGTCGTAACGGCGGATGTCGGTAGCTTGCGGAGTGAGGACTTCCGAGGTGTGGCGGATTTGGCCTGGGCATCCTTCCCCTGTCAAGATCTTTCACTGGCTGGCAATGGGGCTGGTATCAATGGGGCACGCTCAGGCGCTTTCTGGAGCTTCTGGAAACAGATCGAGATGCTCAAGCGGGAGAATCGGGCGCCCGATCTGGTTGTATTAGAGAATGTTTGCGGTACGTTAACGGCAAACAACGGTAAAGATTTCGTCAGCCTAGCTGATACCTTGGCTGGTGCCCACTATCGCTTTGGAGCCTTAATTGTAGACGCCGTACATTTCCTGCCTCAGTCAAGACCACGCCTGTTTTTGATAGCGGTTCGCGATGGGTTGGTGCTTCCTCGTGAAACAACCGTGGAGCATCCCACGGAATTCTGGCACTCTCGTAGCTTGATCGAGGCCCATGGACGGTTATCGACAAGTGTAAAGAAACGCTGGATTTGGTGGACGCTCCCCGCTCCTGCAGCGCGGAAGGCGCGTCTACTTGACCTCTTGGAGGCAGAACCCACAGGAGTGGATTGGCACACCCCGGACGAGACTGATCGGCTCCTTTCGCTGATGGGCCCGCTGCACCGTGAACGCGTGGAGTCCGCAAAACGGAGTGGAGCACGTCAAGTGGGGGCGATCTATAAGAGGACCCGAGTGGAACTCGGCATCCGGCGGCAGCGCGCCGAAGTTCGTTTCGATGACATTGCCGGATGCCTCCGAACGCCGGGTGGCGGATCGAGTCGGCAGGTCCTGCTGTTTGTTGATGGAGAAAAGATTCGATCTCGACTCCTTTCAGTCCGAGAAGCAGCAAGGCTGATGGGTTTGCCGGATGAGTACCCTCTACCGAACAGGTATAACGACGGCTATCATGTGGCGGGCGATGGCGTGGCTGTGCCAGTTGTACGCTTCTTGGCACACAATATTTTGGAGCCTATTGTGCAAACCCAACCAGCCTTGGCCCAGGACGTCGCATAGATGCTTCCAGACAAACTTCGGGCGTTCGCGAGCAACCAAGCGTTTCGGACAAAGGGTGGCCTTTCCGTGGCGCTGGTCGTGACGGACCATGCACGTAAGGATGGACTGCCCCTCGACGACGCAAAGCTAATCACGAAAAGCGATGGTCAAGTATTGGGGCTAGGAAAGTCTGCCGTTCAGGCGATTTTGCGACGGCACGGTATTGATCAAGTGCTGGCGAAAGAGGGAGGCCGAACGTCACGTGGCAGCATGAAAAATATGAAGGAGTATTGTGCCTTCTTAAATGGTCTATTTGCCGATGGACTTGCCGATTTGGATCAAATTGAGGAGTTCTGGATCGGCCGGGTCCGCGATTTCTTTGCTGCGAAGCCGTTTCTTATCTCGCTAGACGCCTCCCGTAGCCTGCGAACTATGGTTCGTAACGTCATAGAACAGGCTGATGCGCGCCAAAGGGAATCGCCGGGTGTTCAATATGCAGGGGCGATGATGCAGCATCTTGTGGGGGCTAAACTTGATTGCGCCCTCGGCAACCGGGAATTGGTGCATTACAGCTTTTCGACGGCCGATGCACCGACGAGCCGAGCCGCGGATTTCCTAATCGAGGATGTGGCGATTCACGTGACGAACGCGCCGTCCGAGTCCATGATCCGAGATTGTCAAAGCAACATTGATGCTGGGCTTCGTGCGGTCGTGGTGACTCGTAAAGGAGGAGTAGCTGTGGCGGAGGGCCTTGCGGCGAACGCTGGGATAGCTGACCGGATCGACATCTTCGAGATTGAACAGTTTATCGCGTTGAACCTATATGAGTTGAGTTCGTTTGCGCGGGAGCGTCGGCGGGACGCTGTCAACGAGGTAGTTACGCGATACAATGAAATTGTGGATCAAGTAGAGACTGATCCGAGCCTTCGAATCGATCTTCGTCCTTAAGGTAGTATTCCTTGCGTCGGAGTGACATCATGCGGTCCGTAAAGAGCCGCGACACCAGACCAGAAATGGCGGTTCGTCGAATGATTCATAAGTTGGGCTTCCGGTTCCGATTACACCGCGCTGACCTGCCCGGAAGACCGGACCTGACCTTGCCAAGATGGGGCAAAGTGATTTTTGTGCATGGCTGCTTTTGGCATGGACATCAGTGCCGACGGGGCCGCCGCGTACCGATAAGCAATCGAGAGTATTGGGTGGAGAAGATTCGCCGGAACCGGGAACGTGACCAATCATCTCGAAAAGACCTGCTCGCATTAGGCTGGGAGGTACTGGTGATTTGGGAGTGTGACTTGGCCTCAACAGACAGTGCGCTGGCGAAGCTTAAGGCATTCCTTGGAACATTCTCGCCGCTTACCTCCGGCGAATGCAAGAACCATTGACAGCCTTGCCACCCTGTGGTTTGACGGCCCCTCGGCCCGCTGCCTTCGCCCATTTTGATCAAGAACCTTACAACGCATTGCTCTCCAATATCCGCCTATGCCGCCAATGGTTCAGTCTCGTATCTGGACTGATGGCTCTCGGGCGCGCCTGCGAACCAGCCGTATGGGGCTGGTCTATTTCTCGCATAGCGGAGATCGCTCAGCCATTTTTGCCGTCAATCCCCTAGGGTCAACAATTGCACTACTGTTCGTGACGTCCGTACTTGCCCTCCCCCCCACCGCGGCGTCGCGGGGCCTTGAGCCCCGCGCCACCGCCGCCACTACCTACTCCCACCCCAACTGCTGCGTCAAAAACGCCAACTCATCCGCCAGATTCGCCACCCGCTTACCCAGCGGCAACCCCTGCGTATGCCCCCCCTCCGTGTCGTAGTGCAAGATCACCGGCCGCCCCGACCCCGTCGCCGCCTGCAGCCGCGCCGCCATCTTCCGCGCGTGCAGCGGATCCACCCGCGTATCCGCATCCCCCGTTATCAAGATCGTCGCCGGATACTTCACCCCGTCTTTTACCTTCTGATACGGCGAGTAACTCAAAATATTCCGCAACTGCGCCGCGTCCTCCGCCGACCCGTACTCCGGCACCCAGAACCGCGCCACTTTGAATAAGTGATACCGCACCATATCGAGCAGCGGCACCGCGCAACTCACCACCCCGAATAACTCCGGTCGCTGCGTCATCGCCGCCCCCACCAATAGCCCCCCGTTCGAACCACCCCGGATCGCGAGCCTCTCCGGCCGCGTGTACCCTTTCGCAATCAGCCACTCCGCCGCCGCAATAAAGTCGTCAAACGTGTTCTGCTTCTTAGCGAGCATCCCGCCCTGATGCCACGCCTCTCCAAACTCACTCCCCCCGCGCAGATTCGGCAGCGCCACCACCCCGCCCTGCTCAATCCACCAAGCATAAAGCGCCGAAAACCCCGGCGTCATCGTCACCGTAAACCCGCCATAACCCGTCAGCAGCGTCGGATTGCTCCCGTCGAGCTTCCGGTCCCGCCGGTGCGCCACAAACATCGGCACCTTCGTCCCGTCCTTCGACGTATACCAAACCTGCTCCACCTTCACATCCACCCGTTCCACCGGCACCCGCTCCCGCGCAAACTCCGTCTGCGTTCCCTTGCCCACCGCGTACGAGTAAATCGTGTTCGGCTGATAAAACGAGTTATAACTCAAAAATGCCAGATCGTTCGTCCACTCTCCGTAAAGATTCGTCGCCGTGCCCAGCCCCGGCGCCGCCAGCTCCCGCACTAACTTCCCCTGTAAGTCCACTAACTTGATCTTCGATTGCACGTTCTCAAGATACTGCAGCGCAATCCGCCCGCCCACCAGCGAAACGCCCTCCAGCTGCCACGCCGTCTGCGGCACAATCTCCCGGGCCTTCGCCAACTCCGGCGCCCCCGCCGGCACCGTCAACACCCGCTGCCGCGGCGCCTTCCAATCCGTCGTAAAAACAATCGTCTCCTCCCCCGCAAACGCCCCCCGGAACCGCGCGTCAATCTCCTTGTTCACCGTCGTCACCTGCTTGGAAGCCAGGTCCATCAGATAAACCTCGTCCTTGCTCCCCGCCGACCCCAGCAGCACCGTCAACAGCAGCCGCTTCCCGCCCGGCGAAAGCTCGATGCCGATAATGTTCTGCGCCGTCAACCCGTCGCCGAACAGCCGCTCCGGCGCCTGCCCCTCCCGCTGCCGGTACACCGCCGGCCCCTGGTCCTCAAACTTCGACAGATACATCGTCCGGTTGTCCGGCGCAATCTCCACGCCCATGTACCGGCCCCGCGGCAGCCGCGCCCCCACGTCTTTACCCGTCGCCACGTCCAGCAGCTGCACCTCCGTCTCGTCCTCTCCGCCCTTCCGCAGCCCATACGCCAGCACTGTCCCGTCCGCGCTCACCCCGAGGAGCGATACCGAAATGCTCCCGCCCCGCGCGTTCGGGTCCACCAGCATCCGCTCCTTGCCCTGTAGTCCCTCCCTGACGTACAACACCGGCTGACTCTGCTCCGGCGCCCGCCGCGTGTAGAACACCCGCTGCTTCCGCACCGTCGGGAACGACACCGTCTCCACCCGCATCAGCTCCTCCACGCGCTTGGCGATCGCCGCCCGCCGCGGCGCGCCGTCAATCCAGCTCCGCGCATACTTCTCCTGCGCCGCCAGCCACTCCCGCGTCTCCGGCGCTTCCTGATTCTCGAGCCACCGGTACGGGTCCACCACCTCCACCCCGTGCAGCGTCTCCACTACCTTCTCCACCTTCGTCGTCGGAAT
Source organism: Acidobacteriaceae bacterium (assembly GCA_020247055.1). Classification (GTDB taxonomy): domain Bacteria; phylum Acidobacteriota; class Terriglobia; order Bryobacterales; family Bryobacteraceae. The sequence continues at coordinate 11,417 of JADCJL010000173.1, read as the reverse complement.
CATCATTGCCGCAAATGCCACCAAAATTAATGTTTTCATGCCCTTATAACTCCCGAAACCCAACCAGCCGAATCCCCGCCGCCTCCACCGCCGCCCGCGTCGCCGGATGCGTCAGCGCCCGCAACTCCTGCACCCGGCTCGCCTTCAGCCTGGTGTTGGCGCCCTCTAACTCTCCACCCAGCCGGCCCGGATGACACATCAACTCCGTCACCCCCTCCGGCAGCGCCGGCAGCAGCCGCGCCAGGTCCTTCTCCGTGAACGTTCCCGTCCACGCAAACCCCGTAAAGGCGTCCGTCGTCCGCAGCCCCGCCTCCGCAATCGTCCGGCGCATCGCCCGCCGGCGCCACCCCATCACCCGGCTCACTAATCCCTTCCGGCCGTAGGAAAACGGAAAATCGCCCGGAGAGCGAACCCAGCCGATCCCAAACTCCTCGGCCACCGTGCAGACCGCCCGCAGCACCGGCGGCAGCAGATGCGTATGCTTGTGCGTGTCCACATGCGTCGGCCGGATCCCCGCCGCCAGCACCTTCCGCACCTGCCCTGCAAAAATCTCGTACACGTCCAGCTGGCCGCTGTACACCGCCGTCGTGCAGCTCGCCAGCGACGCGGGCAGCCCCGGCATCCCCACCAGCGTCAGATGCACCCCGATGTCCAGCCCCGGGTGCTCTCCGGCCAGCCGTACGGCGTCCTCGAACGCCTCCCCCTCGGCCATCAGCGTCGTCGCGGTCAAAATGCCCCGCTCGTAAGCCTCGATAATCCCGGCGTTCACGTCTCGGGTAAACCCGAAATCGTCGGCGTTCACCACTAACCGGCGCGGCATTAGAACAGCTTGAGCTGAATCGTCAGGAACTTCTTCGGATTGGCCCGGAAGTCTTTCATGAAGGAGTTCATCTCCTTCATCGTGCCGTTCATCGACTCATACAGCTGCGGATTAACCATCAGCTGCCCCATCGTGCCCTGGCCACTCTGCAGCCGCTCCACCACCGCGTCGAGCCGCACCACCAGCTGGTTCAGGTTCTTGTACAGCGCCTCGTCCTTCATCAGCTTGCCGGCCGTGCCTTCGCCGCGGTTGATCCCGTCGATCGTCTTCCGCATCTCGGCAATCGTCTGCTTGGTCTCATCGTAAAGCGCCGGGTCCTTCAATAGCTTCCCGGCGCTGCCCTTACCCGCCTGCAGGTCTTCGATCACCGCATCGGTCTTCTTCAGAGTCGTCCGCAGCTCTTCATAGATCGCATCATCGTTCAGTAACTTACCAATCGTCCCGCGCCCGCTGCCCAGGTTCGCCGTAATGCTCTGCACCTCGGCCACCGTGCTGACCAGCCGTGTATACAACTCATCATCAGAAAGCAGCTTCCCGATCGAGCCCTGCCCCTTCTCCACCATCCCGACGATGTTGTCCACGCGTTCGACGATCTTCTGCAGCGACTGTAGCGACGGATAAGCCGCGTTCACCAGGTCCTGAAATTCACGGGTGTCCAGGCTCTTCAACTCTCCGCCGGCTTTGATCGGCGTCGCCGATTTCCCTTTTTTGATGTTGATGTACTTCGTGCCGAGCAGGTTCTCCGCCCCGACCGCCGCGATCGAATCCGCCGGAATCGAACCGATCTTGTTCTCGTCAATCGCCAGTTCCAGGCGGATAATCCGGTTCGGCGTGTTTTCGCCGCTGAGGCCGACCTTCGAAATTTTTCCAATCAAAATTCCGTTCAGGCGAACGGCGGAACCCTCGGTGATCGCCGCCGAGTCGTCGAGCAGGGTGTATACCATCAACTCTTTGCTGAACAGGCTCTTGTTTCCGGTCAGAAGAAACACCAGCACGAAGAGGATGGCGAGCGCGACAAACGCCATTACCCCGACTCGAAGTTGCGCCCAAGAGAGTTTGCTAGCGGATGGCATATCGGTGTGTTTACGAGACTTTTCTTGCCGGGTGCATCGAGAATTTGGAGATGTAGGGGTCTGAACAGGCGTCGAGTTCGGCTTCGGAACCTTCAAAAACCAGGCGACCCTCTTTCATCACCATGAATTTAGTTTTCTCACGGATGGGGGAGTCGGCGGCCAGTTTTTCCAGGCATTCCTTCTCCGGATTGTAGCGAAAATTCGCCATCAGATGCCCGTCCTGGAAGCGGTGGGTGATGATGGCCGCCGTCGAATTGCGCATTTCGCGGTCTTTGATAAGAAGGGTGATGATCGTGTTGGCAGTGATCGGATCGAGCCCGGCCGTGGGCGAGTCGTAGAGAAAGAGGTCGGGGTCGGCGACGCTGCCGCGGGCGATGCCGACGCGGCGGCGCATGCCTCCGGAAAGTTCGGAAGGAAATTTATTTAGCGTGTTGCCGAGTTCGACGAAATTGAGGGCTTCCTGCACATCGGGGCGGACGGAGTCGAGCGTTGGTTTTTTGCCGGCTGTCATGAAGCGGGCCTGGTTGAGGAGCGGATAGGCCACATTTTCTTCGATGGTGAGGGAGTCAAACAGCCCGCCCTCCTGAAAGAGGACGCCGATGCGGGAGCGAACGTCGTACCACTGCCGCTCGTCGAAGTGGGTAACCTCCTGTCCCATCACGGAGATCCGGCCGCTTGTGGGTTTGAGCAGGCCGAGGGCGATTTTCATCATGACGGTTTTGCCGGAGCCGGCCGCGCCGAGGATGATGCGAGTTTCGCCGCTCCAGATTTCGAACGAAACGCGGTCGAGCGCCGGTCTCGGTTGGTCGAACTGCAGCGAGACGTCCTCAAACTTGAGAATGCAGCGGGGCGCACTGGCTTCGTTGCGGGCCATCAGAGGTTGACAAAGATGCGCGTAACGAGCGCTGTGACAATGAAAATCCAGACGCTGGCGACGACGACGGCCTGGGTCGTCGCGCGCCCGACGCCCTGCGTTCCGCCCGTTGTCCGCATGCCGTAAAGGCAGCCGACCAGGGCGATGATGAAGGCAAACAGCAGCGGTTTTATGAGGCCCTGGGCGATGTCGTTGTACTCGAGCGACCGCCAGGCGTTGTTCCAGTATTGGGAGCCGGTGGTGAGACGGAGCAGCGGAACGGCAACCATGTAACCGCCGACGATGCCGACGAAGTCGGCGATGATCGTGAGCAGGGGCAGGGTGACGCACATGGCCAGGAGCCGGGGCGTGACGAGCTTCTTGACCGGATCCGTGCCGAGGGCGCGCATGGCGTCGATCTGCTCGGAGACCTTCATTGAACCCAGCTCCGAGGCGATGCCCGAGGCGTTGCGGCCGGCGATGAGGAGCGCGGTGAGCACGGGGCCCATCTCACGGACAAGGGTGATGGCGGTGATCTGCCCGACCTGTCCGGTGGCGCCGTATTGGGAGAGGGCGCGGGACATTTGGAGCGCCATAATTACGCCAGAAAAAAAACCGATGAGAACCGTGATGGGCAGGCTGCCGACGCCGATTGTGTCCATTTGCAGGAACAGGTCCTGGCCGTAGAACGGGCGTCGCACGACGTTAACGGTGGCGCGGCCGGCGAGGAGGACGAACTCTTGAAAGGTAAGGAAGGGCGATTTGAGCCAGTCCAGCATCCGTTTCGATGCTAGCACAGGCGGCTTATGCCACTCTGGAGGGATGACTGAGATAGCCGGGATTAAGGTGGGCCATGCGTCGGATTATGAGGCGCTGACGGGTTGCACGGTGGTGTTGTGCGAGGGCGGGGCGGTAGCCGGGGTGGACATCGGCGGGGCGGCGACGGGGACGCAGGAGTTTGACACGATGAGCCCGATGCATGTTACGGGCCTCGTGCACGGGGTAGTGTTTGCGGGGGGAAGTGCGTTTGGCCTCGAGGCGGCGTGCGGGGTGCGCAACTATTTGGAGGCGAAGGGCGTGGGGTTTGCCGTGGGCGAGTTGCGGGTGCCCATTGTGCCGTCGGCGATTTTGTTTGACCTGCGGATGGGGCGGAGCGACGTGCGTCCGACGCGGGAGATGGGGGCGGCGGCCGCGGCGGCGGCGACGGCGGGGCCGGTGGTGGAAGGCAGCGTCGGCGCGGGGACGGGCGCGACGGTGGGGAAGTTGTTGGGGATGGGCCAGGCGATGAAGGGCGGGGTGGGCGTAGCGTCACACGGGATGGGGAAGGTGAAGGTGGCGGCGCTGGCGGTGGTGAATGCGTTTGGGGATGTGCGGGATCCGCGGACGGGTCGGTTGGTGGCGGGGGCGCGGCATTCGCCATCGAGCACGGAGCTGGTGGACACGGAGTTGTTGATGCGCGGGGGCAGGGAAGGCGGATTGACGGGGGGGAATACGACGTTGGTGGTGGTGGCGACCAACGCAAAGTTGAGCAAAGTGGGGGCGACGCGGCTGGCGCGGATGGCGCAGGCGGGGGTGCTGCGGGCGTTGAGTCCGGGGCACACGATGAGCGACGGGGACATTGTAATTGCGCTGTCTCTGGGGGAGGAGACGGTGAACCTGAGCGCGCTGGGGGTGGCGGCGGCGGATGTGGTGGGGCAGGCGATTGTGCGGGGGGTGACGACGGCGAAGGGATTGGGTGGGGTGCCGGGGTTGGGGTAATCTGGAGGGAAGATGTTGCTGGGAATGGATTTGACGGAGTTGCAGGGGGCGTTGGGCGGGGCCCCGGCATTCCGGGCCAAACAACTGTACGACGCTCTGTACCGGCAGCGCGTCGAGAGCCTTGAGGCCGTTACGGCGCTGCCCGCGGCAATGCGGGAAGGGCTGGCCATCGGGAGCCTGACGGCGAGCGAAACGTATACGTCCGCAGATGGGACGACGCGCTATCTCCTTTCTTTGCCTGCAGATGGGAAGACGGTCGAGACCGTTCTCATGCCCGATGAGCGGCGCGATACCCTCTGCATTTCGTCCCAGGTGGGCTGTCCGGTGGACTGCCAGTTTTGTCTCACGGCCAAGATGGGCCTTGAGCGGAACCTCACGGCCGGCGAAATTGTCGGCCAAGTGCTCTACATTTGTAGTAAGCACGGGCTCGATCCCAAGTCCCAGCACGTAAACATTGTCATGATGGGCATGGGCGAACCGCTCTTAAATTTGAAAAATGTCATCAAAGCGACAAAAATTATTTGCGACGATAAAGGCGTTGGATTTTCGCCGCGCCGGATGACAATTTCTACTTCAGGGATTATCCCCAAAATTGAGGAATTAGGCAAGGAAAATCTTCGTCCAAAACTCGCGATCTCTTTGAACGCTTCGACGGAGGAGCAGCGGCGCGAGATCATGCCGATCACGCGGAAGTACCATCTGGCTGATTTATTAGAGGTTTGCCGGGCTTTTCCGCTGAAGCCGCGGGAGCACATCACGTTTGAGTACGTGCTGCTGGGCGGGGTGAATGATTCGCTTGCGGATGCGAAACGAGTGACGAAAATGCTCGCGAATATCCGGGCGAAGGTGAATTTAATCGCGCTGAATCCGGGTCCGGGGATTCCGTATGCGACGCCGAGCGAGGAAACAGTGGCTTCGTTCCACGCGGCGGTGATGGAGAAGCTGCCGTGCTTTGTGCGGAAGCCGCGAGGGCGGGATATTTACGCGGCGTGCGGGCAGTTGAAAAAGATGGCGGCGACGGAATTCGTGCAGATTCACTGAGCAGACGCCCCGCGTTCGAGCGGGGTGATTTCGATTTTGTGGATGATGAGGGTGCCCTGAATTTTGTTGTCGAATTTCATGGAAGGGCGGCGGATTATCGTGACGGGGGCGACGGGATTGGCGGCGGAGATTGCGAAATCGACATGATTTGTCACACGCGGATTCGTGCCCAGCAGAGGGGCGAGCGCCTGGTCGGCAACCTGGACGAAAGGCCCTTCGTTGGTGGAGATTCGCTCTGACTCCCAATCTACGTTCAGGAGATAACGGCCGGGCGGCAGGATGTAGTTCCGGGTGACGTGACGGAAGTCGGAGTTGAAGGTCCCGTCGAAGCGTAGAGTAAGCGGATTGCGGGTTACTTCGACGTGATCGTGCGGGGTGTAGCGCCAATCGAGGAGCGAGGGTTCGGCGAACGGCCCATATTTTTTCCAGACGGCATTGGCGTCGAGGTATCGGCGATTGGAGAACTGATAGTTGACCCAATTGCGGGCAAGATCGGGATCGACTTTGGGCGCTTTGTCGATGGACTGCCAGACGGTGGGGGCTTCGGGGTGCTGATTGGCCATGAGGTGGTAGAGAAAAGCGGCGGATTGCTTGGGTTCCGAAGGGATCAGCGTGGCGAGTGGGACGCCGGCGCGGAGGTAGTAGTTGAAGACGATGCCGTTGTAGGCCTGGGTGAGGGAGAGGACGCGGCGAAGATAGGGAAGGGCGCCGCGGTAGTCGTCGCGGCCGACGTAGAAGTTGGCGACGCGGATCAGGATGGCGGGTTGGTGGGGGGCGAGGCGGGCGGCTTCGAGAAATTTCGTTTCAGAGTTTTCTGATTCGGCGGCATCGGCCCAGAGAAAAGGGTTAAGCGGATCCGTATTGGTGTCGCCGGGCTTATCCGGACCAACTATGAACAAGATAGCGGCAGCGGCTGCTATGGATAGGGTAGAGAACAGGAGTCCGGCTAAGCGTTTCATGGTAGGAGGAGTAGTACAAATGCGCAATTTGGCCTAGGGAATTTGATTGACAGATGCCATACGAGGCGGCTAAAACAGAGAGTACCTCAGTTTACCCATGCGACCGGAATGATGGGACTGAAAGGGGCGAAGCCTGTCATGTTTTCGCAGGATTGGTATGCAGTGCGGGTAAAGAGCCGTGGGGAGAAGAGCTGCGCGGCGAATTTTGAAGTGCGCGGGATCGAATGTTTCTTGCCCACGTACGAGACGAAGCGGCGGTGGAGCGACCGGGTGAAGGTGATGGAGGAGCCGCTGTTTAGCGGTTACGTCTTTTGCCAGATGGAAGGCGGGCGGACGCTGCCGGTGATTTCGACGCCGGGCGTGCTGCAGGTGGTGGGTGCGGTGGAGGTTCACGAGATGGCGGCGATGCGGAAGTTGGTAGAGGGCGGCATGGCGATGCCGTGGCCGTACTTGAAAGAGGGGGAGCGGGTGCGTTTGCGGAAGGGTGCGTGGATGGGGGTAGAGGGAATTTTGCAGTCAGCCGACGGGCGCGATCGCGTGGTGGTAAACATTGAGACGCTGCAGCGGGCGGTTGCGGTGGAAGTGGACAGAGACTGGATTGAACCATGCCGATGATTAAGCGCCGGACGAAGATTGTGAGCATACGGCTGCTCGATGAGGAGTACAACCAGTTGAAGCGGTTGTGCGAGTCGCGCGGGGCGCGGAGCGTGAGTGATTTGGCGCGGGACGCGATGTTTGGATTGATGCAGCCGTCGACGATTGAGGGGAAGGTATTGGAGTTGGACGTCCGGTTGGTAGCGTTGCGGGAAGAGGTGGCGCGGTTGAGCCGGATGGTGGAGGCGTGAGTTGGGGGTGGAGGCGGGGGATGGCTTCTGGCTCCTTGGTTGGCGGAGTTTCTGGTTGGGCGGCCGATGCGTTGCGTGGGTTAGCTGCCGGCGTTGCGCCGGGGCTCGATGCCCCGGCGCAACGCGGTGGGGGTGGTTTTTTTGGGGGGGGGATGCGGGGTTTGGCTTTCGGTTTCTTGTTGGCGTTGGGCGTTGGTTTGGCGCAGGAGCCGGCGCCGGCGGCGCTTTATACTTTGGGGCCCGATGATCAGATCGTGATTCGGGTGCTCGACCTCGAAGAGTTTGGCGCGGGGAGTACCGCGGCCGCTGCCGATAAACCTTACCGGATTGATTTACGGGGATTTTTGAATCTCCCTTTGATTGGGCGGGTGCGCGCGGGGGGGAGAACTATCGAAGCGTTTGAAATGGAATTGGTGGAAAAGTTGCGCCAGTTCGTGAAAGAGCCGCAGGTGACCGTGATGGTCACCGAATATCGCTCGCAGCCGATTTCGATTTTGGGTCAAGTCACCTCTCCGGGGGTGCATCAGTTACAGGGCAGAAAAACTCTGCTCGAGGTGATCTCGCAGGCGGGTGGGTTTAAGCCGGAAGCGGGGTACACCATTAAGATCGTCCGGAAAAAACAGTACGGAGCGATACCGCTGGCTTCGGCGAAAGGGGATCCGTCGGGGGAATTCTCGGTCGCCGAGGTCAGTGTGAAAGGAATCATGAACGCGGAACACCCGGAAGAGAATCTGCTGATCCAGCCGTTTGACGTGATCACCGTGCCGAAGGCAGAGATGGTGTACGTGGTGGGGACCGTGAAGAAGTCGGGCGGGTTTACGCTGGCCGAACGCGAGAACGTGACCGTGCTGCAGGCGCTGAGCATGGCGGAAGGGTTTGGGCCTCAGCCGGCGGATCGAGAGTGTAAGATTCTGCGGCGGAACGGGACGAACGACCGCATTGAGATTGCCGTGAATCTGAACGCGATTCTGAAAGGGAAGGCGCCGGACGTGCCCATGAAGAGCGACGACATCCTATTTGTCCCGTCGAGCACGAGCAAGAAGGTGCTGGCGCGGACCGCGGAGTCGGCCATTGCGTTGACGACCGGGATGTTGATCTGGAGGCGGTAAGCGATGGAACACCCACAACAGAAGGCGTTGCCCCAGATTGTTGATTTGCAGCCGGGGGTGCAGTACCGGGGATACGTCGTGCCGCCGGGTTACGGCGCAGCGGGCCCAGAGCCGGGGCAGGAGGAGCAGGACGGACCGGGGTTAATCGAATACTGGCGCGTACTGCAGCGGCGGAAGGGGACGGTGATCCTGATCAGCGTGCTGGGGCTGCTGCTGGCGGTGCTGATTACGCTGCCGATGACGCCGGTGTACCAGGCGAAGGCGCTGCTGGAGGTGCAGGACGTCAACAACGACTTTCTGAACATGCGGTCCGTGCAGCAGTTTGCCAACGGGCAGGGCTTCAACGCGATGATGGACATTCAGACGCAGATCAAGATTCTGCAGAGCGATAGCCTGCTGGAGCGCGTGAGCAATAAATTGAAGGTGGTGAAGCCCGGGCAGATTGAGCAGGAAGGGGACCGCGTGAGCGCGTGGCGGCGGGCGCTGAACCTGCCGGAAGAGGAGAGCAACGACACGCACGCCGCAGCGCTGCGGATGGCGAAGAACAACCTGAAGGTGCGGGCGAGCGGACAGACGCGCATTGTGGAAGTGCTGGTGGAGAGTACGGACCGGCAACTGGCGAGCGACTACGCGAACACGCTGACCAATGAGTTTATAGAGCAGAACATGGAAGCGCGGTGGCAGCAGACGCAGAAGACGGGAGAATGGTTGTCGCGGCAGTTGGACGAGATGAAGGTGAAGCTCGAGAAGAGCGAGGAGATGCTGCAGGCTTACGCGCGGCAGAGCGGGCTGCTGTTTACGCAGGAGAAGGCGAGCGTGAGCGAGGAGAAGCTGAAGCAGTTGCAGAGCGGGCTTTCGGCAGCGACGGCGGAGCGGATCAGCAAGCAGAGCCGCTGGGAGATGGCGGAGACGGCGAGCCCGGAGACGCTGCCGGATGTGCTGAACGATTCCACGCTGCGGGAGTATTCGACGAAGCTGACGGAGCTGCGGCGGCAGTTGGCGGAGCTGAAGGCGACGTACACGGCGAGCTACCCGAAGGTGCAGAAGCTGGAGCCGCAGTTAGCGACCATTGACGCGGCGTACCAGCGGGAGCGCGGGGCGATCTTGAAGCGGATCAGGAACGAGTTCGAGGAGGCGCAGCGGCGGGAGAAGCTGCTGGCGGCGGACTATGCGAAGCAGACGAGCCTGGTGCGCGATGAGGGAGAGAAGGGGATTCAGTACGGGATTTACAAGCGCGAGGTGGACAGCAACCGGACGCTGTACGAGGCGATGCTTTCGAAGGTGAAGGAGGCGAGCATTGCGGGGGCGATTCGGGCGAGCAACGTGCGGATTGTGGACCCGGCGAAGCCGCCGAAGCGGCCGAGCCGGCCGGTGCTGCCGCTGAACGCGGCGCTGGGGCTGCTGGCGGGCGTCTTTGCGGGGGTGGGATTTGTGGTGACGACGGACCGGGCGAACAAGACGCTGCGGGAGCCGGGAGACGCGCAGTTTTATTTGAACCTGCCGGAGTTGGGCGTGATTCCGAGTGACCGCGTGATGGGCGGCGGGAAGGCTAGCAAGAAGGTGAAGGCGGCGATCCACAACGAGCGGCTGCTGGGGGAGGCGCCGGGAAAGGCGCTGGCGGAGCGCGTGGAGCTGGTGGTGCACCAGCAGAAGCCGAGCATGATGGCGGAGAGCTTTCGGGCGGCGTTGACGAGTATTCTGTTTGCGGGGCAGAACGCGGCGGGGCTGCAGGGCGAGGGGCGGCCGAAGGCGCTGGTGTTCACGTCGGCGGGGCCGGGCGAGGGGAAGAGCACGGTGGTGAGCAACATGGCGACGGCGCTGGCAGAGATTAACCAGCGGGTGTTGCTGATTGACGCGGACACGCGGAAGCCGCGGCAGCACAGCATTTACGGGGTGGGGAACGAGCGGGGGCTGACGACGCTGCTGCTGGACGCGACGGTGAAGCCGAGCGAGGTGATTGCGGAGTCGACGGTGCCGGGGGTGTGGGTGCTGCCGGCGGGTCCGGGGGTGGCGTCGGCAACGAATCTGCTTTACGGGACGGCGATGGGCCGGCTGCTGGACGCGCTGCGGGAGGAGTACGACGTGGTGCTGATTGACACGCCGCCGATGTTACAGATTCCGGATGCGCGCATTTTGGCGCGGATGGCCGGGGGGGTGATTCTGGTGTTGCGGGCGGGGAAGACGACGCGGGACGCGGCGAAGGCGATGCGGAACCAGTTGCAGCAGGACGGGACGAAGATTATCGGGACGATTCTGAACGACTGGAACCCGAAGGCGAGCCCGGGGGGGTACTACGGGTATGCGGGCGGCTACTACAAGCGGTACAAGGGTTACTACGGGGGGACGGAGCGGAACGGGGAGAAGGGCTGAGGCTGGGCTTTCCGGCGCCGGTACCACTGGGAGCGCGTTGCGGCGGACGCCGCCGGAGGGAGAGAGGAGCAACCCAGACGAAACGATGCGGCCAGACGGGGAGAGCCTAGACGAAGGGGCGGACTCCGGGCTGGGGTTGGGTTCCGGGATCGCGGCCCGGTTTGCGGGGGTGGGCCTGGAGTTCGAGATCCTCGAGTGGCGGGGCCACGTGATCGAACCCATGCAGTTCGCTGAGGGCGATTTTTCCGATGCCGGGGGCGCGGAGGGTGCCCCATGACGGGGCCCTCGCTGATTGAGATTCGCCCGGACGTGATGCTGGGCAAACCTTGCCTGGCGGGCACCCGGATTCCCGTCTCTTCTGAGGAACGCGCACAACGGACTCGCTTCGGCCCGGCAGGAGGACCGAGTTCCTCGCCCGTTGGTGCCGGGCCTGCGCGGCCTGTGCGCTTCTGAGGAATCGCGCACAACGGACTCGCTTCGGCCCGGCAGGGTGGGCGAGTTCCTCGCCCGTTGGTGCCGCGCCTAAGCGGCCTGTGCGCTCTGATTGTGGAGAAGTTGGAGGCCGGGGAAACGGTAGACGAGATCGTCG
>JADCJL010000172.1 GCA_020247055.1 Acidobacteriaceae bacterium | reverse complement strand
CTCATGCCGGTAGACCCGGTACCCCGGCCACTGCAGGATTTTCGTGAAATCGTTGTCTGTCACCTCGACAGTCTAGCCAAAAGGCCGCATCGCGGAAAAGCCCGTCAAATCAACGCCTTTACGGATTCTCGCTCAGAGCCCTTTTTCATTGCCATCGCGTCACAGGCTCGCCTGCGCAAGCCTCTCTTTCTCTGTTTGGGTTTTGCCGGTAGGTCTCCGTTCGAGCACCCTTTGGGCTCAGCGTGAAAACGAGAATTGAAAATTGGCGAGAGAGGGAAGATCCCGCCCTTCGCGCGCGAGTTTCAAAGGCATCGGGGGGGCTATCGATCCGATAGAGAGTGGTTGCGGGTGGCACGTAAGCAGAGCCCTGTATATTACTAAAATAGCCCGGTTCTGCTGCCCCCCGCGCTTCCGGCCGAAACCGCCAGGACACTCGCCATCTGCGGCGGAAACAACGGCAGCGAGAAGAGCCCCGGACGGGAAGTACTGTACTGACAGACACCGGAATCTCTCCATGAATAGCCATCAAAGCGGCTCGGCTTACAAGCTTACTCCGCCAGACCACGCCAGAAAATTCAAAAAGTACAAAACATCAGATCGGGCTTTTACAAAAACTCATTGCACCTCAGGGAAGCATTCGTCCGGTTAGGCCGGTCCACCCTCCGGTTCCGTCCGCCCGCGCCCCGCCACCCACTCGCCCATCTGCGGTCTCGCGCAACTCCCATTCACAACCCATCGGAATTTTTTCCCCCAATAACCACGCGGCTTCCACGATACCCTCGCCCGGATTCCCCCTGCCGCCATGCCACCCTCAAAGCATCCCGGAGAACCTTTCCCCATGTCCAGCCAACAACCCTTTCGCCGCGTCAACCGAACGCCCCTTCCGGCCCGGCAGCCGCCATCCGCCCGGCCACCGGCGCCCCGGCAGGGCGTCGAACCCCGCCGGGGCGCCAGGTCCATCCTGTCTCCGGGTGTATATATCACGCGCGCGTCACGCACGCCCGCGGGCGGAAGCAAGAACCCAGGAAGTTGTTCAACAATCAGGAGTTACAAACTTGGTTCTTTCAAATTCCGTACCCAAATGAACCCAATAGAACCCAAGGAGAACCCAGGAAGAACCCAAATCAAGCCGCCTCAACCCAGGCCAACTGCACCAAACGCCCCCACTCGCCGCGCCAAAGCCCAAGGCCGGCGGACAGCGGCGGGCGCTGCGTGCGGCGCCCGCCGCTGTCCTTCCTCGATTCAGATTATAGTAGGGCTCATGTGGCGCGCCCTTTTCATCCTGCTGGCCGGCCCGGCCGCGGCGCAGGATCCAGTCAAAATCCTGGAGACCCGCTGCGCCGGCTGCCACAACGCCAAAACGAAGCAGGGCGGGCTCGACCTCACCTCTCGCCCCGCCGCGCTGCGCGGCGGCCCCCGCGGCCCGGCCCTCGTCCCCGGCGATGCCGAAGCCAGCCCGCTCTATCAGTTCGCTGCGCACCGCAAAGAGCCGGGCATGCCCCTCGGCGGCGCCAAGCTCACGGAAACCGAATTGGCTGCCCTCGCCGCCTGGATTCGCGCCGGCGCGCCCTTCACTGGCTCCCTCGAAGCCAAAACGCACTGGGCGTTCGAAGCCGTACGCCGGCCCGCCGTTCCCGCCGGCGCCGCCCATCCCATCGACGCCTTTCTCGGCCCGTCCGCCGAACCCGCCAATCGCTACACGCTCCTGCGTCGCATCTCGCTCGACCTCACCGGCTTACCCCCCACGCCCGCCGAAATCAACGCCTTCCTGGCCGACCAATCCCCCGGCGCCTGGGACGCCGTCGTCGACCGCCTCCTCGCCAGCCCCCGCTACGGCGAACGCTGGGGCCGCCACTGGATGGATATCTGGCGCTACAGCGACTGGTACGGCTCCGGCAAAGAGATCCGCAACAGCCAGCCCCACATCTGGCGCTGGCGCGACTGGATCATCGAATCCCTCAACGCCAACAAAAGCTACGGCCAAATGGTGCGCGAAATGCTCGCCGCCGATGAAATCGCCCCCGGCGACCCCAACGCCCTGCGCGCCACCGGCTTTCTCGTCCGCAACTGGTTCCTGTTCAACCGCAACGCCTGGCTCCAGGAGACCATCGAAGGCACCACCGCCGGCTTTCTCGGCTTAACCCTTAAATGCGCCCGCTGCCACGATCATAAATACGATCCGCTCTCGCAGGAGGACTACTACCGCTTCCGGGCCTTCTTCGAGCCCCACGATGTCCGGCTCGACCGCGTCCCCGGCCAGGCCGACCTCGCGAAAGACGGCCTCGCCCGCGTCTTCGACGCAGCCCCGCGGCCGGACCTCGCCAACGCCGCCGGAACCTTCCTCCAGCCGGCCATCTACGCCGATACCTTTCTCTTTCACAAAGGAGACGAAAAGAATCCCGATAAATCCCGGCCGCTCTCCCCGGCCACGCCCCCGGCTCTCGGTCCGGGCATTGCCGCCGTCCGGCCCGTCGCCCTGCCCGTGAACAGCTACTATCCCGATCTGCGGCCCGAGGTGCGCGACGCTCTTCTGGCCGCCGCTCAGGCCCGCGTCGAGGAGATTGCGCGCGACCTCGCCGGGACCCGCGCCCGCCGCGATGCCGCGCGGACGGCCCCTCCCTGGGTCCGCCCGGCCGGCCCGGCGGTAGACTTCGACCGGCAGGTGAAGCCTCTGCTCGAAGCCCGCTGCGGCGGCTGCCACCTGGCGCGGAATCTCAAGAGCGGCTTCAACGTGGCCACGGCGAAATCGGTCATGGCGGGCGGCAAACGCTTTGGTGCTGCCGTCGCGGTCGCCAGGAGCGCGGAGAGCCCTCTGCTCCGGATGGTACGGGGCGAGTTGCTGCCGCGGATGCCGTTGAACGGCCCGCCCCTAACTTCTGCTGAAATCGCGCTGCTGGCGGACTGGATCGACGGCATGGAGCCCCCGCCCCCGGCGACCGTGGTGCGCGAGGCCGAAGAGCGCCTCGCGGTGGGAGAAAAGGAGTTGGCTGCCGCGCGAGCCCACGTCGAAGCCCTCGCCGCCCGCGCCGCCGCCGAAGCCGCCAAATACGCCGCCGAACCCGGCGACCCCACCGCCCAAACCCTCGCACTCGCCGCGCGTACCGCCGAGCGCCGCGCCGCGGCCCTCGCCGCTGAAGCCGAACTGCTCCGCGCCCAGCAGCGCCTCGCCGACGCCCTATCCGCCCCCAAACTCGACGACGCCAAAGTAGCCGCCGCCAAGCGCGCCCTCGAACAGGCCATCGAAGCCCTCAACAAACCCGCCGAAGGTTATACTCCCCTCGGCCCGCTCTACCCGAAAACCTCCACCGGACGGCGCACCGCCCTCGCCGAATGGATCACCCGGCGTGACAACCCGCTCACCGCCCGCGTCGCCGTCAATCACATCTGGCTCCGCCACTTCGGCACGCCCCTCGTCGCCAGCGTCGCCGACTTCGGGCGCAACGGCAAAACGCCCACCCATCCCGCGCTGCTCGACTGGCTCGCCGCCGAGTTCATGGACTCCAACTGGGATATGAAACGGCTGCACCGGCTCATCGTCACCAGCCAGGCCTACCGCGCCCGAACCGCCACCGCCCGGCGCCTCGAAGCCGAAGTCATTCGCGATTCCGTGCTCGCCGCCGCCGAAAACCTCGACCTCACCATGGGCGGGCCGGAACTCCACGAAGAGTCCCAGGCCGATACGCCCCGGCGCAGCCTCTACTTCCGCGTGACGCCCGATGCCCAACTCACCTTCCTCAAGGTCTTCGACGGCGTCGATCCCACCGCCTGCTTCGTCCGGCCCGAAAGCATCGTGCCCCAACAGGCCCTCGCCCTGGCCAACAGCCGCCTTAGCCTCGAAAACGCCCGCCGCCTGGCCGAACGCCTCGCGGCCGCCCCCGACTTCACCGGCGAAGCCTTCCTCCGCGTCCTCAGCCGGCCCCCCACGGAAGCCGAACGCACCCTGGCCCGCGACTACCTCGGCAACAACCCGGATCGCCGCGCGCTGCTCATCCACGCTCTCTTCAACCGCAACGAATTTGTGACCATCCGATGAAACGGCGAACCTTTCTGGCAGACACGGGTATGGGAATGACGGGCCTGGCGCTCGGCGCGCTCCGGGCGCGCGGCGCCACCCACCACGCGGCGAAAGCCAAACACGTCATCTGGATCTTTCTCGAAGGCGGACTCAGCCAGCTCGAATCCTTCGACCCCAAGCCGGAGTTGAACAAATGGGCCGGCAAAACCATTGCCGAAACTCCCCATCGAGGCGTCCTCGACGCGCCCTTCACCAAGCAGAACGTGGTCGAGTTCACCGCCAACGAACGCAAGCTGATGACCACCGTCCTGCCCCTCCAGGTCGGCTTCCGGCGCCACGGCCAAAGCGGCCTCGCCATCAGCGACTGGTGGCCCCACATGGCCGGAATGGCCGACGAACTGGCCGTCGTCCGCTCCGTCTGGACCACCGACAACGATCACGCCGCGCAACTGCAGTTCCACACCGGCCGGCATATCTTCCAGGGCTACTTCCCGTCCATCGGCTCCTGGGTGCACTACGGGCTCGGCACCCTCAACGAGAACCTGCCGGCCTTCGTTGTCCTCGGGCCGCCCACGCCGCCCCACCTCGGCGGCGCCGGCACCTACGGCGCCAACTACCTCGGGCCTCGCCACAACGGCGTCCTGCTCGCCAGCGACCCCGCGCGCCCCCTGCCCTACGCCGCGCCCGAACTGGCCATGACGCCCGAAGAGCAGCGCCGGCAGTTCGAGTTCATCGGCCAGCTCAATGCCCTCGACGCCGTCGAGTACCCGGAGGACTCGAGCGTCCGGGCCCGCATCAAATCCTACGAACTGGCGTTCCGCATGCAGTCAGCCGTGCCCGAAGTCTTCCGCCACGCGGACGAGTCCGCCGAAACCCGCCGCCTCTACGGCATTGAGCAGGAAAATACCCGGCACTTCGGACAGGACCTGCTAACCGCCCGGCGCCTCGTCGAACGGGGCGTCCGCTTCGTCCAGATCTTTCACGGATACCGGACCGACGCCAATGGCTGGGACTCCCACGCCGAGCTCAAAAAAAACCACGCCCGGCTCTGCGGCGAAGTCGACGGCCCCATCGCGGGCCTGATCCGCGACTTGAAGCAACGCGGCATGCTCGACGAAACCCTCCTCGTGATCGGCACCGAGTTCGGGCGCACCCCGGGCGTTGAAGGGGCCCGCGAAGGCCGCGACCACCACCCGTTCGGCTTCTCCGTTGTCATGGCCGGCGGCGGTCTCAAAAAAGGCATCGCCCACGGAGTCACCGACGAAATCGGCTTCCACGCGGTCGAAAACCGCCACTATGTCACCGATATCCATGCCACGGTCCTGCACCAGTTGGGCCTCGACTCGCGGAAACTGGAGATCCCGGGACACAAGCGGCTGGAAATCGATATCGGAGCCCCCATCCGCGAAATTATTGCGTAGGGCGCGGCTCGTCTCCGGAAACCGGCAGACGCCGGTAGCCGACAATCTTGGGCGCCCAGTAAGGAGCCAGCGGAGCCCGGATCGTCCCCTGGCTCGAAGAGGCGTGAAAAAACGAACGCCGATCCTGCAGAATACCCACGTGCTTCAGATCATCGAAAAAGACCAGGGTGCCAAAGTCGGGCTGCGCCGCCGGCTCGGTGGCCATGTACAGCTTGCGCGCGGTCGTGCGCTTGAGAAAAACCCCGTTGTCGGTCAGCATTCTCCAGACGAAACCGGAACAGTCATAGCTCTTGTGACCGGTCGCGCCCCACACGTAAGGCCGTCCCAGATTCGCCTCCAGCCAAGCCGTCAGGCTCTGCGCCAGTTCGCCGGGCAGCGCGGCGGCCAGCAACACCACCGCCAGCAGCTTCACTTGATCGCACTCCCGAGCAGCAGGCCCACGCCCACGAACAGCCCGGCGAGAAACACCGCCACCGCAAGATTCCCCTTGGCCAGCTCGACCGGGAAATTCAACTCGGGCGTCAGCCAGTCAAACAGCTTGTAGATCGCAAAGAACCCGACAATACCGCACCCGAGAGAGATGAGGATGCTGGTCAGATAGTTGGCAAGATTCATACGGGAGATTGTGTCGAGCCACGCCCCGGATGTCAATGCGCGCAAACCGCTACTCCACCGCCGCCAGCACCGCGTTCGAAGTGCGCGACAGCAGCGCGCCCTGATCGACCGAGACCGGCCGGTTGGTCAGGATCACCGTAATCAAATCGAGATCAGGATTGGCCCACGCCACCGTGCCCGTGGCACCCGAGTGGCCAAAAGTCCGAGCCGAGTTTTTGTCCCCGAAATACATCCAGGCGGTCGAGCGGCCCAGCGCCCATCCCAGCCCCCAGGGGTGCCGTAAATGCGTGTTCTGATCGGTGGTCATGGCAGTCACCGACGCCGGGGACATCCAACGCTTGCCCCGGCTCATCCCCTGCGCGAGAAAGGTCTGCAGAAAAAGAGCGAGGTCGGTGGTCGTGCTGTGCATGCCGCCCCAAGGGTGGCCCATATCCCGCCAGTAGGGGCTGTTCGGCCCGAAGCGTTCGCTGTCCGCCCGGTTCGGGTTGGGCCCTTCGTCACACCAGACGGTATCGGAAATCTTCACGCCCGGGGGAAGGCCCAGCGCGCTCCCCCGCATGCCGAGGGGCACGAACACCTCCTGGCGCAAAAAGTCGCGCAGCCGCTGTTTGGTGACGCGCTCGACAATCTCGCCCGCCAGTAGCGTGCCCATGCTCTGGTAGCGGAAGTCCGTACGCGGGGCATACAGTAGCGGCGTCGTCATGGTAGCGGCCACAAACCGGCTGAGCGGGGCGTGCGCGCGGCGCAGTTCAATGTTCTCGGGGAGCATGTCGGGCAGACCGGAGATGTGACTCAGCAGGTCGCGGACCCGGACAGCCGCGCGGTCCGCCGCGCGGAACTCCGGCAGGTACTTGACGACCGGATCATCCAGGCGCACCTGTCCGCGGTCGACCAGCAGCAGCAGCGCGCTGACGGCGACGGGCTTGGTGATCGAGGCAAGCAGATAAACCGCATCCGGCGCCACGGGGGCGCCCCCGCGACCCGGCCCGCTTTTGCCAAACCCGCGATGCAGGACGATCTGGCCGCGGCGGGCGACGAGGATGGACGCCGCGCCCAGTTTGCCGGCCTCTACCTCTGCCTTCAAAATGGCCGCGGCGGCTTCGAGGCCCGCGGGCGACATGCCGGCGCCGCGAGCGGGACCGGGACGCAGCTGCGCGTTGCCGCAGACAGCGAGCAGGACAAGAAGGCCAATGACGAGACGCATGCCCGATGATACGAGGAAATGAAGGAGAAGAGCAAAACGAGGCCGAGAGCCAAAGCCTCCGATCTTACTCGGCTTGGGCTTCCCGTGGGGGCGAGGGCCGGGTGAGGCGGGACTCCCGCAGCGACCGTTCGAGTTGGAGGAGTGCGGCAGGATCAGCAGACAGGGAGGCCGGCACGGGCCAGGGTTGGCTCAGGCGGCAAACAGCCAGTTCGAAGGCGGCTTCCGAATCGACCGGACGGGAGAAGTAGTAGCCCTGCCCGATGTTACAGCCCAGACGCGCGAGCTGCGCCCAGTGGTCTTCGTTTTCAATCCCTTCGGCGATCACGCTGATCCCGAGGTTGCCGGACAGGTTGACGATCGATTCGACGATCTTGCGACCCTCCTGCTGCGAGGATTGCTGCGAGTCCATGGCCTGGATGAAGGTGCGGTCGACCTTGACGGTATTGAAAGGCAGTTGGTGAAGCTGCCCGAGGCAGGAGTATCCGGTGCCGAAGTCATCCACTTCGAGAGCGACCCCCATGGCGGAGAGCTCCTCGAGGGTCGACCGGGCGACGGCGGGATCGGCGGCGAGCATTGTTTCGGTGACCTCGAGATGGAGGCGGTGGGGGTCGAGGCCGGTTTCGGCGAGCACGGCGGCGACCAGGGTCGCCAGTTTGGGATCGTTGAACTGGAGTGCGGAAAGGTTGATGCTGACCGACAGGTCGCCGCAGGCGGGCAGGCGGGATTGCCATGCGGCCAACTGGCGGCAGCCCTGCTCGAGCACCCAGCGGCCAAGCGGGAGGATAAGCCCGTTCTCTTCGGCAGCATGGATGAACTGGCCCGGCGGGAGAAGACCGCGGGTGGGGTGCTGCCACCGGACCAGGGCTTCAAAGCCGGACAGGCGTCCGGTGGTGAGATCGACCTGGGCCTGATAGAAGAGTTCGAACTCACCATCGTCAAGAGCGTGGCGCAGGTCGGTTTCAAGCGAGAGGCGGGCGATCGCTGTGGCGCGCATGCTGCTGTCGAAGATGCGATACCGGCCGCGGCCGCCGCTCTTGGCATGGTACATGGCGGTATCGGCGTTGCGCAGGAGGTCCTCGGCAGAGGTCTGCGTGGGGTCGCTGATGGCGATGCCGATGCTGGTGGAAGCGAACAGAAGTGAGCCGTCGAGCGAGAACGGAGCCTGCATCTGGCGCTGGACGGCCTGCGCGACGGCCACGGCGATGCGCCCGCCGGGGGCGTCATCGAGCACGACGACAAACTCGTCGCCGCCGAGGCGCCCGACGAAACCAACAGCGCCATCAACCTGATCGAGGGCAGCCATCAGGCGGCGGGAGACGCCCAGCAGGAGGTGGTCGCCTTTGACGTGGCCGAGGCTGTCGTTCACCATTTTGAAGCGGTCGAGGTCCAGGAACAGCAGCGCGAAGGGGCGGCTGGGATCGTCCCGCTGCCGGCCGAGGAGTTGTTCGAGCCGTTCGAGGGCGGCGAGCCGGTTCGGGAGGCCCGTGAGGGGATCGACCAGTTTGCCGGCCGTGATGTCGGAGGCCGAACCGGCGATGCGGAGGGCGCGGCCATCGGCTCCGCGGACGGCCGCCCCGCAGGTCATCACCCAGCGCCAGGTGCCGTCCCCATGCTGGATGCGGTGCTCGGATTCAAAGAGCTCGATATTGTCCTGACGAAGGAAGGAGTTCAGGTCGGCCCGCAGCGAGCGGACATCCCCGGGGTGAACCCGGCTCAACCAGGCTTCCGGCGTCTCGCAGGGCGCACCGGGCGGAATGCCGAGCATCTCCCGCCAGCGCGGCGAGTAGTAAACGATACCCGTACGGAGATCCCAATCCCAGATGCCGTTCTTGCTGCCGCGCACGGCGAGGGCGTAACGCTCTTCCGCCTCCTGCTGGGCGCGGCGGGCGCGGCGCTGTTCGGTCACGTCTTCGGCGACGACCTGAAAGCCCATGACGCCGTTCCGGGCATCGAGCAGGAGCCGGCTGGTTTGCACCAGGCAGCGGGATTCGCCGTTGGGGAGGGTGACGGCGAACTCGACCTCGGCCACATCGGTGCAGCTCCGCATCTGGCGGATCGCGGCGCGCTGCAACAGATGGCGGCTGGGCCGATCGAGCCAGTGCTGGATCTTCACCCCGGGCGGCACAGGCCCGAGCAGGTGTTCAAACACCTCGTTCCAGGAGGTCAGCAGACCGGTAGGTCCGGTGCTGTAGGAGATCGTGCTTGTGCGAGCGAGTAACTGGAAGTAACGCGACTCGGAGTTGGCCAGCCGGCTGGCCGACTGGCTCAACTGCGTCTCGAGATCGGCGACGAGATCTTTTGAACGGAGATGATCGAAAACCAGGCGCTGCGTCAACTGACGGAAGGCGGCGAGGACGGCGGCGAACTCGATGACCGGACCGTCCGCCTCGTCGGCAGACGCGGCCGGGGCAGCCGGGTTGTAGTGCTGGATCTGCCGGGCCAGGGCGGCCAGCGGCGTACAGAGGGGGCCGGCCAGGCGCCGACCGGCCCACCAGGCAGCCGCGCCGGCGGAAAGCAGCAGGAACCCGGCCGCCAGAAGGAACTCCCCCAGGGGGGCCGGAACGGGGCCGTCGGCCGGCAGACGACGCGAATCGAGGAGGCCCGCCACCACCCCGGCGAAATGGCCGGAGGCGTCGCGAACCGGGACGCTGAGGGTAACAATCGGGCCGGAATGGCCAGAGAGGAAGGGGCGGCCGGTCCGCCGGGGCTGCGCGAAGTAGTCGAGTTCGGCGACGGAGGCGTCCTCCGCCCGCGGCAGCGGGGCGGAGACCGCAGCGGCGCGGTAGAGCTGGCGGACGCGGCCATCGGGGCCGGTGACGACAAGGCCGAGAAGGCTGGGATGGAGCTGGCCGACGCGGGCGAGAGCACGGGGCGGAAGATCTGGAACAGCGGCCAGGGTTTCAAGAGCCGCCTGGTGACGGGCGACCGCGGCGGACAAGGAACCGCTGCCGTCATGCTGGCCAAGCTGCCGGACCAGGAAGAAGCCGCCCAGAATCGTTGCGGCCAGAAAAGAGAGCGACACGGCCACAAGCATCGTGACCGCAGCCCGGCGGGCAAGCGAGGGAAGAGCGCTTCGGAACTGCAATCGATTGGGGTCCGACACTATCCGTTCGCTCGCTGCCTCCTCCAAACGGAACTCATCGGCCGGATCGAGAGGAATATGAGGTTCGGTTTCCGGATCTCAGGTGCCGCAGAAGGTGCGGTAGGGGGCGCTGCCCGGCGGGGCGGGTTCGGTGTAGGGTTCGAGGCCGGGGCGGGGGGTGAAGGGCTGGGCGAGGACGTCCAGGAGGGCGGTGAACGGGGCGAGATCGTCGCGTTCGACGGCGGCGGCGAGGGCGGCTTCGACGAGATGGTTGCGGGGGATGTAGAGGGGGTTGACGGCGTCCATGGCGCGGGCGGAGGCGGCGGGATCGGCGAGGCGGGCCCGCCACAGAGGGGCCCAGGCGTCCAAGGGGGCGGGATGGGAGAAGAGGGCGCGGAGGGGGGCGTCGTCGCCGCGGGCGGCGGCGGAGAGGGCGCGGAAGGCCCGGGTGTAGTCCACTTTGTGGGTCTCGAGGAGGGAGAGGAAGCTGTTGGCGAGGGCGAGGTCGGCGGGTTCGGGCGGGGCGAGGAGGCCGAGTTTGGCGCGCATGCCGGCGAGCCAGGCGGCGTCGTAGTGGGTGGCGAACTCTTCGAGGACGGCGGTGGCGGGGGCGATGGCGGCCTGGGGGTCGGCGTCGATGAGGGGCAGGAGGGTTTCGGCGAAGCGGGTGAGATTCCAGCGGGCGATGGAGGGCTGCTGGCCGTAGGCGTAGCGGCCGCGGTGGTCGATGGAGCTGAAGACGGTGGCGGGGTGGTAGGTATCGAGAAAGGCGCAGGGGCCGTAGTCGATGGTTTCGCCGGAGATGGCCATGTTGTCGGTGTTCATGACGCCGTGGATGAAGCCGGTGAGCATCCAGCGGGCGATGAGTTCGGCCTGGCGGAGGCTGACGGCGGCGAGGAGGGCGAGGTAGGGATTGGCTTCGGCGGCGAGAGCGGGGTAGTGGCGGGCGATGGTGTAATCGGCCAGCTGCTTGAGTTTGGCGGTATCGCCGCGGGCGGCGAAGAACTGGAACGTCCCGACGCGGATGTGGCTGGCGGCGACGCGGGTGAGGACGGCGCCGGGCAGGGGGGATTCGCGGTAGACGGATTCGCCGGTGGCGGCGGCGGCAAGGGCGCGCGTGGTGGGGATGCCGAGGGCGTGCATGGCCTCGCCCAGGATGTATTCGCGGAGGACGGGGCCGAGGGCGGCCTTGCCGTCGCCGCCGCGGGAGAAGGGGGTGCGGCCGGAGCCTTTGAACTGGATATCGCGGCGCTGGCCGTGAGTATCGATCAGTTCGCCGAGGAGGAGGGCGCGGCCGTCACCGAGCTGGGGCACGAAGTGGCCGAACTGGTGGCCGGCGTAGGCTTGGGCGAGGGGCGTGGAGCCGGGCGGGGCGTAGTTGCCGGAGAAGATTTCGGCGCCGACGGGGGAGTCGAGGGCGGCGGCGTTGAGGCCGAGTTCGCGAGCAAGCGCCTGATTGAAGGCGATGAGGCGGGGGGCGGGGGCAGGGGCGGCGGCGGCGGGGGCGTAGCAGCCGGGCAGGTCGCGGGCGTAGGAGTTATCGAAGCGGAAGCCGAGTTCGCGGGAGAGGTCGAGCACTACTGATTAGTATGCGGCAGGTTGGTATGGGGTAGGCTGGCGGCGCGGCGGGGAAGCGATAGCATAGATGCCGATGCAGATCCTCAAAGACGGAACGCACCGGCTGTTTGAACACGATGCCGAGACGGCGGCGCTGGTGACGCGGATGCTCCTGGCGCTCGAACGGGAGGGCATGGACGCGGTGCGCCGCTACAGCCGGCAGTTTGATGACTGGGCCCCGGACGACTTTGAGCTTTCCCCGGCGCAGATTGCCGAGGCGGTGGGGAGGCTCTCGGCGCAGGCGTTGCGCGACACGGAGTACTGCCAGGACAATGTCCGGCGCTTTGCCGAGGCGCAGCGGCAGACGCTGCTGCCGCTTGAGGTGGAGCTGCGGCCGGGGGTGATTCTCGGCCACCGGCATATTCCGGTGAACGCGGTGGGCAGCTACATTCCGGGCGGCCGGTATCCGATGTTCGGGTCGGCGCAGATGAGCATTATTCCGGCGCGGGTGGCGGGGGTGAAGCGGATTGTGGCGTGTACGCCGCCGGTGAAGGGCCAGGGGTGGTATCCGGCGACGATCAACGCCATTCACAAAGCCGGCGCGGACCGTATCTTCGCGCTGGGCGGGGTGCCGGCGCTGGCGCTGATGGCGTTTGGGCTGGGGGGCGTCGAGCCGGTGGACATCTTATGCGGGGCGGGCAACCGGTTTGTGGCCGAGGCCAAGCGGCAGCTGTTCGGGCGCTGCGGCATCGACCTGCTGGCGGGGCCGACGGAGATTCTGGTGCTGGCCGACGATAGCGCCGACCCGGCGCTGGTGGCCTGCGACCTGCTGGGGCAGGCCGAGCATGACCCGAACAGCGGAGTGTGCCTGATCTGCCGGAGCGAGGAGTTCGGGCGGCGCGCGATGGCGGAGGTGGAACGGCAGTTGGCGGTGCTGCCCACGCGGGACGTGGCGGAGCTGGCGTGGCGGGACAACGGGATTGTGTACGTGGCCGGGTCGGCGGCCGAGGCGGTGGAGTTAAGCGACCGGTATGCGCCGGAGCATCTGGAGCTGCACGTGGCGGACGTGGATTACTATCTGGCGCACCTGACCAATTACGGCTCGCTGTTTATTGGCGAGGAGACGACGGTGGCCTATGGGGACAAGACGATCGGCACGAACCATATCCTGCCGACGAGCCGGGCGGCGCGGTACACGGGCGGGGTGTGGGTGGGTAAGTTTCTGAAGACCTGCACGTATCAGCGGATGAGCCGGGAGGCGAGCGTGGAGACGGGGGAGGTAACGGCGCGGCAGTGCGAGCTCGAGAACATGCTGGCGCACGCGATTACGGCGCGGGTGCGGGTGGAGCGGTACCGGGGGGGCGCATGAGTGTTCTGATCATTCTGCTGGCCCTGGGTTTGTTGATGTACGCGGCCTACCGGGGCATGAGCGTGATTCTGTTTGCGCCGGTGGCGGCGGTGCTGGCGGTGGTGCTGACCAATCCGGCGTGGGTGCCGGCGTGGTTCTCCGGTCTGTTCATGGAGCGGATGGTGGGCTTTGTGAAGCTCTATTTTCCGGTGTTTCTGCTGGGGGCGATCTTTGGCAAGTTCATTGAGCTGTCGGGATTTGCGCGGTCCATCATCAGCGCGGTGACGGCATTTATCGGGGCGCGGCACGCGATGCTGGCGGTGGTGCTGGTGTGCGCGATTCTGACTTACGGCGGGGTGTCGCTGTTTGTGGTGGCGTTTGCGGTGTATCCGTTTGCGGCGGAGCTGTTCCGGACGGCCGACGTGCCCAAGCGGCTGATTCCGGCCACCATTGCGCTGGGGGCGTTCACCTTCACCATGGACGCGCTGCCGGGGACGCCGCAGATTCAGAACATCATTCCGACGACCTTTTTCGGGACCGATACGTGGGCGGCGCCGTGGCTGGGGGTGTGCGGCGGAGGGTTTGTGCTGGTGGTGGGGATGGCTTATCTGCAGTGGCGGCAGCGGGCGGCGGCGCGGGCGGGCGAAGGCTACGGCGGGGGGCACGCCAACGAGCCGGTTGCCGAGTGGCCGGGTCCGCTGCCGCATCCGGCGCTGGCGGTGGCGCCGCTGCTGGTGGTGGGGGTTTTGAACAAGCTGCTGACGGGGTGGATTCCGGCGGCTTACGGCAGGACGGTGGCGCTGCCGGACGGGGCGCGGGTGGAGGTGGAGAAGCTGACGGCGATCTGGGCGGTGGAGGGGGCGCTGGTGGCGGCGATTGTACTGGTGGGGGTGGTGGCGTTCCGGCGGATCCGGGTGGGGGTGACGGCGGGGCTGCAGGGGGCGGTGAACGGGGCGGTGCTGGCGGCGTTGAACACGGGCTCGGAGTACGGCTTCGGGGCGGTGATCGCGGCGCTGCCGGGGTTTGCGGTGGTGCGGGAGGGGCTGACGGCGTCGGTGCGGGATCCGCTGCTGAATGTGGCGGTGACGACGAATGTGCTGAGCGGCATTACGGGCTCGGCGTCGGGGGGGATGAGCATTGCGCTGGGGGCGATGGGGCAGACCTATCTGCAGAACGCACTGGCGGCGGGGATATCGCCCGAGGTGCTGCACCGGGTGGCGGCGATGTCGAGCGGGGGGATGGATACGCTGCCGCACAACGGAGCGGTGATTACGCTGCTGACGGTGACGGGGTTGACGCACCGGCAGGCGTATCGGGAGATTCTGGGGATGACGGTGATCAAGACCGCGGCGGTGTTTCTGGTCATTGGCCTCTACACTTGGCTGGGGGTGCAGTAGGCGGGCCAATGCTGCTAGGCTCGTCGAAAGATGACGAGACAGGTTTGCTTGTTTTTGCTGCTGCTGCTGCCGCCGGCTTTGGCGGCGCAGGGACTGCCGCCGGCGCCGCGGGCGCTGGGATTGCCGGCGCCGGGGCCGGTGGGCGACGGACCGTACGCGCCGCAGCCGATTCTGCCGGGCGGGATTGTGATGCCGCTCTACCCGGCGGGTTCGCCGCTGCTGAAGGCCGACCGGGTGAAGGAAGCCGAGGTCTACAACATGAGCCAGACGGTGGCGGGGCGGATCAGCAGCATTGTCAACATCCACAACCCGTCGATGGAGATCCACCGCGTCGAGCGGAACCTGAACACGGGGGCGGTGGTGATTCTGGCGGCGGGCGGGGGGCACAATACCTTGAACGTGGGGGGCGAGAGCGCGGATTTTGTTCCGTTCTTCTACAACTACGGCGTAAACACGGTGATTCTGCGCAACCGGCTGCGCAAGGACGGCTACGTGGCCGAGGTGGACGCGGTGAACGATGCGCTGCAGGCGATCCGGATGGTGCGGGCTTACGCCGCCGAGTTTCAGTTTGATCCGCAGAAGATTGGCATCGTTGGTTTTTCGGCCGGCGCGGAGCTTTCCGCGCCCGCGGCGGTGCTGTTTCCGCAGTTTGAGAGCCAGCGGAACGAGCCGGGGGATCCGCTGCGGGGCGTCTCCGCGCGGCCGGACTTTGTGGGGATGATCTACCCGGGGCCGAGCCCGTTTGCGCGGAACCGGACAGCCCCGGAGATTCCGGCCAACGTGCCGCCGGCGTTTCTGGCCACGGGCGGGTCCGGCGACCGGATGCACGCCATCTGGGCGCTCGATTACTTCGGGGCGATGCTCGCAAAGGGGGTGCCGAATATCGAACTGCATGTTTACGGCAACGGGCGGCACCCGGGCGATGCGCTGCCGGACGGCACCCGGATGACGGGCGGGTTAACGGACCGGGGCGGGATGCCGCTGGGGACGTGGCAGTTCCGCATGATGGACTGGATGCGGGATCTGGGCTTTCTGGGCAAGCCGGGCGTTGAGACGAAGGCGGCGCGGGATGTGGCGGAGTACGTAAAGAATCCGCCGCGGATCCGGCCGGCGGGGGCGCCGCGGGGGAACTGATGCGGACGTTGTCGAAAAAGACCCAATACGCCCTGCGGGCGCTGTACGTGCTGGCGGCGAACTACGGGCGGGGGCCGACGCTGATTGCGCGGATGGCGGCGCAGGAGTCGATTCCGCAGGATTTTCTCGAAGCGATTCTGCTGGGGCTGAAGCGGCAGGGGCTGGTGGAGAGTAAGAAGGGCAAGGGCGGGGGCTATTCGTTAAGCCTGCCGCCGGAGCGGGTGACGATGGGGTCGGTAATCCGGCTGCTGGAGGGGCCGCTGGCGCCGCTGCCGTGCGCGAGCGAGACGGCGTACCGGAAGTGCGAGGAGTGCGTGGACGATCAGTTGTGCGGGACGCGGATGGTGATGCGCGAGGTACGCGACGCGATGGCGGAGATTCTGGACCGGACGACGCTGGCGCAGGTGTGCGCGCGGATGGAGGAGGCGAAGGCGCGGGCGAGGCAGGGCGACGATGAGGGGCTGATGTACTACATCTAAGCGGGGTGGGAGTCCGGCGGTGCTTGTAGCGAGGGGAGGGCACTGCGGGCGGCCGGCGGCGGCTCGCGCGGTGCCCGGTCGCGCTGGGCGCCGCCGGGGACGGTGGGAGCGGGGCGGGTTAGGCGGCCGGTTCGGCTTCGGCGAGCATCTTCATGAACTCGCGCATGAACAGGTGGTTGTCGTGCCAGGTGCGGCCGCTGACGAGGTTGCCATCGCGGACACAGCCGTCATTGACGAAGGTGCCGCCGGAGAAGGTGACGTCCATGGCGCACTTGGCGACGGTGGCGACGCGTTTGCCGCGGATCACATCGGCGGCGGCGATGATTTCAACGCCGTGGCAGACGCTGGCGACGGGCTTTTGGGCGGCGAAGAAGTGCCGGGTGATGGCCATCAGGTGCTGGTCGTAGCGGAGATACTCGGGGGCGCGGCCGCCGGTGACGAACAGGCCGAGATACTCTGCGGGGTTGACGTCGGCAAACGCGATGTCGGCCGCCAGATGGTAGCTGGGGCCTTCGCGGGTGATATCCCAGCCCGGAGGGATTTCGTGCATGACGAGGTGGTAGAGGCGGGCCTGGGGGCCAGCGACGACGACGTCGTAACCGGCCTCTTTCAGGCGGAAGAAGGGGTAGAGGGTGTCGAGGGCCTCAGCGGCGTCGCCGATGATGATGAGTACTTTGTTTGGCATGGATTAGTTAGTGGGTTCTTTTACATTACCCCCGTCGCCTTCGTAGCCGGGGCGCGGGGGGGCTTGCGGGATGATTTTTTCGGTTTTGGGATCGAAGGCCAGGGTGCGGCGTGCGCGGTAGGAGTCGGCGGCGGCGGAGAGAAGAGCGGTACGACGCGTCAAGAAGTTCACGATACCAGAAGAGTACGATACGGCAAGAGCAGTGGTGAGGCCAGAGGACAGGCGGACGTTCGGTTGCGCCCGGGGGGCCGAGGGCTTATACTGAAAGATCGGGCAGGGTGTGCTGTGGTGCGCTTGTGCCTATAGGAATCTAAAAGACAATGCCGAAGCGTACATTTCAGCCCAACAATCGCAAGCGTGCCAAGGTGCACGGCTTTCGCGAGCGCATGAAAACCAAGAATGGCCGTGCCGTGCTGGCCCGCCGCCGCGCGCGGGGCCGTTGGAAGCTCACCGTCAGTGACGAGCCCGCCGTCCGCGCCGCCAAATAACCGTTCTCTCCCCGCCCACCGCTTGCGGAAGCCCGGCGAGTTTCGCCGGGTTTATGATCAAGGGGTGAGGTACCCGAGCACCTATTTCGTGGCTTTTTGCTTGCGGCATCGTAGTGAGGAACCGGATGCGTTGGTCCGCCTGAATGGACCTCGTTTTGGTATCACGATTCCCCGTGCCGTAGGCAAGGCGGTGGTGCGGAATAAGATCCGGCGCCGCCTGCGCGAACTGCTACGAGCGCGGATTGACCGGGTACGGCCGGACTGTGACATCGTCCTGAATCCTCGCCGTTCGGTGTACGGGGCGGATTTTGCCGTGCTGGCCCGCGAACTGGACAAGGTGCTGGCCCGATGCAACGCGTAGTGAACCGGCTGACGCCGGCCGGGCTGTGCGTTGCCGCCCTGCGTGTGTACAAGCTGGGGATCTCGCCCTGGCTCCCTTCGGCTTGCCGATTTCATCCTACCTGCTCCGTCTACATGATGGAGGCGATTACCCGGTTTGGCGCCGCGCGCGGCGTTTGGCTGGGTTTGCGGCGCTTGGGCCGCTGCCATCCGTTTTGCCCCGGCGGAGTTGATCCCGTTCCGAAATAATTAACCGCTATGGCTGACCCGAACCCGAAGAAAGAACTTTCGATGGAGCAGCGGCTGCTGCTGGCCTTCGTGCTGATGGGGGTGGTAATTTTCGCCTCCCAATACCTGCTGCCCAAGCCGCCGAGTCCGCCGCCGGTGGCGAAGAGGGAGGCCCCCGCGCCAGCCAAGCCGGCGGCGCCGGCGGCAGCCACTCCCGCGGCGAAGCCGGCCGACGGGGCGCCCGCCGAAGCGAAGGCGCCCGAGGCGGCGGCGGCCACGCGGGAGGAGTTTCCCTTTGTCGATACGGACCTGTATCGCATCCAATTCGCCAACCGGGGCGCGGTGGTGCTGAGCTGGGTTCTGAAAGGCTTTAAGGACAACACGGGCAGGCCGCTCGACCTGGTTTCGCCGGAGAACACGACGCTGATCGGGTTGCGTCCGTTCTCCTACGACATGAAGGACCAAGCGGCGCCGACCGATCTCAATAAGGCACTGTTCGCCATCGAGAAGGGCGCCGACGGGCGGTCGATCAGCTTCACCTACTCGGACGGCAAGGTTTCGGCTCGGAAGCGGTTCCGCTTCGAGCCCAAGAGCTATCTGGCGGCGGTGGAGAGCGATGTGACCGTGAACGGCGCGCCGGTGTCCCATCTGCTCACCTGGCGCGGCGGTTTTGGCGATCAGAGCGTGGACAAGGCTTACGCGGCGCAGTTTTCGCTACGGCAGGAGCCGAACGAGAACTATCCGACGACGCTCGAGAGCGCGGCCGGCGAGAGCGGGCCGGTGACCAACGCGGGGAACTACCGGTTTGCCGGACTCCAGGACGCCTACTTCGCGGCGCTGTTCTTGCCCAAGGCCGGGCAGACGATGGAGATCAAGACCTTTACCGACAAGCTGCCCTACCCGGCCGGCTCGAAGGAGTTTTTGCCGTTTGTGGGGGCCGCGGTGGGCACCGCCGGGCGGAACGAGTTCGGTCTTTTTGTGGGCCCGAAGGACCTGGAATTGCTGAAGTCGACCGACCCGCGCCTGGAATCGGTGGTGGACTGGGGCTGGTTCGGCTGGATCGCGCGGCCGCTGTTCGCGATGCTGCGCTGGGTGCAGGCTTACACGGCCGGCAACTGGGGTTGGGCGATTGTGGCCGTGACCGTGCTGATCAACGTCGCGCTGGTGCCGCTCAAGCTCAGCAGTATGAAGAGCATGAAGAAGATGGCCCTGCTGCAGCCGCAGATTCAGGCGATCAACGACCGGTATAAAGGCGTGGGCCTGAACGATCCGCGGGCGAACGAGAAGAATACCGAGATCATGGATCTCTACAAGAAGAACAATGTAAACCCGGCGGGCGGCTGCGTGCCGCTGCTGCTGCAGTTCCCGTTCTTCATTGGGTTTTATAAAGTGCTGTCGGTGGCGACCGAACTACGGGGCGCCGAGTGGCTGTGGGTAACGGACCTGTCGCGGCCGGAGACCATTGCGCTGCGGATTCTGCCGTTGTTGATGCTGGGCTCGCAGATCTATCTGCAGAAGATGACGCCTTCGACCGGGGGCGACCCGGCGCAGCAGCGGATGATGATGTTCATGATGCCGGTGATGATGGCGTTTCTGTTCTGGAATGCGTCGAGCGGGCTGGTGTTATACTGGCTTACCGGAAACGTGGTCGGGATCGTGCAGCAGCTGTTTTTCAATCAGTTGACCCCGTCGACGGGAGTGACGGCGGCGCCGGCCGCCCCGAAAAAGAAGGGTAAGTAGCCTACGCCGATGAGTGACGCAAACAAGTACACGGTAGAGACGTACGGACCGCGCATTGAACAGTTTCTGGGTGATCTGGTGGCGAAGGCGGGCCTGGAACTCGGCTTCACGGTGACGCCCGGGGTGAGTCTGCATCCGGAGATCGAGAACCCGGATCTGATGGTGAAGTTCAGCGGCCGGGATGTGGACATGCTGCTCGAGAACCGGGCGGAGCTGATGCTGGCGCTCGAGCACCTGACACTGGAGCTGCTGCGGGTGCCCTCCGATGAGCATTCGCTGATCTGTTTCGACGCCAACGACTACCGGCTGCTGCGGATGGAAGAGCTGCGGCTGAGCGCACTGGCGGCGGCCGAGCGGGTGAAGAAGACGGGCGAGCCCTTCCGGTTTTCGCCGATGACCTCCCGGGAGCGGCGCATTGTGCACATGGCGCTGCGGAGTGAGACGACGCTGACGAGTGAGAGCTTCGGGACGGGTCCGAGCCGGCAGGTGGTGATCTATCTGGCCGGACAGCCGAAGCCGAACATTCCGCTGCTGCCCGCGCCGCCGCCACGGCGGCCGTTTGGGGCCCCGCCGACCGAGCGGAGCCGCGAGGAACGGGGCGACCGCCGGGACCGGGGACCGCGGCGCGGTCCGCGTCCGCGCCGGGACGAGTAGCGGGACGGCGGTGGAGACGATTGTTGCCGTAGCAACGCCTCCGGGGCGAGGCGGCATCGGGGTGGTGCGTCTATCGGGGGCAGACGCCCGGGTGGTGGCGGAGCGGGTGTTGGGAGCGGCGCTGGGGCCGGCGCGGGTGGCGACGCTGCGCAAGCTGGTAGACCCGGTTCTGGTTACCTATTTCGCCGCGCCGCACTCGTATACGGGTGAGGATGTGGTGGAGATCTCCTGCCACGGAGCGCCGGTGATTTTGAGCCATACGGTGGGGCAGTGTGTCGCGGCGGGGGCGCGCCTGGCGCGGCCAGGCGAATTTACGCTGCGGGCGATGCTGCACGGCCGGCTTGATCTGCCGCAGGCCGAGGCGGTGCGGGATCTGATCCACGCCGAAACGCTGTACCAGGCGCGGGTGGCGGCGCGGCAGGTGGAAGGATCGGTAGCGCGGGTGGTGCGGCCGGTAAAGGAACAGTTGCTCGAACTGATTGCGCTGCTCGAGGCGGGGATCGACTTTGCCGAGGACGATGTGAGCGTGGCGCCAGCCGGAGAGATCCTGCGGCGTCTGGCGCCGATTGCGGCCGAAACGGAGCGTCTGGCGCGGAGCTTCGCCTACGGGCGGCTCGTGCAGGGCGGGGTGACGCTGGCGATTGTCGGACGGCCGAACGTGGGTAAGAGTTCGCTGTTCAACCGGCTGCTCGAACAGGACCGGGCGATTGTGACCGAGATTCCCGGTACGACGCGGGATCTGGTGGCGGAGACGGCAAGTTTGGGGGGGCTGCCGGTGCGGTTTGTCGATACGGCGGGAATCCGGGAGGGGCAGGACCGCGTGGAGACGCTGGGGATTGAGCGGAGCCTACAGGCGATGGCGGATGCGGACCTGACGATGGTAGTGCTGGACGGCAGCGTGGCGGTGAGCGCGGAGGATGAGCAGATTCTCGAGCGGGCGGAGCGGCAGGGGCGGTATCTGGTGGTCCTCAACAAGGCCGATCTGCCGGCGGGCGCGGAGCGGGAGGGGCTGCGGGTATCAGCGCGGACGGGGGAGGGGGTAGAGGCGCTGCGGGAGGCGATTCTGGCCGCGGTAGGCCACGGCACGGCGGAGGATCTGGAGCTGCCGTTTGTTACCTCACTGCGGCAGGCCGAGCTTTTCCGGGCCACCGCAGAGGCGCTCAGAAAGGCGCGGGAAGCAACGGCGTTGGCCATTCCACACGAGATGCTGCTGCTCGACCTCTACGAAGCGCTGCGCGGGTTGGACGCCATCACTGGGGCGACCACGGCGGATGACATCCTCAACCGGATCTTCTCCACCTTTTGTATCGGGAAGTGAGCTATTCGCCCGCGGCGGCGACGGCGGGAGCGGCCTTCTTGCGCGCGGCGCGTTTCTTTTCCGGGGGAGGGGTCCGGTTCGATTTGGTGAGGTTCGGCAGGACGATGGAGAGGACAAACTTCTTTTCCCCATTATCGTCGAACTTGATTGTGATGTGCTCTTCCGTGCACAGGACCACGCTGCCGAGGCCGAATTTGGGATGTTCTACTTGTGCGCCAGTAGCGAATGCGGGTTTTGCGGCCATATCGATGAACTCCTAAACGCTATGATAACACGGGGTTTTGAAACGAATGGTACGTGGGAAGCGTCGAGGATGCTATGAGATTGCTGATCCTATTGGCCGCCGGCGCCGCCGCTTTTGCCGGGGAGCGCTATGCCGTGGTGCTCGAAGAGTCTCCGCTCGCAGTCGTCCGGACGGGGCGGACGCGGGTAGTGGAGGCGCAGAACGGCATCCGGCGGAACTTCAGCCGGATGCGCGTGCGGGAGATCGGGACAACGGAGACCCTCGTGAACGCGATGTTCGTGGAGGCGACCGAAGAGCAGGCCGGCGCGCTGCGTCAACTGCCCGGGGTGAAGTACGTCCAGCGGCTGCGGCGCTACAAGCGCCTGGACCAGCCGGCGGCGGACTTGGCGCGGGTGCCGGCGGCGTGGGCGATCGCCGGCGGAGAGACCAGTGCGGGGGCGGGGGTGAAGATCGGGATCATCGACTCGGGGATCGACCAGACGCATCCGGCGCTGCAGGATCCCGGACTGACGATGCCGCCGGGCTATCCCCGGTGTGCGGGCGCCGCTTGTAACTTCACGAGCCCCAAGGTGATTGCGGCGCGGAGTTTTATCGAGTTGCTGGTGTACAGCTTTCCGGACGATACCCGCCCGGACGATGTAACGCCGCGGGACCGGGTGGGCCACGGCACGGCGGCGGCGATGCTGGCGGCGGGGCGGCCGATTGAGGGACCAGGCGGGCGAGTGACCGGGGTGGCGCCGAAGGCATACCTGGGCAATTACAAGGTGTTTGGTTCGCCCGGTATCAATGACTACACCGATGATTTCGCGGTTCTCCGGGCGATGGAGGCGGCGCTGGCCGACGGGATGGATATTGTTTCGCTGTCGCTCGGGCAGGCGGCGGTGTGGAGCCCGAACGACCGGGGAACGATTTGCGGCAAGCAGGGACAGGCGGCGTGCGACCTGCAGGTAGAGGCGGCAGAGAACGCAACGCGGGCCGGGATGACCGTGGTGGCGAGCGCGGGCAACGACGGGGACCTTGGCGCGCAGGTGCCGGCGCGGAACTCGATCGCTTCGCCGGGCAGCGCGCCTTCGGCGATAACGGTAGGCGCGACGACGAACAGCCGGATTCTGGTGCAGACGGTGCGGGTGGAGAACGGGCCGGCGAACCTGCGGCAGATTGACGCGCGGCTGGGCAACGGGGCGCAGGGGCTGGGGCGGGATCCGGCGCCGGTGACGGATGTCGCGACGCTCGATACGAACGGGCAGGGATGCGGTGCGCTGGGCACCGGGGCCTTAACCAACAGCGTGGCGCTGGTGGTCCGGGGCGGGTGTTCCTTTCTGCAGAAGCTGACCAACGCGCAGCGGGCGGGCGCGGTGGGGGTGATTGTCTATCAGGCGAGCAGCAACGTGGTGTTTGTCGCCACGGGACTGGAGGGTACGACGATTCCGCTGGCGATGATCGGTAACCGGGACGGGCTGCGGCTGAAGGAGTTTGTCGCGGCCAACCGGGGAGCGCGGGTTAGTTTTGATGCCGCGCTGCGGGCCGTGCCGGCCGCGGCGGACGAGATGGCGATCTTCAGTTCGCAGGGCCCTTCGATTGGCGATGCGCTGGTGAAGCCGGAGATTGTGGCGGTGGGGACCGATGTGTACGCGGCGACACAGAACTACGATCCGAACGGGGATATGTTCGATGTTTCGCGGTACCGGAGCGTGGAGGGGACGAGTTTTTCGACGCCGATGGTGGCCGGGGCGGTGGCGCTGGTGAAGCAGCGGAACCCGGCGCTAGCGCCGGCGGGTTTGAAGTCGGCGGTGGTGAACACGGCGGATCCGCGGCTGACGGATTTTGACTATCAGGGGCGGGCGATGGAGGCGCGCGCGACGGCGATGGGGGCGGGCAAGCTGGATGCGGCGAACGCGCTGCGGAGCACGGTCCTGGCGGTTCCGGCGACGGTCTCGTTTGGGCAGGTGCTGGCGGCCTCGCCGTTCCCGGTGACGCGGACGCTGCGGCTGCGGAATCAGGCCACGGCAGCGGCGAATCTGCGGCTGACGGTGGCGCCGCGGGACACGGATGCCAATGCGCGGGTGACGGTGAGCGCGGCGGCGGTGACGGTAGGCGCGGGGCAGGAGGCGACGGTGACGCTGCGTTTGGAAGGCACGCGTCCGCGGGCGGGGTTGTATGAGGGGGTGATTCGCGTCGAGGGGGGAGAGGTGCCGCTCCGGATTCCCTATCTGTACGTGGTGAGCGATAACGTGGCCTTCAATGCCTTTGCCCTGGAGGGCGACGGCTTCACCCGGGCGCCGGGACGGCAGCACCGGCTGACGGCGAAGTTTGTGGATCAGTTCGGGGCGCCGGTGGCGAATCTGCGGGTGCGCTTCCGCGCCGAGACCGGGGGCACGATTACGCAGGCGACCGAGACAACGGATGAGTTGGGGATAGCCGAAGCCCGGGTGACGATGGGTGCGGCGCTGGGGGACCAGCGCTTCTCGGTGGAGCCGCTGGCCGGGGGAGACCCGCAGGTGTTCTTTGCCGGGAGAGTGGTGCAGGAGCCGGCGCTGCGGGCCGATGGGGTGGTGAACGCGGCGAGCGGGGAGTTGGGCCGCGGCCTGGCGCCGGGGTCTTACATCTCGCTGTTCGGGGCTTCGTTCACCGACCAGACGCGGGTGTTTGGGACGAACTATCTGCCGCTGTCGCTGGCCGGGGTGAGCGTGGGGTTTGACGTGCCGGGACAGACGAACCGGAGCTTCCCGGGGGTGATTTCGTTCGTCAGTCCGGGGCAGATTAACGTGCAGGTGCCGTGGGAGTTGGCGGGGCAATCGCAGGTCCAGTTGAAGGTCAGCAACGGGGATTATTCGAGTGCGCGATTGACGGTGCCGCTGAACGAGGTATCGCCGGCATTTTTTGAGTACACGGACGCCGGAAGCGGACGGCAGCTGATTGCGGCGTTGAACCAGGGGTTTCAGTTGGTGACGGGTGCGGCGCCGGCGACCCGGGGCGAGGTGGTGCAGATGTACGCCAACGGCTTGGGGCCGGTGGACAATCAGCCGGCGACGGGGGAGGCGGCGCCGTCCTCGCCGCTGGCGAGTTGCCGGATTGCGCCGCAGGTGACGATTGGGGGACGGAGTGCGACGGTACTGTTCGCGGGTCTGGCGCCGGGATTTGTGGGTTTGTATCAGGTGAACGCGCTGGTCCCCACGGACGCGCCGGCGGGGATTCAGCCGGTTGTGATTACTATGAATGGAGTCGCTGCGAAGACGGCCTCGCTGCCGGTTCGCTAGAGGAGTAGGAATGCTGCGTTTCCTGATGATCTGGCTGTTGCCCGCCCTGGCGGGGGCGCAGATTATTCCCAATTTGTACATCGTCGAACTGACGGAGGGGCCGCGGGCGACGGTGGCGGCGCGGCGGGCGGCGCAGGACCGGGTGGCGCGGGCGATGGGGACGCGGCACCGGGTGCGGAGCCGGGTGCAGGTGGTGGCGAACGCGCTGGTGGTGGAGTCGGCGGCGGGCGAGGAGTTGGGGCGGATGGCGGGGGTGCGGCGGGTGACGCCGGTGGTGGAGCTGCGGACGAGTCTGGACCGGGCGGTGGAGCTGCACCAGATTCGGGCGGCTTGGGAGCGGCTGCCGGAGGCGGGAAGGGCGGGGGCGGGCATCAAGATCGGGATTCTCGATACGGGTATCGACGCCCGGCACCCCGCGTTTCTGGGGGAAGGGATGCAGGCGCCCGAGGGGTTTCCGAAGGTATCGAACGAGGCCTTCCGGGAGGCAACCAACGGCAAGGTGATTGTGCAGCGGAGCTACGATGCGCTGAACCGGACGCCGGAGTCGATCGTCGATGGCGCGGGGCACGGGACGGCGGTGGCGATGGTCGCGGCGGGGGCGCGGGTGCGTAGTCCGTACGGGGAGATGGCGGGGGCGGCGCCGGGAGCGTGGCTGGGGGCGTACCGGGTGTTTGGCGGGGTGGAGGGAAGTCGAGGGAGCTCAGCCGCGCTGCTGCAGGCTTTGGATGATGCGGTGGCGGACGGAATGGACGTGGTGAACCTGAGCCTGGGGCTGTTTCCGCCGATGCGAGAGGAGATTGATCCGCTGGCGGAGGCGATTCAGCGGGCGGTGGAGAGAGGGGTGATGGTGGTGAAGGCGGGGGGCAATGAGGGGCCGGATATCGCTTCGGTGGATTCGCCGACGGTGGCCGGGGTGGGGATCGCCGTGGGGGCGATCCGGAACAACCGGGCGTTTGCTGAGGCCGTGTCCATTGAAGGGGGAGAGAACCTGGTGGCGGTCGCCTCGAGCGGGGCGCGGCCGCGGGAGCCGGTGCCGGGCCGGCTGGTGGATGTGAGCGTGACGGACCCTTCGGGCCTGGCTTGCGGACCGCTGGCGGGAGACGCTTTGCGCGGGGCGGTGGTACTGATTCTGCGGGGGACCTGCCTGTTTAGTGAGAAGCTGAAAAATGCCGAGGCGGCGGGGGCGATAGCGGCGGTGGTGTACACACATGGCCTGGACCCTGATCCGTTCCCCATGGGGGTGGGCGACGCCCGGCTGCCGGCCTTGATGGTGGGCTTTGCGAACGGTCTCTGGTTGAAGCGGCGGCTGCAGGAGGTTCCGGATACTGCGGTGCGGCTGAGCTTTTTCCCGACGGTGGCGTTTCCCTTGCCGGGGACGCCTTTGAGCGGGTTTTCCTCGCGCGGGCCGACGATTGAAGGGCGGATTGCGCCGGATCTGGTGGCGGTGGGGCAGTTTTTGGCCACGGCGGCGGGGACGGCGGAGCCGCGAGGGGCGGTCTATGACCCGAGCGGGTATCGGATTATGCAGGGGACGAGCTTTTCTGCGCCGCTCGTAGCGGGGGCCTACGCCGTTCTCAAGCAGGCGAGACCGGGCTTGCGCGCCCGGCAGTACCGATCGCTGCTGATCAACGCGACGGCGCCGGCCGGGAGGCTGGACGATACCGAGGACGTGCCGCAGCGGGTAGGGGCGGGACGGCTGGATCTGCTGCGGGCGTTGGATAGTCCGCTGACGGCGGAGCCTGCGGTGCTGAGCCTGGGCACGGGCGGCGCCGGCGGTCCGGGGGCGGCGGAGATCGCCATCGAGCACATCGGCCAGGAGGCGGGGCGCTTCACGGCGGTCGTGGAGTCGGGCCAGGGAGGCGTTCCGGTGGTGGAGCCGGCCGAGTTTGATCTGGCGGCGGGCAGCGCGACGCGGCTGCGGCTGAGTTGGCCGGGCGGGTTGGGGGCGGGGGCGCATTTTGGCCGGCTCCTGATTCGCCGAGCGGAGAGCGGAGAGGAGGTAATCCGGATTCCTTATTGGTACGGGGTGCCGCGGCCGGAGGCGGCCAACATCACCTTTCTGCCCTATCCAACAGCCGAGGCCGAGGCGGGTTCGACTCTGGATCTGTGGTTTGTGACGACAGACGCGATTGGGGTGGCGGCGATAAGCGAGGAGCCGCGGGTGATTGTGGAAGAGGGCGGGGGCGCGGTAGTGGAGGTGCAGCGGCGGCCGCAACTGGCGCCGGGGCTGGTGCGGGTGACGGTGCGCCTGGGACCGGGACGGGACGTGGACAACGTATTTCTGATCCGGTGCGGGGCGGCGGAGGCCCGGGCCTACATTACTGGACTGTAGGGGCGAATCGTAGTCTGCGGTTCGCGGGCGGCGGCAGGAGTATACTGAAAAGACCGATTTTTACCGGACGTTGTCTCCATGGAAGCCCTGAAGAAAAAACTGTTGGAAGAGATTGCGGCGCTCGAGTACGAGTTCCGCAATGAGTTGCCCAAGGAGATCCTGCGCGCCCGGGAGTTGGGCGATTTGAGCGAGAACGCGGAGTATCATGCGGCCAAGGAGCGGCAGGGGCTGGTGAACGCCCGCTTGGGTCAGCTCCAGAAGCGTTTGGCGGAGCTGTCGATGATTGATCTGACGAAGGTTCCGAAGGATCGGATCGGGTTCGGCTCGACGGTGGTGGTGTATGACATCACCAAATCGGTGGAGATTGAGTACCGGCTGGTGACGAGCGAGGAGTCTGACGCCAAGCAGGGCATGGTGTCGACGAGTTCGCCGATTGGCCGGGGTCTGCTGAACCGGCGGGTGGGCGAAGAGATCAAGATTCAGGTTCCCGGCGGAGCGCTGGAGTACGAAGTGGTGCGGATTGTAACCATCCACGGCGAGACGCTGGAGGCCTAAGTTCCCATGACCGTAACGCGCGCCATAGGTCAGGCCTGTAACCGGATTATCCTCCTGATTGTCCACGGCCTGGCTCTTTCGAAGATCCATCCGAACATGCTGACCTTTATCGGTCTGCTAATTAATGTGTATGCGGCGGTGCTGCTGGGACGGGGTGAGTTTTTCGCGGGCGGCTTAGTGGTGCTGGGCGCGGGACTGTTCGATATGGTGGACGGGCGGGTGGCGCGGCACACGAATCAGGTAACTATGTTCGGCGGTTTCTTTGATTCCGTACTCGATCGGTATTCGGATTTAGGCTTACTGATGGGCCTGCTGGTATATTACGCGTCGATTGACCGGTTCTTCTATGTGGTGTTGACCGCCGTGGTCATGACCGGGTCAGTGATGGTCAGCTACACGCGGGCACGGGCGGAAAACACGATCCCGCAGTGTAAGGTCGGCTTTGCGGAGCGGCCGGAGCGGGTCGTGCTGCTGATTATTGGCGCCCTGTTTGACCGGATGGCGCCGGTGTTGTGGGTGATTGCGATTCTGTCGAACCTGACCGTCATTCACCGGATGATTTACACGTATCAGCAGGCGCAACGGCTCGAAGAGGCGCAGTTGCGGCCGGCGGGCAAGAGTGGCGCGGCGGTTAGCTAGCGGGGGCTCAGCTTTCGAGAATCACGACGGCCATGGCGAGGCCGGTGATGTGGGTGAGCGAGAGGTGAATCTGCTTGGCGCCGAGGCGTGCGGCTTCGCGCGCGGCCTGACCGGTCAGGCGCAGGGTGGGCTGTCCGGAGGGCAGGTTGACGACCTCGATATCTTTCCAGGTGACGCCCCGGGTGAGTCCGGTACCGATGGCTTTCATCAAGGCCTCCTTGGCGGCGAAGCGGGCGGCGAGGCGCTCATGACGGTTGGCTTTGCCGAGGGAGTAGGCGATTTCGGCGTCGGTGTAGACGCGCCGCAGAAAGCGTTCGCCGAATCGCTGGTGAGCCTCCTCGATCCGAGGCACTTCGGCCAGGTCCGTTCCAATCGAAAGAATCACAGTTTCATTGTCGCGCAAGTAGAATGAAAGGCAGGCTATGGCGGCGGACACCGGAATGGGGAAGATCTTAGAGGTGGAGGGGTTGCGGCACCGCTACCCGAACGGCAGGGTGGCGCTCGATGGCGTGGATCTGTCGATCGGGGCCGGCGAGGCGCTGGTGCTGCTGGGCGCCAACGGCTCGGGCAAGACGACGCTTCTGCTGCACCTGAACGGCCTGCTGCAGGGCGAGGGGCGCATCACGGTAGGGGGCGAGGTGCTGACTCCGGCAACGGTGCGGCGGGTGCGGGAGCAGGTGGGCGTGATCTTCCAGGATTCGGACGACCAACTGTTCATGCCAACGGTCCGGGAGGATGTTGCCTTTGGCTTGCGTCAGCGGGGGATGGCCGCCGGGGAGGCGGGGCGCCAGGCGGAAGAGATGCTGGCCAGTCTGGGGATCGAAGAGTTGGCCGGAAGAGCGCCTTACCAGCTAAGCGCGGGGGAGAAGAAACGCGTGGCGCTGGCCGGGGTACTCATCCTGAAACCGGCCCTGTTGGTGCTGGACGAACCGACTACTTACCTGGACCCGCCGGGCCAGCGGGATCTTATCGCTCTGCTGCGCGGCCTGCCCCAGGCCAAGCTGGTGGCCACGCACGATGTGGACTTTGCCGAGGCGATTGCACCGCGAGCTGTTTTTCTTGCTTCAGGACGCGTGAGCGATAGCGGGACACCGGCTGAGCTGGCCTCACGCTATCGCTGGCGCGTGGTTGAGAGGGTTAATGGGTAAAGGAAGCTTAGTTGCTCTGAGCAGCGCGGAAGCTTTCCCAACGCTTTTTCTGGGCGGCTGCGATGCGTTGACGAGCCTCTTCACTGAGGACCCGCTTCCGCGCCTTCTTGGCAGGAGGGGCAGCACTGGCTTTCTTCTTTTTTTCCGCTGGAGCAGCGGCGGGCGCCGCTTCCGCGGGTGCGGCAGTGGCTTTCCGGCCGCTGAGGACGGCTCGTACTTGCCGGATTTGTTCTTCTACGCGCTGCTTCTGCAACTCCAAACCTTCAAGAGCCGCTTCGTACAATGCGATGTTGTCAACGAGCAGGGTTGTTTTAGCCATACTTTAGTTACTAGAGTCGGTCTTTAACTTCAATTTGTCAAGTTTCTCTTTGGTTGCCTCTACGGAGTCAAGTAGGATCGTCACCGGTCCGTCGTTGACCAACGAGACCAACATATGCGCCTGGAAGACACCGCAATGTAGTTTCACTCCGGCTGCCTGGGCTTGCTCGAGGAAGCACTCATAGAGGCGGCGGGCTAAGTCAGGGGGGGCGGCCTGATCGAAATTCGGCCTCCGGCCTTTTGCAGTCGAACCGTAGAGGGTGAACTGGGAGGCTACTAGGATGGCGTTCGAAGTCTCCCGAAGGTTTCGGTTCATCTTGCCTTTTTCGTCGGGGAAAATGCGCAGATGGAGGATTTTGTCCACCAGGTAGGATACATCCCGTTCAGTGTCCTCCCGCCCAACGCCTAAGAACACCAGAAGGCCCGGACCTATAGCCCCCGTGACAACGCCATCGACCGTGATATCGGCGCGGAGAACCCGCTGAAGGAGAGCACGCATATGCTTCCAGTATGCGCGCTCGTCGCCGCCTCACGGTTGCGGGACAGCCCGGGCGCGGGGGATCATGAGAGGCCAGATGATCGAAACCTATGCTTACGCCCGCGCCGGTCTGTTGGGTAATCCGAGCGACGGCTATTTCGGCAAAACGATTTCCCTGCTGGTCAAGAATTTCCGGGCGCGGGTGCTGCTCTATCCGAGCGCCCGGCTGGAGATCAAGCCAGCCAAGGCCGATCTGCCGGTTTTTGAAAGTCTCGACGATCTATATAGCTCCACGCGCTGGCGAGGTTACTACGGCGGTATTCGCATTGTGCAGGCGCTGCTCGTCCGTTTCCTGGACTATTGCCGGGAGCAAGGTATCGAACTGCCGGAGCGGAATTTCACCCTGGAGTATGAGTCCACGATACCCCTCCGGCTGGGCATGGGCGGCAGCAGCGCCATCATTACGGCGGCGCTGCGGGCGCTGATGCAGTACTACTCGATTGAGATACCGCTGCCGATTCAGGCTAACCTCGTGCTCGAAACCGAGACGCGGGAACTGGGGGTCGGGGCCGGACTCCAGGACCGGGTGATTCAGGCCTACGGGGGAGTCGTCTATATGGACTTCGCTCAGGAGTTAATGGAGCGGCGGGGTTACGGAGATTACGAATCGCTCGACCCCGCTTTGCTGGACCGGGTGTACGTGGCCTACCGGACTTCGCTGAGCGAAGGAACGGAACTGTTTCACAACAACGTCCGGGAACGATGGCGTCGGGGGGAGCCGCTCGTCGTCGAAGCGATGCAGACCTGGGCGTCCTTCGCCGAGCAGGGCCGGCAGGCGATCCTGACGCGCGACCGGGTCCGGCTGCACACCCTGATTGACGCTAACTTTGATTTGCGAACGAAGCTTTATCAGATTGGAGCCGGAAATCTTGAGATGATCCGCGTGGCGCGCGCGTGCGGCGTCTCGGCTAACTTCGCAGGCTCGGGCGGCGCGATTGTCGGGCTCTACGAGAGCGAAGAGCAGTTGGAGGCGTTGCGGCGTGCGCTGGCGGGGATTGGGGTGGCGGTGGTTTGTCCCCGCATCAGCTAAGGCAAAATAGGGCCGGGGCCTAAGGGATCATCCGGTGGCAGTAATGCCAGATTCCTTGGAAAATCAGGATATGTTGTATCACCGTGAGGGTAAGGGATCGTCCGTCCGCGATGGTTTCTACCGCTTGCAGAAGACGCGGGGCAAGGGAACGCTCTCGGGCTTTGGCATTGGTGGGGTTGTGCGGTTGCGGGACCAGCAGGGCATGGAATGGACGGGGACGGCGGAGCTGCTGCCGGGCGGAACAACGCGCTACCGGTTCCACGACGGGCAGGGAAAGCGAATCAGCGGGATCTCGGACAGCTGCGGCATTCTACTGCGCGACGATGAGGGCAACGCGTGGCGCGGTTTTGTCGATTAAGCGGCATACGGTACCCTAGAGGTTTCCGTATCGCATGGCAAGCTCGAAACCGATCGCCTATAAAGACGCCGGGGTGGACATTGACGAAGCGGATCGCGCCGTAGCGTTGATCCGTTCCCACGCCCGCAAGACGTTCACTGACTCTGTGAAGACAGATATCGGATCCTTTGGCGCCGGTTATCTGCTGCAAGGGTGGAAGAAGCCGGTGCTGATCAGCTCCGCCGACGGGGTGGGCACCAAGCTCAAGGTGGCTTTTGTCACCGGAAAGCACGACACGGTGGGCGAGGACCTGGTGAACCACTGCGTGAACGATATTGCCGTGCAGGGCGCCGTGCCGCTGTTTTTCCTCGACTACTTTGCCGTGGGTAAGCTTGAAGCGAGGATCGCCGGGGATGTTGTGAAGGGGATCGCCCGCGGTTGTCGAGCCAACGGGTGCGCCCTGATTGGCGGCGAGACAGCAGAGATGCCCGGGATGTATCTGCCGGGTGAGTACGATCTGGCCGGGTTCATCGTCGGCGCGGTGGAGCGCGACAAGATGCTGGACGGCAAGAGCATTGAGGCCGGCGATGTGCTGATCGGCCTGCCTTCGACGGGTCTGCATACCAATGGCTACTCGCTGGCGCGGAAGCTGCTATTCGATGTTGCCGGCTACCGGC
Organism: Acidobacteriaceae bacterium; assembly: GCA_020247055.1. Classification (GTDB taxonomy): domain Bacteria; phylum Acidobacteriota; class Terriglobia; order Bryobacterales; family Bryobacteraceae. Next base: position 53,744 of record JADCJL010000172.1, on the reverse strand, counting down.
CGGATCAGCACGTCGACGCGCTGGGCGGGACGGTGGCGAATGCTTTGTTGAAGGTCCACCGCAGCTATTTGAAGGCCATCCAGGGTCTGCTCAAGGCCAAGCTGCTGAAGGGCGCCGCGCACATCACCGGGGGCGGAATTAGTGATAACACGCCGCGCATGCTGCCGAAGGGACTGGGCGCGACGATTCAGCTGAACTCGTGGCAGGTGCCGCCGCTGTTTGAACACATGCGCGAACTCGGCAACGTGCCGGACGAGGATTACCGACGGACGTTCAACCTGGGCGTTGGCATGATTTTGTGCGTGGGGGCCAAGCAGGCGGCTAAGGCGATGGGGGCGCTCCAGGCGATGGGCGAGCCCTGCTTTATCATCGGGAGCGTGGATCCGGTGCGCCGCGGCGCCCGCGTACGCTACGTATGACCCGGCTGGGGATCGTACTCTCCGGACGGGGGTCGAATTTTCTGGCAATCGCCGCGCAGATCGAACAGGGGAACCTGCCGGCCGAGATTGCGGTGGTGATCTCCAACCGGCCCGACGCGGAAGGCCTCGCCGCGGCCCGGAAACGGGGCCTCCAGGCGCTCTCGCTGCCGTCCAAGGGGCTGGACAGGGAAGAGTACGATCGACGGCTGGAAGCCGCCCTGCGCGAGCATCAGGTGGATTGGGTGATCCTGGCGGGCTATATGCGGATTCTGAGCGCCGGATTCATCCGGGCGTTCCCGCAGCGGATTCTGAACATCCATCCGTCGCTGCTGCCGGCTTTCCCGGGCCTCGACGCGCAGCACCAGGCCTTTGCTTACGGGGTTAAGATTGCCGGCTGCACGGTGCACTTCGTGGACGAGCAACTCGACCACGGCCCGATTGTGCTGCAGGCCGCGGTGGCGGTGGAAGATGGCGATACGGCGGAGACGCTGGCGGCCCGGATTCTGCAGCAGGAGCATCGGATCTACAGCGAAGCGCTGCGGCGGTTGTTCACGCGACCGTGGCGGATTGTCGACCGGCGCGTCGAACTAGGCGAGTAACCGATTGACGGCGTCGACCAGCGCCGAATGCTGGAACGGCTTGGCCAGGAAAGCGGTTCCCGCGGGCAGACGGCCGGACTGCACCTCGGTGTCCTCGGTGTAGCCGGAGATGAACAGTGTGCGGATGCCGGGGCGCAGTTGAGCCGCCCGCCCGGCGAGCGACCGGCCGTCCATACCTGGCATCATCATGTCCGTAATCAACAGGTCGTAGGCGGTCGCGTCGCGTTCGAGCATCGTCACGGCGGCGTTGCCCGACTCGGCTTCGTTGACGGTAAAGCCCTGGCGCTCCAACACCTTACGGACCAAGGCCCGGATGCCTTCTTCGTCATCGACAACCAGGATGCGCCGGGCGGGACCAGCCGTTACGGCCTCGGCCGAAAACTCGAGATGCAGGGCGGATCCGCCACCCTCGGCGACCACATGCCAGCGCACCCGGGAGGCCAGCAGCAGTCCGGGCACGGCCGAAAGCGCTCCGCTCGAAGCCCGGGCCGCCGGACTCAGCAGCTCCATGTCTTCGACGAGCGAGGCGGGCAGACCGGAGATGACCACCGCGGAGGGCGCCCGCAGCGTAACGGCCAGGGGCCGGGCGGCGTAGCGAACGAGGGTGAGCAGCATTTGCTCGAGATGACTGCGGTCGGCGGTGACGGTGAGTGCGGGCAGACCGCCGCTCAACACCAAACCCGGTTCCCGGGCCGAGAAGGCCCGCAGGAAGGAGACGAGATCGAAGGAGGTCCGTACGGCCTTCGGCGGCGCGGCGAGAGCCTGTAGCTGCGCCGACATGCCTTTGATCCTCTCGGTGGAACGGAGAATTTCCCGCATGTCCTCGCGCACGGGGCTTTCCGGGGGCAGGGCATCGAGGATCTCCTCGCCGTAGCCGGAGAGTACCATCAAGAGGTTGTTGGCCTCATGCAGGACGCGCCCGGCCAGCTTGGCCGAGGCGACCGACGCAGCCTCCTGGAGCGCGAAGGGTGAAGCCGCCGGCCCGGCGGCGGCCGGCGCCGCTCCCTCGGCGGGATGCTGGACCAAAAGCAGGTCCGAATCTTCGTCATCCCAGCGCTGGATCCGCACCAGCTGCCATTCGCCATGAACTCCCGGCTCCAGGGGCACCCCGGGCAGCAGGCGGGGCAGGCTGAGCGCGGCGAGTTCCGCCATCTTGATCTGGCGAGACTGCAGGAAAGCGCGGTTGGCCGAAACAAACTTCCCGCCGGCCTGGACAATGGCCACAGGAACGGGCAGGACAGCCAGAACGTCCTCGTAGTAGCGCCGCTCCGTCTCAACGAGTGAGAGGAGGCGGGCAACCTCACGGGAGGGCCAAAGCTGGTGTTCCGATTTCTCCATGCGCAGGGAAGTTAATATAGTGTGCGGGGCCAAACGCCGGGATGCAATTGCACTTTGGTATCTGCCGCAGCGGGATTTGTACCAGTACTCCCGCTGACGCGCGGTTGGAATAGTCCCGTCAAGAGGAGATGCGAACGCGCATGATTGTTAAACCAAGAAAAGCAGTTTTTCCCGCTGCCGGTCTAGGCACCCGGTTCCTTCCCGCTACCAAGGCCATGCCGAAGGAGATGCTCCCGCTGGTGGACAAGCCCTTGATCCAGTATGGCGTAGAAGAGGCGTTGCATTCGGGGATGAGCAACATCATTATCGTCACCGGCCGGGGCAAGAGCGCGATTGAGGATCATTTCGACGTCAGCTTTGAGCTGGAGCACCTGCTTGAATCGAAGGGGAAGAAAGATCTGCTGCAGCAGGTGCGCAGCATTTCGGACATGATCGACGTAAGCTACGTGCGGCAGAAGGAGGCGCTGGGGCTGGGCCACGCCGTGCTGCGGGCCAAGGAGCTGGTGGGCAACGAGCCGTTTTCGGTGGTGCTGTCAGACGATATTATCGATGCCGAGATTCCGTGTTTGCGGCAGATGAGCGACATCTACGAGTTTTATGGCGCCTCGGTGGTGGCGCTGATGGAGGTGCCGCGCGAGAACATTTCGGCCTACGGGGTGGTGGATGCCGAGCCGATTGACCACCAAGGGGGGAGCGGGCGGCTGTTCCGGATCCGCAATCTGGTGGAGAAGCCGAAGGCCGAGGAGGCGCCGTCGAACCTGGCGATTATCGGCCGCTACATTTTGACGCCGGAGATTTTTACCTCAATCGAGTCGATTGAGCCGGGCAAGGGCGGCGAGATCCAACTGACCGATGCGCTGAAGCATCTACTGCGAAGCCGGCCGATTTACGGCTTTAAGTTTGAAGGCAAGCGCTTTGACGCGGGCGACAAACTGGGCTTTCTGCAGGCGACGGTGGAGTTTGCCTTGAAGCGATTCGATCTCGGCAGCCCGTTCCGCGAGTATCTCAAAAAGCTGCCGCTATGAGTCCCGTACCGCTGACTCTTCCCGTGCGCGCGGCGGACGCGGCGGCGCTGGCCGATCTGGTGCTGCAGGTGGTGGGCCGCGGGCCGGTGACCGAAGCGGCGCGGCATCAGTTGGCGGCGCGGCTGCATTCGTTGTCGCTCGGCAGCTTTACGGTGCTGCCGTGGTCGGTCGCCGCGGACCCGAGCGCGCCGCGGACTGTCTATGTCGCCGTGGACGCCAAGGAGCCGTGGCTGCTGCACATTGCGCCGGAGGCGTCTCCGGCCAGCGCGCTGTTTCCGAAGCCGACGCTGATCGGGCGCATGCGGACGCCGAGCGGGGCCGAGGTGGTGGTGAACGCGATTCCGTTTGGACCGTCGCACACCGAGGCGATCGCGACCTACGCCGAACGGCTGGACCGGGCGATTCAACCGCGGCCGCAGGGGAGCGAGGCGCTGCTGGTGGCCGCCGTGGGGGCGCCGGACGCCGCGTTTGCGCAGTTCCGGGGCGTGATCCGGAAGTACGGCGTGAACGTGGCGGCCTTTGAAACCGAGGCCGGGGCGGAGTTGACGTGGGCGGCGGCGCGGCATGGCTGGCGGGAGGGCTACAGCGCGCTGGGCGTGACGCGGCGGGAGGCCACGGACCTGGCCGGGGCGGTGGCGCTGCGGCGGGAGTCGCGGCTGCTCGATATCAATTTGACCCTGGGGGAGGGGACGCCGGGGATGGCCGAGGAGGTGCGGGTGATCCTGCGGCGGCTGCGCGATGAGGAGGTGGCGGTGCAGGCGATCACGGTGCGTGTGCCGGCGGAGTTGGGCGCCGAGGTGCGGCAGATGCAGGAGACGGCGCGGCAGTTCGGCGCGCTGCTGCGCGTGGAGGGTTCCCCGGAGCACACCGAGGCGTGGCTGGCGGCGCTGGGCGCGGCGACGACGGGGAGGCTGTATTATCGAATGCATCCGGGGCAGCCCGTCGAGCGGCTTGCCGAGATTGCCGGATGCTTGCGAGGCTAATGAGTATGGTGTCCCGACGTTCCTTTCAGGCCGGTCTGGCCGCGGCGCCGATGCTGGCCGCCGGCAGCGCGTTTCCGGCCAAGTTCGGCATCGACCTGTTCAGCTTGCGGTCGCAGGGCTGGAGTCCGTTTGAGCTGCTGGACTATTGCGCGCGGCAGGGGGCGAAGGTAGTCCATTTTTCCGAGATCCGTTTTCTGGGGGGTCTAGAAAGAGCGCATCTTGAAAAAGTGCGGGACCATGCGCGGCGGCTGGGGATTGAGCTCGAGATCGGCATGCTGTCGATCTGCCCGACGGCGGCGCGGTTTGACGCGGCGCAGGGCACGGCCGAGGAGCAGTTGACGCGGATGATCGAGGCGGCGAAGGTGGTGGAGGCGCCGCTCGTGCGCTGCGTGCTGGGCGACTGGCGCGACCGGGCGAGTAAGACACCGCTGGCGCAGAGCATCGAGAATACGGTGAAGACGCTGCGCGCCGTGCGGACGCGGGCGATGGACGCGGGCAAGCGGATTGCTGTCGAGAACCACGGCGGGGACCTGCAGGCGCGGGAGTTGAAGATGCTGATCGAGGAGGCGGGGCGGGACGTGGTGGGCGCCTGCATCGATTCGGGCAATCCGACCTGGGCGATTGAAGATCCGCATCTGACGCTCGAGACGCTGGCGCCCTACGTGCTGACGAGCCACGTGCGCGATTCGGCCGTGTGGCGGACGCCGGAGGGCGCGGCGATGCAGTGGACGCGGATGGGCGAGGGCAATGTGGACATCGGCGGGTGGGTGAAGAGGTTTGCGCAGTTGTGCCCGGGCAAGGCGCTGTCGCTCGAGATTATCGTCACCGGCACGCGGCCGTTTCCGTATCTCGATCCGAAGTTCTGGGAGGCGTTTCGCACGACGCCGGCGTGGGAGTTTGCGCGGTTTGCGGCGCTGGCCGAGAAGGGGAAGCCGCTGGCGGCGCGTGCGGCGGTGGCCAAGGAGTTGGCCGCGGCCAAGGAGCGGGAGGACCTCGAAGCGTCGATCCAATGGCTGCGGAATCTGAGTTAGGCTCTAAGTTATGATGCGGCTTGTTCTGGTGATGTTGATGGCGGCGGGGCTGGCGCCGGCGCAGTTGGTGACGGCGGTGCGCGGGGCTCTGGCGGCGAAGGATTTCGCCGGAGGCGAGCGGGTGCTGGAGGCGTATCGGAAGCAGAACGGGGTGACGCCCGAGTATGTGGAAGCCTACTCGTGGCTGGGGCGCGGGGCGCAGGCCAATAAGCTGTGGGACAAGGCGGCGGGGTACTCGGCCGAGACACGGCGGCTGGTGCAGGGGGAGTTGAAGAAACGGGCACTCGACGCCGAGACGAGCGTGCCGCTGGCGCTGGGGGCGGCGATTGAGGTGGAGGGCCATACTTTGGCCGCCACGGGGCGGCTGAGCGAGGCGCTCGCCATGCTGAACCGGGAGTTGAAGACTTACTACACTACGTCGATTCGGACGCGGATTCAGAAGAACATCCATCTGCTGAGCCTGGTGGGTAAGCCGGCGCCGGCGCTGGACGTGGCGCGGTTTCTGTTGGGCCCGAAGCTGCCGGCGCTCGGGGGACTGAAGGGCAAGCCGGTGGTGCTTTTCTTCTGGGCGCACTGGTGCAGCGACTGTAAGCAGCAGGGTCCGGTGTTGACCGAGTTGAAGGCGAAGTACCCGGCGCTGCAGATTGTGGCGCCGACGCAGACCTACGGCTATGTGGCCAACGGCGAGGACGCCACGCCGGCCGTGGAGGTGCCTTATATCGAGAAGGTGCGGGCGCAGTATTACCCGGATCTCACGCGGGTGCCGGCGCCGTTGAGCAACGAGAATTTTAAGTTATACGGCTCGTCGACCTCGCCGACGCTGGTGCTAATCGACAAGGCCGGCGTGGTCCGGATGTATCATCCCGGTAAGATGACGGCGGCGGAGTTAATCCCGGAGATCGAGAAGGTTCTCTAGGCGGGTGGGGAAGATGGGCGGCCGGACGGAAGCGGCCGGCCAGCCGCAGAGGTGAGCGAGGGCGGGCCCGCAGATGCGGCCCTGGCAAGGACCCATGCCGCAGCGGGTTTGGAGCTTGGCCGAGCGCCAGTCGCGATGGGGCCAGATGGCGCCGAAGGGGACGTCTTCGCAGCGGCAGACGATGGTTTCCGGGGTGGTGAGGCTCAAGAGCTCGGAGCGGAGAGCGAAGGCTATGTCGATGCAGCGGTCGAAGGCGACGGCGGCGGCGCGGGCGGCGTGGAGGGCGCGGCCGCGTTCGGGGCCGAATCCGGCGATCTGGCCTTCGAGCAGAGAGCGGTCGACGCTGCCGGCGCCGGCGAAGAAGATATGGGGGACGGTGGTGCGCTGGTCGGCGTCGGTGAGGACGCGGCCATTCTCTACCCGGCAGCCGAGGAGTTCGGGGAGTTCGGTATTGACGACGAGGCCGAAGCCGCAGGCGAGATAGTCGCAGCGGAGGACGCCGTGACCCTGAAGGGTAACGGAGCCGGGGTCGGCGCGGAGGGGCCAGGAGTCGGGGCGGTAGCGGAGGCCGAAGCCGAGTTGGGCGGCTTCGAGGAGCTTGGCGGGGTGGCGCCAGAGGCCGCGGGTGAAGGCGGCGATACGGGGGTAGGGAGCCTGTTCAGCGACCAGAAGGATTTTGGCGCCGCGGCGGCGGAGGTAGGCGGCGACGGCGAGGAGGAGAGGGCCGGAGCCGGCGACGACGACGCGTTTGCCGGCGATGGGGAGGCCGCCCTTGACCAGCGCCTGGAGGCCGCCGGCGCCGAGGACGTGGGGGAGGGTCCAGCCCGGAAAGGGGAGGAAGAGTTCGCGGGTGCCGGTGGCGAGGATGATGCGGTCGGCGGGGGGGAGTTGGGAGGCCGAGTGGATCTGGACGCCGGTTTGGACGGTGATGCGGGGATCGAGGAAGCGGCGGTAGCGGGCGGGGATGTCGCCGCGCCAGATTTGGCCGCCGAGGGCGGGGTTGTCGTCGAGGAGGGTGACGGCTTGGCCGGACTGGGCAGCGGCCCAGGCGGCGGCGAGGCCGGCGGGGCCGCCGCCGATGACGAGGGTGCGGGTCATGGGGTGGTGATCTCCATGCCCGCGGCGCAGAGGAGCTGGCAGGAGCGTTCGTGGGGGTGGCCGTTGAGGGTGACGCGGCACTCCATGCAGATGCCCATGCCGCACAGGGGGCCGCGGGATTCGCCGGTGACGGAGCGGCGGAAGGCGGGCTGGATGCGCATGACGGCGGCGGCGACGGTGGTGCCGGGGGGGACGGTGAGGGGGGTGCCGTTGACGGTGACGGGGATCATGCGAAGCGGTCCGGGAGATAGGGTTCGGGCGGGATGGCGGGGGGATCGCCGAGGAGGCGGTCGAGGAGCAGGGCGGCGGTGCCGAGCGAGGTGGTGATGCCGAGGCCTTCGTGGCCGGCGGCGACCCAGAGGCGGTCGGTGACGGGGCCGATGAGGGGGAGGCTGTCGGGGGTGGCGGCGCGGAAGCCGGTCCAGGTGCGGATGACTTGCAGGTCTTTGAGCCGGGGCATGTAGTCGACGGCGCGGCGGAGCATGCGGGAGAGGAGTTCGGGACGGATGTCCGGGCTCTCGTCGCCGTACTGGCGGGAGCTGCCGATGAGGATTTGCCCGGTGGAGCGGGGCTGGACGTTGAAGGCGACGCTTTCGGCGCTGTGGCCATGAGCGCTTTTGAGGTAGCCGAGTTCGACGAGCTGGTGGTGGAGGAAGCCGGGGTAGCGGTCGGTGATGGCGAGGTGGCCTTTGCGGGGTTTGATGGGGAGCTGGGGGAGCAGGCGGGTGATGCCGGCGCCGCAGGCGAGGATGGTGAGGCCGGCCGAGACGGTGGTGCCGTCGGAGAGGCGGGCGCCGTCCGGGGTGAGTTCGGCGATGGCGGCGTAGCGGATGGGGGTGAGGCGCAGGAGCCAGGCCGCGGCGCAGGGGGCGTAGAGGACGCTATCGCCGGGGACGAGGAGGCCGCCGGCGAGGCCGGGGCGGAGTTCAGGTTCGGCGGCGTAGAGGGCGCGCTCGTCGAGGATTTCGCTGGCGGGAAACAGGGCGTGCTTGCGGGCGACTTCGGCCATCTCTTCGGCGTCGGCGGCGACCCAGAGCGTGCCGCGGTGTTCGCGTTCGACGTTGGGGGGCAGGTCGAGGTTGTCCCAGAGGCGGCGGGAGTATGCGGTGAGGGCGAGTTGGGCGGGGGAATCGTCCATGACGACGACGTGGCCCATGCCGGCGGCGGTGGCGCCGCCGCCGACGAGGTCCGGCTCGACGACGAGGCACTTGCCGCCCTCAGCGCGGAAGGCGGCGGCGAGGGCGGCGCCGACGATACCGGCGCCGGCGATGAGGACGTCGGTGGTCACGGTGTTGCGGGGGGCGGGCCGAAGCCCCAGGCGAAGGGGTCGCGGTCGTCGATAAGCAGGCGGGCTTCGGCGGTGACGAAGGCGGTGCCGGTGATGGAGGGGAGGATGCGGTCGCCGGCGGCTTCGTAGGTGGCGTGGAAGCGGCTGCCGATGATGCTTTCCTGGACCCAGACTTCGCCGGGGGCGAGATGGCCGTCGGCGGCGAGGCAGGCGAGTTTGGCGCTGGTGCCGGTGCCGCAGGGGGAGCGGTCGTAGGCTTTGCCGGGGCAGAGGACGAAGTTGCGGTTGCCGTCGTAGAGTTCGACGTGGTCGACTTCGGGGTAGCCCTGGGCGTTGACGGCCTGGCGGAGGGCCCAGGCGTAGTCAGTCAGGGCGTCGACGGGACCGAGGCCGGGGCAGTGGGAGAGGAAGAACCAGTTGCCGCCCCAGGCGATGTCGCCGGCGACGAGGCCGACGCCGGCGACTTCGACGACGGTTTGGGCGGCGCGGTAGCTGGGGACGTTGGCGATGGTTACCGAGCCGTCGGGGTGGAGGGTGGCGGCGACTTCGCCGGCCGGGGTTTCGAGGCGGTGCCGGCCGGGGGAGATGCGGCCGAGGTAGGCCAGGGAGGCGACCAGGCCGATGGCGCCGTGGCCGCACATGCCGAGGTAGCCGACGTTATTGAAGAAGATGACGCCGGCGGCGCAGGTGGGGTCGACGGGTGCGCAGAGCAGGGCGCCGACGAGGACGTCGGAGCCGCGGGGCTCGTTGACGACGGCGGCGCGGAAGCGATCGTGCGTTTTGCGAAACGAAGCCAGACGTTCGGCCATGGAGCCGGAGCCGAGGTCGGGGCCGCCGGCGATGACGAGGCGGGTGGGTTCGCCGCCGGTATGGGAGTCGATGACGTCAATCGTTGGCATGGGGGGGCGCGTAGCGGGCGAGGTCCGGGCGATTAGCGAGGGCGTGGCGGATGATGCCGAGCACCTCCTCTCTTTCGGCGCCGGCGATGGGGAGGCGGGGCGGGCGAGTGAGTTCCGAGCCGAGGCCGACTTCGGCCATGCAGAGCTTGATGTACTGGACGAGCTTGATCTTCGTGTCGAGGTGGAGGAGCGGGGTGTACCACTGGTAGAGCTCGCGAGCCTCGGCCCAGCGGCCCTGTTGGGATAACTGCCAGAGGACGCGGTTCTCGTCCGGGAAAGCGTTGACGAGGCCGGAGACCCAGCCTTCGGCGCCGAGCAGGGCGCTTTCGAGGACCAGGTCGTCCACCCCGCTGAACAAAATGAAGCGGCGGCCGACGGCGTTGCGGAGGTCGGTGATGCGGCGGACGTTGTCCGAGGACTCCTTGATGGCGACGATGGTGGGCTCTTCGGCGAGTTCGACGAAGGCGTCCGGGGGCATGTCAACGTAGTAGGCCGGGGGGTTGTTGTAGATCATCACGGGCAGACCGCTCGACTGCGCGACGGTGCGGAAGTGGGCGATGGCTTCGCGGCGGTCGGCTTTGTAGATCATGGCGGGGAGGACCATGAGGCCGTCGAGACCGAGCTTTTCGCAGTCGCGGGCGAAGCGGGCGGCGACCATGGTGGTGTTTTCGGCGACGCCGGAGAGGACGGGGATGCGGCCGGCGACGACGGCTTTCAACTCGCGCAGGATAATTAATTTTTCTTCATATTCATGGGCGGTGTTTTCGCCGACGCTGCCGAGGAGGATGACGCCGTGGATGCCGGAGGCGATGAGTTTTTCAAGGTGCGCGGCGGTGGCGGGGAGGTTGACGGACAGGTCGGGGTGGTATTGGGTGGTGAGGGCGGGGTAGACGCCGTGCCAGGAGACGTTCATAAGTTGTTCAGTTCCAGTCTTTGTGGGTAAGGGTATCCAATTCGAAGGTGCCCTGGCGGGGGAGGGATTCGACGGGGAGTCCGGAGAGCCAGAGGAAGACTTGAAAGCGGACGAGGGCGCCGGGGGCGAGGGCGAGGCTGGCGAGGGGGACGGCGGCTTCGACGATGCGGCCGACGGCGAAGCGGCCGGGGGGGAGCGAGACCTCGGCAGGGCCGGATTTGACGCGAATTTCGAGGTGGGAGCAGTCGGGGAGGGTGTCGAAGTCGAAGCGGAGGAAGATTTCGCGGCCGTTGGTGCCGTAGTAGAGCTGCTGGAGGCCGACGCGGCCACCGTGCATGGCGCCCTGGCGTTGGTCGATGTGATACTCGCCGGCGCCCATCCATTCGAAGTAGCTGGAGACCTGGCCGTCGAGGGTGGGTTCGATGTGGGTGGTGGGGAGGTGGTGGTGTTCGAGGAACTCGAGGCGGAGGATGGGGCGGGCGAGTTCGGCGGGGGGCGGGAGTTCGAGGGCGCGGTAGACGTTGGCGAGGTGGTCGCGGAAGAGTTGATCGAACTCGGTGCGGTTGGCGGATTCGTGTTCGGGGCCGTACCACCAGCACCAGTCGCTGCCTTCGGCGATGAGGATCTCTTCGTAGGCGAGGTCGCGCTGAGCGGAGGAGACCTTGTCTTTGTGCTGGTCGAAGGCGGCGCGGGCGAGGCGGAGATACTCCCAGGCGCGGTTGTCTTCGTCGGCGCCGATCCAGATATCGAAGTTGGCGTTGATCCAGGAGCCGGGGAAGATGCGGTCGAGGGTGTGGGCGGGGTGGCGGGCGAGGCCTTCGCTGACGGTGACGGCGCGCATTTCGGGGTCGGCTTCGATGCGGGCGTAGAGCTGGCGGAGGAATTCGCGGCCGCTTTCGGGGAAGTACTCCCAGGCGTTTTCGCCGTCGAGGATGATGGGGACGAGGGAGTCGCGGCCGTTGCAGTTTTCGCGGATGCGGCCGAGGAAGTGGTCGGCGGCCTCTTCGGGGCCCATTTTGGAGTAGACGAAGCCGACGAGGTCGCTGAGGTAGTGATCGCGGAAGAGGCAGTGGAGCTGGCGGCCCTGGTGCTGCCAGAGGTAGGGGCGGTAGGTTTCGGCGGCGCCGGCGGCGCGGCCGAGGGTGCGGGCGAGGACGCCGTTATCGGTGGCGAACCATTCGAAGCCGCAGTCGGCGGCGAGCAGGAGAGCTTCGTCAGAGACGGAGCCTTCCGAGGGCCAGAGGCCGCGGGGGGTGAGGTGGAGCCGCTTCTGCATGTAGTCGCGGGCGGTGAGGAGCTGGTGGCGGGCGTCTTCGGGGTAGCGGAAGGGGGTGGGGAGGGGGACGTGGGGGTGGGCGACGGCGGCGATATCGGAGTCGCACAGGAGGGGGAGAATGGGGTGGTAGTAGGGGGTGGTGGAGACTTCGATCTGGCCGGTGGCGGCGTATTTGGCGTAGACGGGGACGACCTGGCCGAGGATTTCGAGCTGTTTGCGACCCATGAGTTTCTGGTCGGCGAGGGAGAAGTGGCGGCCTTTGGCCACCAGATCGCGAATTTCCGGGTCGGCGGCGAGGAAGATTTCGTCGAACCAGGCGATTTGGGAGAGGATTTGCAGGTCGCGGAACTCCTGGACGCCGAAGAAGCGGCCGGCTTTGAGGCTGAGTTCGTAGAGTTCGCCGTAGCGGGGGTAGCGGTAGACCATCCGGGAGAGGTTGGCCTGGAAGAAGTAGCGGAGGAGAAAGGCTTGGTCGGCGTCGGTGAGCTCTTCGGCGGGCTTGAGGGCGAGGCGGAGGAAGGGATCTTCGGCGGCGCCGGCGGCGTACTCGTCGAGCTGGGCGACCATGGAGGGGACGAGGTTGAAGGTCTGGTGGACGGAGGGGAAGGCGGCGAGGATCTCCACCATGCCGTAGTAGTCTTTGAGGCCGTGGAGGCGGGTCCAGGGCAGTTTGTATTCGCCGGTGACCAGATCCTTATAGAAAGGCTGGTGCATGTGCCAGACGAAGCAGAGATCGATTTGGGCCATGCGGGTTACTTTCCGAAGTAGCTGCGCACGGGGACGGGGTAGGGGGTCTTTTTGAGGGCGGCCCAGAGGATGGCGTTGAGTTCGTCGTCGTCGATTTCGTCGGCTTCGTCGAAGTCCATGCGGGCGGAGCGGGCGGCGAGGGCGCCCTGGCCGGGGTTGCGTTCATCGAGGGGGTAGCGGGGCTTTTCGGCGGAGTAGGCGCTGACGTTGGGGGTGAGCTGGAAGGCTCCGGTCATGGGGCGGGCGCCGGCATCGAAGGTGGTCATGGGGCGGATGCCGAGGATGAGTTCGATGGTGCGGAGCATGGAGGTGGTGTTGTAGAACGAGCTGTCGATGGCGCCGCGTTTGGTGTAGGGGGAGATGACGAAGGCGGGGGAGCGATGGGAGTCGACGTGGTCGGGGCCGTTCTGAGCGTCGTCTTCGATGACGAAGATGGCCATTTTCTCCCAGAATTTGCTTTTCGAGAGACCTTCGACGATGAGGCCGAGGGCGTAGTCGTTGTCGGCCATGGCGGCGAGGGGGGAGATTTTGCCGGCGGCGAGGCCGCTGGTGTGATCGTTGCCGAGGCGGACGACGGAGAGGTGGGGGAACTTGGCGGAGGCTTCGAGGTTGGCGAGATCGGCGAGGAAGGTTTTGGCGCGTTCGACGTCGGGGTAGTCCATGTCGAAGCCGCGGTAGGAGCGATGGGTGTGGGGCAGGAGGGCGGGGTCGCGGACGAGTTTGACGTGGGGGGTGGAGCCGGTGACGTCCTTGAGCGGGTTATTGTCGACGAAGTAGCCGTAGTTGCGGACGGTGCGTCCGGCGGCGAGGGCGTTGTTCCAGAGGTAGCCGGCGGGGGGCAGGGCGGCGGGTTCACCGCCTTCGTAGTCGTAGTGCTTGCGGCGGCCGGCGTAGCTGTTGGGCCACATGCGCTGGACGTAGTCGGGAGCGATGCCGGCGGTGGTCCAGTTGTGGCCGTCGGCGGAGACGTCGGCGGAGACGTAGAAGTTGTCGAGGAGGACGAACTCGCGGGCGAGTTTGTGGTGGTTGGGGCTGACGCGTTCGGGGAAGAGGGTGAGGGAGGGGTCGCCGTTGCCTTTGCCGAGGTCGCCGAGGACCTGGTCGTAGGTGCGGTTTTCCTTGACGATGTAGATGACGTGTTCGAGGCGGGAGGGGTCGCCGGGGCGGACGGGGAGGATGGGGGCGAGGGTGGTGTTGGAGTGGGCGAGGAAGAGGCGGCGGTCTTCGTAGGGGAGATTTTGGCGGACGGCGGTGGTCCATTTTTCGAGCTGGTCGTCGTCGAAGGGGGGGATGAGGGAGACCGAGCCGCGCTGGAGGCGGCCGACGTATTCGACGGCGACGTTGCCCTGGTGGACGGGGGCGGGGCGGAGGGTGGGGTTGGGCCCTTTAGGGTTGGGGTAGCTGCGGGGGCCGCGGCCATTGAAGACGAGAAGTTGGGAGTCGAGGGCGCGGGCGGCGAGGGGGTACCAGCCGGTGGGGATGAAGCCGCGGACGCGGCTGCGGAGGCGGCTGATGTCGGCGACGGCGACGGCGTTGGCGTCCGAGCAGACGACGTAGAGCTGCTTCTGGTCGGGGCTGAGGGCGAGGGCGCTGGGGGTCATGCCGGCGGGCTGTTCGGGGGAGAGGGAGACGTTGATGGATTCAAGAGGCGTGGCGGTGTTGCTGTCGTTGACGCCGATGACGGTGACGGAGTTGGCGTTGCCGTTGGTGACGAAGAGGCGGCCGGCGAGTTTGGGGGCGTCGCCTTCGTCGGCGTCGGGCTGGCGGCTGCTCCAGAGCATGTCGGTGGGGTGCTGGCTGGCGCGGAGGAGGGCGAGGCGGACGCCGGTATTGGCGGCGTAGTGGCCGACGGAGGCGTCGGCCCAGTGGGAGACGAAGAAGCTTTGGCCGTCGGGGTGGAAGAGGATGCGATAGGGGCGGCGGCCGGTTTTCCAGGTTTCGATGACGCGGCCGGACTGGGGGTTGATGACGTGGACGGCGTTTTGGAAGAGGGCGGCGGCGTAGACGAGGCGGCCATCGGGGGAGAGGGCGACGTCGCCGATGAAGTCGGTGTGTTTGCGGTCGGCGGCGGGGACGATGGGCATGGAGCGGAGGAGTTGGAGGGCGCCGGCGGTGGGGTCGAAGCTGAGTTCGTGGACGTTGGCCTGGCTGCCGCCGCCGACGTAGACCATTTTGCCGTTGGGGGAGAAGGTGAGGCCGAGCCAGGCGTCGGGGAGGTTGACGCGGCTTTTTTCGGCCATGGACTGGGCGTCGAAGACGACGACGGCGGGGGGATTATAGCCGCCGTGGAGGACAAGGAGCCAGCGCTTGTCGGGCGACAGGGCGGAGGCCATGGGGAAGGTGTCGGTGGCCTGCTGGCGGCCGGCGGGGGTGAGGAGGGCGCCGCTGTTGAGGAGGAAAGCGCCATCGGGCCGGGGGCCGACGCGTTCGGTGACGCCGGACTGGGAGACGAGGAGGAAGGCGGCAAGGAGGGTGCCGCCGAGGGTGAAGAGGAAAGTTCTCATTCGCTGTACCCCTGGGCGATGGGAAGGCGGCGGCCGAAGCCGAAGGCCTTGGTGGTTACTTTGAGGCCGGGCGCGGCCTGTTGGCGCTTGTATTCGTTTCGATCCACTTTTCGGGTGACGTCGCGGACGAGGGTGAGCGGGAGGTTGAGCTTTTCGGCGATGCGGGCGGGGGAGACCATCTGTTCGACGTAGAGGGCGAGGATGGCGTCGAGGACGGGGTACTCGGGCAGGGAGTCGGAGTCTTTCTGGTCGGGGCGGAGTTCGGCTGAGGGGGGCTTGACGAAGACGGATTCCGGGATGGCGTTGGCGAGGCGGCGGTTGGCGACGCGGCAGAGGTCGTAGACCTGGGTTTTGGGGATGTCGCTGATGACGGCGAGGCCGCCGCACATGTCGCCGTAGAGGGTGGCGTAGCCGACGGCGGTTTCGCTTTTGTTGCCGGTAGTGAGCACGAGGGCGCCGGTTTTGTTGGAGAGGGCCATGAGGGTGAGGCCGCGGAGGCGGGATTGGAGGTTTTCTTCGGTGACGTCGGGGGGAGCGCCGGCGAAGACGGGGCCGAGGGTATCGAGCATGGCGGCGTAGGCTTGGTTGATGGAGACGGTGGGGCAGGAGATGCCGAGGGAGGCGGCGAGGGCGTGGGCGTCGGTGAGGGAGTGGTCCGAGGAGTAGGGTCCGGGCATGGCGACGCCGGTGACGTTTTCGCGGCCGAGGGCTTCGACGGCGAGGCAGGCGACGAGGGCGGAATCGATGCCGCCGGACAGGCCGAGGAGGGCTTTGCGGAAGCCGGTTTTGCGGAAGTAGTCGCGGGTGCCGAGGACGAGGGCTTCGTAGACGGCGTCGATTTCGTCGGGATGGGAGGGGTGGAGGTCGCCGGTGCCGGTATGGAGGTTGGCGAAGAGGAGCTCTTCGGAGAAGCTGGAGGCGGCGGCGATGACTTTGCCGGTCGAGTCCATGGCGAAGCTGGAGCCATCGAAGACGAGTTGATCGTTGCCGCCGACCTGATTGACGTAGACGAGGGGGGTTTGATAGCGGCGGGCGGTGGCGGAGAAGATCTGCTCGCGGAGAGCGCGTTTGCCGAGGTGGTAGGGGGAGGCGTTGATGGAGAGGATGGCTTTGGCGCCGGCGCCGATGAGCTCTTCGACGGGGTCACGCTGGTAGAGGCGTTTCTGCCAGAAGAGCTGGTCGTTCCAGGCGTCTTCGCAGATGGTGATGGCGACGGGGGTGGTGCCGATGGTGGCGAGGGACTGGCTTTCGGCGGGGCGGAAGTAGCGCTGCTCGTCGAAGACGTCGTAGTTGGGGAGCAGCATTTTGTGCTGGCGGAAGAGGACTTTGCCGCGCTGGAGGAGGGCGGCCGAGTTCCAGACGCGCTTGCCGACGGTAGAGTCGGCTACTTCGGCGGTGCCGCAGAGAATGGCGATGCGCAGGGGGGCGGATTCGACGGCGAGGCGCTGGAGTTCGGCTTCGGCGGCTTCGAGGAACGCGGGGCGTTCGAGGAGGTCCTGGGGCGGGTAGCCGGTGAGGGCAAGTTCCGGGAAAACGACGGCTTCGGCGCCTCCTTCGGCGGCTCGCCGCGCGTAGCGCATGATGATGCTGGCGTTTCCGGCAAGGTCGCCAACCGTGGTATTGATCTGCCCCAAGGCAATCCGCATTCAGCCTCCTATTGTATCGGGGCTAGAGCGTGAGTTTCTTCCGGCGGGGTTTGGATTCAGGGGGAGCGACTTCTGTTTCGACGCGGACGAGGGAGGAAACACTGATGACGGGGACGAGGGCCTGGGACTCCGGGCCGGGGGCGGGGTGGCGGACGCGCTGAGCGATTTCCGAGTTGAGCGAGGCGACGAACTGTTCGATCTGCCGCTGCATCTCCTCCATTTTTTCGCGCATATTAAGGATGATTTCGACGCCGGCGAGGTTGACGCCGAGTTCGCGGGTGAGTTGGAGGATGACTTCGAGGCGTTCGATATCGTCGTCGGTGTAGAGGCGGGTGTTGCCGTCGCTGCGGGAGGGCTTGAGGAGGCCCTCGCGTTCGTACATGCGGAGGGTTTGCGGGTGGAGGTTGTACTGCTCGGCCACGGCCGAGATCATATAGGCAGCTTTGTTGCGTTTCGCCATCGGCTTTGGGCCTCTACCTTTATACCTTGGTCCAGAGTTCGCTACGGGGGTCGGGCGGATACTGCTCGGCGAGCTCGCGGAGGAGTTCGCGGGTGCGCTCGTCGTTGGCGGGCGGGGCCTGGAGCACGACTTCGACGATCTGGTCGCCGCGGGTGTCTTTGCGGGAGTTGGGGACGCCCTTTTCGCGCAGGCGGAACTTTTGGCCGTTCTGGGTGCCCTGGGGGATTTTGAGAATGGCGCGGCCGTCGATGGTGGGGACCTCAATTTTGGCGCCGAGGACGGCTTCGGGGAGGGTGACGGGGACCTTGATTTCGATGGTATCGCCGTCGCGTTTGAAGAAGGCGTGCTCTTCGACGCGGACGGTGATGTAGAGATCGCCGGCGGGGCCGCCCATGCGCCCGGCATTTCCCTTCCCCGCGACGCGCAGGCGGGAGCCGGCGGCGACCCCGGCCGGGAGGCGGACCTCGACCGAATCCAGGTGGGCGGCGCGGCCATCGCCGCGGCAGGAGGGACAGACGTTGCGGAGGCGTCCGGCGCCGTTGCAGCGGGTGCAGGTGAGGTTGAATTTCATGGCGCCGGCGGTTTGGCTGACCTGGCCGGTACCGTTGCACTCGGGGCAGGAGGCGACGCTGCCGCCGGCCGAGCCGGAGCCGTGGCAGGTGGCGCAGGACTCCTGGCGGGAGATGCTGAGGCGGACCTGGGTGCCGCGAATGGCCTGCCAGAAGTCGATGTTGAGGGTGTATTCGAGATCGGCGCCTTTTTCGGGCTGTTGGGGCGGGGCGCCGGAGCGGCCGCCGAAGAACTGACTGAAGATATCGCTGAAGCGGCCGCCGGTGTCGCCGCCGGGGGCGGAGCGACGCCCGGTCTGCTGGTTGACAAAATCGGAGAAGTCGAAGCCCTCAAAGCCCATGCCGGGGCCGCTGCCGGGAGGGGGGCCGCCCGGGGGAAAGCCGCTATCGGAGTAGAAGCCGTACTGGTCGAACATGGCGCGCTTTTTGGGCTCGCTCAGGATGTCGTAGGCTTCCTGGACGGTTTTGAACTTGTCTTCGGCGGCTTTGTCGCCGGGGTTGAGGTCGGGATGATACTTCCGGGCGAGGCGGCGGTAAGCCTTGCGGATCTCATCTTCCGATGCTTTCTTGTCGACACCCAAGGTGCCGTAATAGTCTTTGCGTTCCGGCATGGCACACCTCGGCGGCGGGGCCGCTCAGCGGCGGCCCCACCGGCTCCTGACTGGTAACTACTTCTTGCCTTTGTCGTCGACGTCAACGAACTCGGCGTCGACGACCGAATCGGCTGAAGGATCGGCCTTGGGCTCGGCGCCGGGAGCGGGTCCGCCGGGGGCGCCTTCGCCGGAGGGCGACTTGTACATCACTTCGGCCAGCTTGTGGCTGGCCTGGGTGAGGTTGTCGATGGCCGCGTTGATTTTCGTGGCATCGCCTTCCTGGACGGCCTTCTTGGCTTCTTCGAGGGCGGCTTCGACCGTTTTGGCTTCGGCCTCGCTGACCTTGTCGCGGTGATCTTTCAGGGTCTTTTCAACCGAGTAGATCATGCCGTCGGCCTTGTTGCGGGCTTCGACGCTGTCGCGACGCTTCTGGTCGGCCGCGGCGTTTTCCTTGGCCTCGCGAGCCATCTTCTCCACCTCTTCCTTGCTGAGGCCGGACGAGCCGCTGATGGTGATCTTCTGCTCGTTGTTGGTGGCCTTATCCTTGGCCGTGACGTGGAGAATGCCGTTGGCGTCGATGTCGAAGGTCACTTCGACCTGCGGCACGCCGCGCGGCGCCGGCGGAATGTTGCCGAGTTGGAAGACGCCGAGCTGCCGGTTATCGGCGGCCATGGCGCGTTCGCCCTGGAAGACCTTGATTTCGACCGAGGTCTGGTTGTCGGAAGCGGTCGAGAAGGTCTCGCTTTTGCGCGTGGGGATGGTCGTGTTGCTCTCGATGAGCTTGGTGAAGACACCGCCGAGCGTTTCGATGCCGAGCGACAGCGGGGTGACATCGAGCAGCAGGACGTCCTTGACTTCGCCGCCGAGCACACCGCCCTGGACGGCGGCGCCGATGGCAACCACTTCGTCGGGGTTGACCGAGCGGTTGGGCTCCTTGCCGAACATGTCGCGGACGATCTGCTGGATCTTCGGGATGCGGGTAGAGCCGCCGACCAGGACGACTTCGTCGATCTGGGAGGGCGAGAGCTTCGCATTCTTGAGCGCCCGTTCACAGGGAGAGAGCGTGCTGCGCAGAATGTCGTCGATCATCTGCTCGAAGCGGTTGCGGGTCAACTTCATGACCAGGTGCTTCGGGCCGCTGGCATCGGCGGTGATGAACGGCAGGTTGACTTCGGTTTCGAGCGTGGTGGAGAGCTCGATCTTGGCCTTTTCGGCGGCTTCCTTGAGCCGCTGCCGGGCCATGTTGTCGTTCATCAGGTCGATGCCGTTCTCTTTCTTGAACTCGGCGACGATCCATTCCATGATGCGGTCGTCGATGTTGTCGCCGCCCAAGTGAGTGTCCCCGTCGGTGGACTTCACTTCGACGACACCGTCGCCGACTTCGAGAATCGAGACGTCGAAGGTGCCGCCGCCGAAGTCGAAGACCGCGATGGTCTCGTTCTTCTTCTTATCGAGCCCGTAGGCGAGCGCCGCCGCCGTAGGTTCGTTGATAATGCGCATCACCTCGAGACCGGCGATCTGGCCGGCGTCCTTGGTGGCCTGCCGCTGGGCATCGTTGAAGTAGGCCGGGACGGTGATGACCGCCTTGCTGACCTTTTCGCCGAGGTAGGACTCGGCGGCTTCCTTCAACTTCGTGAGGACCATCGAAGAGATTTCGGGCGCCGAGAGCTTTTTGCCCTGCGACTCGACACGGGCATCTCCGTTGTCGCCCGGGGTGACTTTATAGGGAACCAGCTTTTTTTCGGCGTCGACTTCGTCGAACCGGCGCCCCATGAAGCGTTTGATGGAGTAGATGGTGTTTTCGGGATTGGTGACCGCCTGCCGCTTGGCCACCTGGCCCACCAGGCGCTCGCCGCCCTTGGTGAAGCCGACAACGGAAGGGGTAGTACGCGCACCTTCCTGATTCGGGATAACGACCGCCGACCCCGCTTCCATTACGGCAACGACGGAGTTGGTAGTGCCCAGGTCAATTCCAATGATTCTGCTCATGACAAGAACTTTTGCCTCCTGCTTTAGTGTACTACAAGTATTGAATCTGCGCGATCCACTGTCAAGTAATATTTTAGCAGGAGAGACTCAGGTTCTAGCCCGGGAGGAGTTTGGAGATATCGTTGTACAGGACGAAGACGACGAGCATCATGAGGAAGACGAAGCCGAGCTTGAAGACGGCCTCTTTGACCTGGAGGCTGAGATCGCGGCGCATGATGATTTCGATGGCGAGCATGAGAATGGTGCCGCCGTCGAGGATGGGGATGGGCAGGAGGTTAAAGATGGCGAGGTTCAGGCTGACGGCCGCCATGAGTCCGACGAAGGTGGCGAGGCCTTCGCGGGCGGCATCGCCGCTGAGCCGGGCGATGCCGACGGGCCCTTCGAGGTTTTTGGGGGACATGCGACGCTCGACCATGCCGCGGAGGAACTGGACGATCAATCCGGCGCTGCGATAGTTCTGGCGGGCCGATTCGCGGAGGGCCTCGGCGAACGGGAGGGAGACGAAGGTGACGCGGGGGGAGAGTTGGACGCCGAGCATGTAGCGTTTGGCGTCGCCTTCGCCGACGGCGCGGGGCGTTACCTGGGCCTTGCGGACTTCGCCGTTGCGGCTGTAGGTGAGTTCGACCGGTTTTCCCTGGCCCTCTTTGAGCAGGGCGAGGAGCATCTGGGTGGAGCGCAGGGCGACGCCGTCGAGCGCCACGAGCAGGTCGCCGGCCCGCAGGCCGACGCGGGCGGCTTCCATATCGGGACTGACGCCGCCGAGTTGAATCTCATGCTGGGCGGTCCAGCCGAGGGAGCCGACGCCGTTCTGCTCGTCGAGGGCGGGGGTGACCGTGACGATGAGCTGGCCGGACCCGCGGGCGAGGACGACGGGGACGGGGCGGTTGGTGGCGGCGACTTCGGCGATGACTACGTCTTCCCAGGTGGGATCGGCGATGTCGTCGAAGCGGGCGATGCGGTCGCCCGGAAGGATGCCTGCTTTGGCGGCGACGGAGTCTTTGGCGACGTAGCCGACGACGGCCGGGCCGTCCGAACCGACGATTTTGGGGTAGCGGTAGAGGAAGAGGCCGGTCAGCAAGGCGAGCGCCAACAGGATATTCATGGCAGGACCGGCGAAGGCGATGATCATGCGCTGCCAGCGGGGTTTGGCGAGAAAGCTGCGGGGGTCGGCGGCGCCGGGGCCGTCGGGGGCGTCTTCGTCGGCGGCCTGCTCGCCGGTCATCTTGACATATCCGCCGAAGGGGACGAGCGAGACGCGGAAATCGGTTTCGCCACGGCGGAAGCCGAACAGGCGGGGCCCGAAGCCGAAGGAGAAGGCTTCGACGCGGACGTCGAAGTAACGGGCGGCCCAGTAATGACCCAGTTCGTGGATGAGGATCATGATGCCGAGCAGGACCAGGACCCACCAAACGTTTTGAAAGAAGATCATAAGAGACAGCTATCCTAGGAGCGCGCGGGCCATCTGGCGGCTGGCGCGATCAATCTCCAACACCTCTTCGACGGAGCGGGGGGTGCGATTGGGTACTTTTTCGAGGGTTTCGCGGACGATGCGGGCGATACCCGGGAAGGAGATGCGGCCGGCGAGGAAGGCTTCGACGGCGACTTCGTCGGCGGCGTTAAGGGTACAGGTAGCGGACCCGCCGGCGGTTTGGGCGGCGTAGGCGAGGGCGAGCAGGGGAAAGCGGTCGAGGTCCGGGGGTTCGAACTCCCAGGTGCGGGCGGTTTTCCAGTCCATGCGAGGGACGGGGGCGGAGGCGCGGGCGGGGTAGGTGAGGGCGTACTGGATCGGCATCCGCATGTCGGTGGCTGAGACCTGGGCGATGACGGAGCCGTCGTTGTACTCGACCATGGCGTGGATGGAGGACTGGGGGTGAACGACGACTTCGACCTCGGCCGGGGGGAAATCGAAGAGCCAGCAGGCTTCGATGACCTCGAAGCCTTTGTTCATCATGGTGGCGGAATCGATGGTGATGCGCTGACCCATCTTCCAGGTGGGGTGATTGAGGGCCTGGGCGACGGTGACCTGGGCGAGTTCAGCGGCCGGGGTGCGGCGGAAGGGGCCGCCGGAGGCGGTGAGAATGAGTTTGGTGACCTCGTCGCGGCGGCCGGCGCGGAGGCACTGGTGGGCACCGTTGTGCTCGCTGTCGACGGGGATCATTTCGGTGCCGGCCTCGCGGCAGGCTGCCATGACGAGCTGGCCGCTGGCGACGAGCACCTCTTTATTCGCCAGTCCGATGATTTTGCGGCGGCGGACGGCCTCGTAGGTTGCCTCGAGACCGGCAACGCCGACGATGGCGGACATTACGATGTCGACCTCCGGGGCGATGGCGGCGGCGAGGCGTCCGGCGGCGCCGTGGGCCAATTCGGGAAGGGGAAGACCGGCGGCATGGAGCTTCCGCGCGAGTTCGTCGCAGAGTTTGGCGTCAGCGACAACGGCGAGGGCGGGTGAGAACTCGCGGATCTGGTCAACGAGGAGATCGAGATTGCTTCCGGCGACGAGGGCGTAGACGGAAAATTCGTCCCGGCGATGCCGGACGACATCGAGGGTGCTGGTGCCGATCGAACCGGTCGAGCCGAGTAGGGTGAGGGTCTTCATCCAAACAGACAACTCTATGGTATCACTCGGTTAGGAGAGGGTCGGAGGAAGGAAGCACCGGGAGACAAGAAACCCCGAAGGGCGACGGGAGGGATGCTTCAGGGGTCTATATTGAGGTTAGTCTCGCTTTGGTGGGAGTTGCCCCCCCGTCTTACTTTCAATATTAGAATATGATTTTTGGAATCGCAAGAGTTTTTTTCTGAAAAATTGGAGACGACGGGTTATACCGTCGTCTTGCTCTTGACCTCAACACCGGCGATTCCCTCTAAGACCTTGATAGTGCTACAGATATCCTCATCGCCGGAGCCGAGGGAGATGGCGGCCTGGAACATTTGCTGGGTTAAAGCGGTGAGCGGGAGGGGCACGCCGATCTCTTTGGCCGAGTCGAGCATGAGGCCGATGTCCTTGTGCATCCATTTCACGGAGAAGTTGGTGGAGAAGTCGCGGCGGAAGACGTAGGGGGCTTTAAATGAGATCAGACCGCTGCGGGCGGCGGAGTTGCTGAGGATATCGACCATGAGGTCGGGATCGACGCCGGCCTTGGTGGCGAGGACCATGCCTTCGTTGAAGGCCTGCAGGAGGTTGGACAGGATCAGATTCTGGGTGAGCTTGGCGTTCATGCCGAGGCCGGGTCCGCCGCAGAAGTACAGCTGTTTGCCCATGGGCTCGAAGTAGGGCTTGACGGCGGCAAACACATTCGGGTCGCCACCAATCATGAAGGTGAGGGTGCCGCCTTCGGCGCCGGGTTTGGAGCCGGTGCAGGGCGCGTCGAGAAACTCGACACCCTTGGCTTTGCAACGTTCGGCGGCGGACCGGCTGTAGGCGGGGGCGACCGTTGAGGCATCGACGATTACGGTGCCGGGCTTCGCTCCGGCAAGCAGACCATCGGGGCCGAAGACGACCGATTCGGACATGGCGGTATCGCCGACGATCAGGAAGATGCAATCGGCGTTTTCCGCAACCTCTTTCGGAGTAGCGCAGGGCCGGGCGTTGGACCGGCCAGTGGCCAGGTCGGTGACCTTTGCCGGGGAGAACGACCAGAGGGCCACATCGTGCCCCGCGTCGAGAAGATGCCGGGCCATGGGGTAACCCATGATGCCCAATCCAAGAAAGCCGAGTTTCGCCATACCCCGGCTATTGTATCGCTATCGGAGGTTGGCGAGGAGGCGCAAAATGACGAGGTCCGAGGGTTGGAAGGTGGTCGACGGGATCATGTGTTGCTCCTCTTCGGAGGGCGCGATGTGAGTGCGCACGAGAGAACGGAATTGCTCGATGGAAACGCCCAAAGATTCCGCGGCTTCGGACTCGGAATAATAGGACTTGGATGCTCGACTAGCTAGCATGAATTGGGTTCCTTGGCTGTGACCTTTCCTCAAGTGTAGAGAGAAAGCGGCCGGTACCCAATCAGCAAGAGTGCCTAGATGACCGTGGTTTTTTCCTGATCAATTGCAGGGCCGTGCGGTTCTCTCCGCCGAGGACCCGATTTTGTTTCCTAGGGAGACACGTAGGGAATCCACCCGAATCGAGTTCGTCGATGGGGGAATGGGAAGGGGGATTTCGAGTTGGAAGGTTCCTCCGGTACGGATGCTGAGGTCGTTGGCAAAGTAATCTGCCGCGTAGGATCCGATGTTCAGGTCCTTGAGTTCGGCCCCGTTCAGGAAGGCGGTGATCGCGGTGAGATCCCGCGTGGAAGTGGCTCCGGTGACGCGGAGAGTCAATTGGCCCGCGGCGACGGTGTAGCAGGCATCCGCAAGAACCGGCGCGGTACGAAGTATGGCAGTCCGCGCTGCTCCTGGGGTGGAGGCCTGAATCTGCCCGGCAATCTCGAGGCGCTCGACGCGGGCCATGAGATACCCGGCGACCGTGCCCGGTCCAGCGATGGTGGCGGCAAACCGCAGTTGCCCGGCCGGAATCGAGAACGGGAGTTGGCGGCGACCGTTGCTCGCGAAGACCACGGCCGGATCGGCCTGATTCATCCGATCATCCCCAGCGCCGGTGTCGGGCTGCATCTCGAGCGCCAGGAGGCCATTGATCGGCAACGGGTAGGGGCGATCGAGTTGCAGCACCAACGGGATGCTGCCGCCGGCGGGGTTGGCACCGGCAGGCGCTCCGGTCAGGCGCAGGTTCGCCGGCACAGGCAGCTTGGCGTCGAGCGAGCAGGTGCGGGTTACGATAGCCCGCCGGGAATCCTCGGCCACAACGGTCAGCTCTCCAATTCGCGGCCCGCGCGGGGTTCCCGTGAACCAGCCGTCGGCATTCAGCGACACCCCGGCCGGCATCTCTCCCTCGGATCGAAACCGGTACGGCGGGATACCGCCCTCGGCCGTAACCTGCGCGCGGTAGAACGAACCGACCGTGGCAGGAGGCAGCGGGCATTCACCCTGGAGCCGGAGGGGGTTAGGCGTGACAAAGTGTTCGCATGGCTGGGAGGCGACCAGTCCGTTTGCATCCCGAACCGTCAGCTGAAAGTTGGTCGCGCCCGGCCGGGCGGGGATACCGCGCAACCGGCCATCGGAGGTGAGCGTCAACCCGGGGGGCAGCTCGCCGTTCGCCGTCCACAGATAGGGCGCCACACCACCCTCTACGGCGAGCTTGGCTTCGTACGACGCACCCAGCTGCGAAGGCGGCAACGGGCAGGAAGAGATGCTCAGCGCGGAACGGCGCACCCCGATCGCGCAGGTTTTTCCGGCCGCCCGCCCGTCACGGTCCCTGACCACCAGCTGGAACTGATACGCGCCGGCCCCGTTGGGGATCCCTTGCAACTGTCCCTCCGGACTCAGGACCAGACCCGGGGGCAGCGTGCCAACGGCGTTCCATGTGTAGGGCGCCATACCGCCGGACGCAGCGAGGGGGATGCGCACCGCCTGACCGGTCTCAACCGGCGCCAACGGGCACGGGGTCTCGACGGTCAAGACGGGCTCCTCGATACTCAGATTACAGGTAAGGCGGCTGGTGAGCCCCACGGCATCGATCACTTCAAGGGCGTAGACATAGCCGCCGGCGCCCGCCGGGATGCCGACGAGGCGACCGGACTCTGAAAAAGAGATCCCGGGCGGCAGAGCGCCGAGCGCCCGCCAACGGTATGGCCGCACTCCTCCCGCGGCCTGAACCAGTTCGTCGTAGCCCACGCCGGTGGTGGCGAGGGATGCGGGGCAGGAGGCCACGGTCAATTGAGACGGCCGGGCGCGGACCGTCAGGGTACATACCCGGGAGGCCGGCTCGATCTCCGACCGGGCGTTACCGGCGACCCGCACAACAAAGTTGTAAGAACCCGCCACCGCGGGCGCTCCCACCAAGACTCCGTCTTCGCTCAAGGACAGGCCGGCGACAGGGCTTACCCCGTTCTCTCCCCAGGACCAGAGGTAGGGGCCGGGCGCCCCCGCCGCCCGCAAGGTCTGCCTGTAGACAGCTCCCTCGGTCGCCTCCGGAAGGGGGCAGGTACCGCTCAATATCTGAAGGGCCGCCGGGAGAATCGTCAGGCTCACCCGTTGCGCCAAGGACTCTTCCACCCCATCGATTCGGGTAAGAACGCGCACGGTGAACTGGTAGGTGCCTGCAACGGTGGGGGTCCCGCTGAGAACTCCGGCGGGGGTCAGGGTTAACCAGGGCAGCGATTGACCCGGGTCCGGCAGGAGGGTCCACTGATAGGAGGTACCTCCTTCCGCACTCAGGACCGTGGAATAGGCCGTACCGACCCGTCCGTTCGGCAAAGGAGTCCCCGATGTGATCCGCAACCCCGGACTCAATTGCCCGTCCCGGGCGCGGAACGAATAACGACCAAATACGGGGGAGTTCAACCGGCGCCTCGCCAGGGCCTGCGGACCGCTGTCAAGAAACGCGCCGGCAGTCAGAGAACCGGGCAGCTGAAAACTGGTCCCCGGCAGTCCGGAACCGTTTGACCAACCGACTGCGGCGGGGACCCCGCCGAAGCCGTTTGTGCCCCCCGAGGCGTCGCCCGTCTCCCAAACAATCCGCTCGTAGTTGAACTCGACGTCAAAGTTCCCGGAACCCGTATCGGACCGGTCGATCAGGATGACCTGAAAACGATTCAGTTTCTCATCGTGACTGGCGAAATAGCCGACGTCCAGGTAGTTGGCGCCAAAGGCCTGGCGCCCGTTTACCGTATCCTCGCCAAAGGTTACCAGCCGGGACCGTAGGCCGCGCGTATCCACATCGGCAAAAAACGGAGCAATGATCTCCGTCCGCGTGCTCTCAAGGCCAAAGGGGGTATAGGTGGACAACGCCCGGTCGAAGGTGATGTTGCCGTTGTTGTTCACCCAGCAACCGCCCCGCAGACGGCCAAAAAAGTTAATCGGAAAAGGCAGCGACACAAAGGGACCGGAGCCGTCATCGTTGCGGGGCACACTGCGGGACTTGAATCCCGGCAGGTCCCGGATACCCTGGGCCACCAGGGACGGGGCCATCTGGAGGGCGGTGGCAAGCAGCGCCAACAGCGGCAACACGCGTCGTGCCCGCGACACCCCGAGGCGGATCCATTCCGCCGTCTGTTCGGCCTCCGGACGGGAAGACGTAGCGCTGTCCTCCGGATCCAGCGCCTGCGCCAGGGCAAGAAGACTGGACGTGAATGCTGCTTCCTTCGTGAGCAACTCACCCTGCTTGAGCACGTGCTCCCCAAGCACATCCTCGCTAACGACGTCCTCCCGGACCACAGTATGGCGGCGTTCCTTCCCCATCAGCGGACCTCCGGAGCGAGCGCGGGCAGCAGCGTAAATACGGCCTCTCCCCCTGAAAATCCAAGGAAATGAACGACCTGCTTCAAGGAGTCATGCAGCCGAATCAAGTCCTGCCCAGCGATCCAGGCGCCGGCCGGTTCACACCCACAACTACCCGCGAACACCGATTCACCCCGCTCATCCCACCGACGAATTTCGCCGGACCGGTGAACGGTGACGAGAAAACCGCCCGACCACACCAGACCCACGCCCCCGGCGGGGGCATCCACCTGTTGCGACGCTGCCGTCCGAACCTCGGTGATCCTCAGAGTTCCAGCCGCGTCCAGGGTTGCCAAGCGCTCGCCCCCCGGCGCAAACGCGCCGAGAAACCCTTCCCCCGAGGCCACGGGCACCAGCGCATCCCGGCCATCCCATAAGACAACGCCTCCCTCCTCCGAAAGAAGCGCATCCACTCCGTTGTCCGACAGCGCGAGAGACCGCAGCCGGGCGCCGCCCCGCAACTCCCGCACTAAGCGGCCATCCTCACCCCGGTAGATCCCACAGATTCCCGTACCCTCGCCGCAGGCGAGCCACGCCGAACCGCGACCGTTCCAGACCGGAGCCGCCCAATCCCGCTCCCCAAGGTCAATCCCCTTCGCCACAGTCCAGGATTGGCTCCAGTCGAGCAGTTGCCATCCCACGGCAGTCCGAATCAGCGCCCGGGTCCCCGCCGGCCAGACCGCTTCGACCGGCCCGTCGAAGAGCCGGCGACCCACGCTCAGTCGGCCCGTCACGCCCTCAACGGCCACCAGGTGACCCTGCTCCGGATCCAGCGCAATCCCGATGGGTTCCGGCGGCGACATACGGGGAACGCCCGCCCAACAGGCGAGAGTCCAGAGAAGGAAAATTCCGGTATAGAAATGGCGCATCGAAAAAGCCTACGGGAGCCTCCTCCCGAGAAGTTCATCGTCCGCCCCGGGTCAAAACTTTACCCCTTCCCGAACCTTGGTATTCGGGTGCTAAAGTGAAAGAGGCGTAACCTTGCCCCGACACCCGTCGTCCTCCCTCGTGACGCGGCCTGTTTCCGTGATCCTGTATCCCAGACCCTGGTCCAACTTTTATGTCGGCGATTCTCAACCCCACTCCGCAACCGACCCCCTCCGGCCAACCGGCCAAGCTCTCTCCGGCGCTGCCTCCGGAAGCGCCCTCGGGCCAGCGTTGGAAAGCGTTCCTGGTTCTCGCCCTGGTCGCCGGCGCGACCTGGGCCGGTTATGAGTTTGGGTACAAGCCGCGCGAAGCCCAAAAGGCGCAGTCAGCCGTTGTGGTTATTCCCACCGCCAGCGTGCAGCGTGGAACGCTGCAGAAGCGGACCCGCATCGCCGGCACCACTGCGGCGAAAAACTTTGCGACCATTACCGCGCCCATGATTCGCGGCCCGGAGGGCAACCGCCCGATGGTCCTCCTCAGCATGGTCAACTCGGGAGCGCAGGTCAAGCAGGGTGAGGTTATTGCCCGCATCGACGGGCAGAGCCTGCAGGATCATATTGACGATGTCAAAGACACCGTCGAGGCGGCCCTTGCCGATGTGCGGAAGCGCAAGGCGGAACTCGAAATCGACTGGAAAAATCTTGAGCAAACCATTCTGGTAGCCAAGGCCGATCTTGACAAGGCGCGGCTCGAAGCTTCCGCCGCCGAGGTCCGGACGGATGTCGAGCGGCAACTTCTGCAACTCACTTTTGAAGAGGCGCAGGCCCGCTACAAACAACTGCAGTCGGACTTGGACAACACCAAAAAGCAGCAGGCTGCCGATCTGGCCATCCTGAACTTCACCCTCGAACGGCACAAGCGCCATCTGGCCCGCCACGAGTCGGATGTGAAGCGGTTTACCATCACGGCACCGATGGACGGCCTGGTAGTTTTGCAATCTGTCTGGGGCGGCAGTTCGATGCGCACAGTCGAGCAGGGAGATCAGGTCACCCCCGGCCAGCCCTTCATGAAAGTAGTCAATCCGGCCAGTATGATGCTCGACGCCCGGATCAACCAAGCCGAAAGTGACGATTTCCGATTGGGCCAAACTGCCGAAGTCCGCCTCGACGCTTTCCCCGGAATGGTCATGAAGGCCAAAGTCTTCAGCATCGGGGCGATTGCCGCCGGAGGTTGGCGCCAAAGCCCCTACATTCGCACGATTCCTCTCAAAGTCGCCATTGACGGTTCCGACCCTCGCCTGATTCCCGACCTGTCCGGTTCAGCCGATGTGGTGCTCGACCAAGTGGAGGGTGCCCTGATCGTTCCCCGGCAGGCGATCTACCGTCAGGACGGCAAGGCGTTTGTCGACGTCAAGACCGCGGATGGCTTTGCTGCCCGCGAGGTCACCGTAGGACTCGGCAATGACACGCACGCCGCTATTCTGAGCGGGCTTCAGGAAGGCCAACAGATCCGGCTGAGTCACTAAGTGCGGAGCGAGAAGGCGGTAGCCGCTTACTCGCTCGACACTAACTCCTGCGACCGTTCGTCGAGGTCTTCCATCTGCTTTTCCACCTCGATCTGTTCCTGGCACTTCACACAGTAATTCGCCCACGGGATCACCTGTAACCGGGCCGGAGAAATCGGCTCGTCACACTCGGCGCAGACACCGTAGCTGTCGTCCTCAATGCGTACCAGCGCCGCACGCACTTCGCGAAGATCCAACGCCGTCTGATGCAGCAGACCGCTCTGGAACTCCCGATCCACCAACTGCAGCCGGGCATCAAACTCGTCCGGGGATACCTGTACTTCCAGGTCGTCACGGCGAGCCAACCGATTCTGCAGCTCGATCTGCTTGGCGAGTAGCATCGCGTGGAAGTTCTTTCTGTCAGGTTGATTCATTAAAAACTTTCTACCTTAGTATACCGCGAAACGGAACGCCCGCCGGTTACCGCCACCGTCCTGCCAGCGCCGCCGGCGGATCCGCAATCGACTGAAACATGCCAACGCGGACCGTATCGGTCCCTTTCATCGTCAAAAGCGGCATTAAACCCTGCGCAATGATACGCTCCGCCGCCTGCAGAGTCAACAGAACCTCGGCGCAGGGCTTGACCTCCGGACTGCCATATTCGAGATAGGCGTGCAGCGGCAAACCATCGATGTTCTGAAACTGCCCGGGACGCATCTGCCACCGCGCGACAGCGAAGGCATGAGCGATCAACTGCACACAGGCATACATAGAGTTCGCCCACAGATAGCCCGCGTGCACCGACGTTCGATTCGGCATCTCCTCAAAGGCGAAGCCCTCAACCGGATTCGAGAGCTTCCCGTACGGCAAACGAACCAGAAAACGGGGCAGAGCCAGTCCAATGCGCCGGGCTTCGGGCAGCTGCCGCATCTCCCGCCAGACCGGATCGCCCTCCTCCCACTCTTCGGTATGCCGGAGGTCCTCGGGATTCTTCACCCCCAGAATCGACGGATCCGCCCCGGACAACAGCGGCGCACCAGCCTGATCGGCAATCATCGCCAGCCGGGCCAGCAGCTCAATCTCGTCGATCCAGGGCCGGAAGTACAGATCCGCTCCCAACAATGACCATGGCTCCCCGTCCACCGGCTGCGTCACCAACAGCCGGTACAGCGCCGTCGTGCGCAGATCGCTGGCGGTCGCCAGATCGGCAATCAACTCCGCTTTGCTCACATCGAGCAGGTAAATCCGCAGTTGGGAATCTGTCTCCGTATGACGCACGAGCCAATCGAGCGCCCGCCACGCACTCTCAAGGCCCTGAAATTGCGGCTGGTGCAGCAACGACCGCATCTGCCCGGCAATGGTTTCGTCCAGTTGCGCCAGCAGCTCCTTCTGACGCGGATCGCCGGTCCGCTCGAGGTGCGGCGCCACCAGGTCCTGGACATAGGCCAGGAGCGGGTCGGCCGGCCGTCTGCGGGCGGAAGGGGAAGCAGGCGGCTCCGCGCCTTCGACGATGGCGTCCAGCAGGCTCCCCATGACGATGCCCGATTCCGGCGCCGCGGCCGAGGGCGCCGGCGGGCGCGCCGCCCCGCCGAGAATCTCCTCCGTGACGGCCGCCAGCGCCGCCGGATTTTCAAGACGCCGGCGCATCTGCCGCAGCGCAGCGAACAGCGGCTGCGTGGCCAGGATGCGATCGGGATGAAAATCGTCGAGTTCGGCAATGCTCAGGTCTGCCACCGCTCCGCCCGCACCCAGCGGCAGACGCAGCCGGATCTCGAAACGCCGCATGACGGCGTCGATCTCATCGCGGTCGATCGCCACGGGACGGCGCCCGGCCAGAGGTTCGACCACTCCGCGGCTCGTCCGCCCGGAGAAATCCCCCAGAATCAGGATGGAAAACGGCGCATCCGGCTCCGGCCGCGCGGTCGAGCGCCGCTGCGGATCGACATCCAAAAAGACCTCAGGCATTGCAGTTTTCGCCATGGCGCTCCCGATTATACACGCGGTAGGTGTAACATGACCCCATCACCTTTTCTCCCGACTGGTTTCTCCCGACTGGTTTCTCCTGATGGAATTTTCTCTGGCTTACCGCGCACTGCGAAAAGGGCCCCTCACCTCTTGACCAACTCACCGATTCTCGACCCCTTTTCCCGGCTCGACCCGCGAGCGCTGCCGGCGCTCCGCGCCCTGTTCGACCGCGTCGGCTTCGACGAAAAGTCGCTCGAGGCCGTCCTGCCGCCCGGCCTCAACGGCAACGCGACCACCGAGGGCGCGGCCCCCATGGTTCTCCGCGCTCTCGACGAAACAACGCCGCTCAGCCTGCTGATCCGGCTGTTCCTGCTTACGGTGCCGGTGCCCGCGGAGTCCCTGCGCGAACTGTTCGGCGAAAGCCTGCTCGCCGCCCTCACCGCCGGTGGCCTACTCGAAGCCGCGCCCGGGGGCCTCGTCTGCCCGGTGATCGTGCACCCGACCCGCGGCTTCTATATTGTCTACGACACGCTCGCGGCCAAGCGGTCGCCGGTGGCCAAATATCTGGTGATGGGCGTGGGCACCAGTTCGCTGGCGCCCGCCAACGCGGCGCCCCGCCGCCACTACCGCCGCGCCCTCGACGTCGGCTGCGGCGGCGGCTTCCAATCCTTCCATCTCGCGGCGCACTGCGACGAGGTGGTCGGCCTCGACATCAATCCCCGTGCGCTGAATCTCGGCCGCGTGGCGGCCCGGCTGAACCGGGCGGCGAACATCGATTTCCGCCTGTCGAACTTCTATGCGGAGGTCGCGGGCGAAACCTTCGATCTGATCGTCTCCAATCCACCGTTTGTGATCTCTCCTGAAACGGAGTTTCACTACCGCGACGGCGGACTCGGCGCCGACCGCGTCACCGAAACCGTCATTCGCGGCGCCCCCCAGCACTTAGCCGAAGGCGGCATCGCCGTGATTATCTGCGAGTGGGCCGTGCTCAAAGGCGCCAGCCCGAGCGACCGGCTCCGGCAGTGGGTCGCCGGCAACGGCTGCGATGTCTGGGTGTCGACGAGCAAAGGGGAAGATCTGCCCAGCTACGCCATGTCGTGGCTCCGCTCCTACCGGGCCCATCTCTCCCCCGAAGAGTTCCACCACACCTACAACCGCTGGCTCGACTACTACGACGACCTCCACATGGCCGCGATTCAAACCGGCCTCGTCGTCTTGCGCAAGCGCGCGGCCGACAATTGGTTCTACCTCGACGAAGCCCCCCCGGTCATCCGGGGCCGCTGGGGCGAGACCCTGCTGCAACTGCTCGATATCCACACCCTGCTCCACCAGGCCACCATCGACGAACTGCTCGACCAACCCTACCAGCTCGCCCGCGCCGCCCGCCTGCGCCATGTCTACCAACAGAGCGGCAACCGCTGGACCTCCACCGAAGCCGAGATCTTCCTCGAAGAGCCGCTGCCCTACAGCGGCCGCATCGATCAATACACCGCCGGCCTGCTCGCCCGCTGCGACGGGACCGTGCCCCTGCGGGAACTCATCGCCGCCATGGGCGAAGCCGTGGGCGTCAGCTTCGCCGAAATCGTCGAAGCCGCGCTGCCGATCCTGCGCGGGTTACTCGCGCGCGGCTACCTCATCCCGGCCTCCCTCCTGCCCCCCGGCCCCGAGCCCTCCGCCGCATGAGCCTGCCGCTAGCGGGTATCCGGGTGCTCGACCTTACCCGGGCGGTGGCCGGGCCATTCTGCACGATGATGCTGGGCGACCTCGGCGCCGAAGTGACCAAGGTCGAAGAGCCCGGCGCGGGCGACGAAACGCGCCAATGGGGCCCGCCCTTCCACGGCGACGACAGCACGTACTGGCTGGGTTTGAATCGCAATAAGACCAGCATCGCGCTCGATCTCAAAGCCGACGCGGCCGCCGTCCGCGCCCGCATTGCCGACTCGGACGTGCTTGTTGAAAACTTCCGCCCCGGCGTGATGGACCGGCTCGGCTTCGGCTATGAGCAACTGGCGCAGCCTGCGCTGATCTACGCCTCGGTGAGCGGCTTTGGACCCGAATCCACGCAGCCCGGCTATGACCTCATGATACAAGCCCTCAGCGGCCTCATGCATACGAGCGCTCTTCCCGGGGCCGCGGTCGGCAAAACCTCCTTCCCCGTGGCCGATATCCTCGCCTCGCTCTTCACGAGCCAAGCGATTCTCGCCGCGCTGTTCCGCCGCCAGCGCACCGGCGAAGGCGCCCGCATTCACGTCTCGCTCTTTGAAAGCCTGCTCGCCGGCATGTCGCCGCTCACCTCGGCCGCGCTGCTGGCCGGGGTCGACCCGGCGCCCGCCGGCCTCGGTCTCGCCAGCATCGTTCCGTATCAGGTCTTCACCTGCGCCGATGGCCAACTTGCCGTCGGCGTCCCCAATGAACGCCTCTGGCTCCGCTTCTGCGACGTCATGGAGCGGCCGGATTGGAAAGCCCACCCCCGCTTTGCGAGCAACGCCCTCCGCGTGCAACACCGCGACGAATTACTCCCTCTGCTGGCCCCCCTGTTCCCCACCCGCACCCGCGCCGACTGGCAGCAGCGGCTCAACACGGCAGGCGTTCCCTGCGGCAGCGTCCAAACCGTCGCCGAAGCCCTGCGCCAAATCACCCCCTGGGAGCTCGAAGACGGCCTGCCGGCCATGCCCAACCCCATGCGCATCTCCCAATGCCCCATGCCCCGCCGTCGCCCGCCCCGCAAACCGTAAGCCGACTTGTCTTCCGGGGACCTTGTGTGATGTAATGCCCGGATCTTTAGGAGGGTTTATGTTACACACAAGAAGCCATTTAGTAATTTTAATGGCCCTGTTCTCGCTTCCGCTGCTCGCGCAGGATACGCGCGGCCGCGTCCAGGGTCGCGTCACCGACGCCACGGACGCCGTCATCGTCGGAGCCACGGTCGTTCTCCAGAACGACAACACGAATATTCAGTCCACGCAGGTCTCAAACGCCACCGGCCAGTATATCTTCGACCTTGTCCTGCCCGGTAAGTACACCCTCACCGTCGAGTTAGCCGGATTCCGCAAGTTCGTCCAGAAGAACATCCTCGTGCAGGCCCGCGCCGACGTCACCGTCGACTCCCGCCTCGAAGCCGGCTCCACCAAAGAATCCATCACCGTCGAAGCCTCCCCCGTCGCCGTGCAGTTCAACACCTCCACGATGGGCCTGACGCTCGACACCAAGATGACCAACAACCTGCCGATCATCCATCGGAACCCCTTCCTGCTGGTCAGCCTCAACCCCGCCACTGTCATCCGCTCCTCCACCGAACAAAGCCCCTTCCACCACTGGGCCGCCTCCCAGTTCGACGTCGGCGGCAACACGAGCACCAAGAACGACATCATTCTCGACGGCTCGCCGTCCATGACCGGCCAGAAGTCCTCCTACACGCCCCCCATGGACGCCGTCCAGGAGGTCAACCTCCAGCAGAACGCCGTTGACGCCGAATTCGGCCACTCCGCCGGCGGCGTGCTCAGCGTTTCGATGAAATCCGGCACGAACGACTATCACGGCACCGCTTACTACCTCGGCCGCAACCCGGCCTTGAACGCCCTTGCCGACCGCATCACGCAGCGCGCCAACCTCACCCGCCAGAACACCTGGGGCGCCACCCTCGGCAGCCCCATCAAGAAGAACAAGCTCTTCAACTTCGTCTCCTACGAAGGCTGGCGCACCATTGAGCCGCGCAGCACCTTCAACACCCTGCCCACCGATCTCGAACGCACCGGCGACTTCTCCCGGTCGCTCAACACCGCCGGCGCCCGCCGTACTATCTTCGACCCCTACACCACCACCGTCGCTAACGGCGTGGCCAGCCGCATGCCCTTCGCCGGCAACGTCATCCCGGCCAATCGCATCGACCCCACCTCCCGCATCATCATGAACGACCTCTGGAAGCCCAACGGCCCCGGCACCGGACCTACGCAAGTGAATAACTTCATCGCCGGTTTCGCCAACCGCTTCCGTTACTGGAACCTCAGCGACCGCGTCGACTACAACGCCACCGACAAACTCAAATTCTTCGGCCGCTATAACCAGTTCCGCACCTTCACCGCCCAGGACGACTACACCGGCGGCTCCAAAGCCCAGCCCCCGGATGGCTCCAAGCGCCACTCCCTCAGCTTCTCCGGTGACATGGTCTACGCCCTGAACTCGAGCACCGTGCTCAACATCCGCGGCGCCTCCAACGCCATCGTCGACTCCTTCGGCGTCCCCTCGGCCACCCTCAAAGAGTCTGACCTCGATAAGTTCTGGCCCGGCAACGCCTGGTACAAGCCCTACCTCGGCGGCCTGCCCGATATCTACTACCCCGGCGTCACCGTTACCCAGGGCTCCAGCACCACGCTCGGCCGCACCGGTTACTGGTATCAGGAGCCGAAATCCTGGAACGTCGAAGCCAAGATGTCCAAGAACATCGGCAGCCACTACGTCAAATTCGGCGGCGAATACCGGCGCGAGAATGTCGTCGCCTCGCGCCCCCGGCCGCCTGTCTTCAACTTCGTACCCGCCGTCACCGCCGACACCTTCCTCAACCCCAACGTCAACCTCTCGGGCGACGGCTGGGCCACCATGCTCCTCGGCGCCATGAACGGAACCTCGAACTTCAGCTCCATCCCCATCCAGCGCCCGCAGGTCAACTTTTACTCGCTCTTCGTGCAGGACGACTACAAACTCACCCAGCGCATCACCCTGAACCTCGGCATCCGCTACGAGTACTTCGGACCGATGACCGACCCCGAAGACCGCTTCTCCCGCTTCCTCGACCTTACCAGTCCCATCCCCGAGTTCCAGGGCGCCAACGCTCCCCGCATACCCGCGGCCGCCGCTGCCCTCCGCACCGCCGCCCCCATCTACAATGGCGCCTGGGTCTTCACCGATTCGAACAATCGCGGCAGCTGGAACGCCCCCAGGACGCTCCTCATGCCGCGCGCCGGCATCGCCTACCGCATCAACGATAAATCGGCCCTCCGCATCGGCTGGGCCCGTTACATCGTGCCGGCCACCCTCACCGACGGCCTCAACATCCTCGGCTCCGTCCCGCTGCCCGGCTTCGACGCCACCAGCACCTCGGTCCCCGAAATTCAGGGCGTCCCGCAGCAGCGCCTGTCGAACCCCTTCCCCGGCGGCCTCGTCCCCGTCAGCGGCAAAACCCTCGGCCGCTACACCAACCTCGGCGCCCCGGCCACCTGGTATCAGCAGGACTTCACCCCCGGCGTCAACGACCGCTTCAACGTCTCGCTGCAGCGGCAACTCCCCGGCCAGATCCTCGCCGACATCACGTTCTTCATGAATACCGGCCGGAACCAGCCCTACACCTACAACCTCAACCAGATCGACCCCCGCATCGGCTACAACGTCAAGACCGCCGTCACGCAGTCGGTTCCCAACCCGTTCTTCAACGTGCTCGGCGCCGATAAGTTCCCCGGCCAGCTTCGCACCCAGGCCAACCTCCCTGTGAGCCAGCTCCTGCGCCCCTACCCGCAGTACGGCGACCTCAACGAAACCCTCAACGCCGGCGCGCGCAACTACTACCGCTCGCTCCAGATGCAGTTCCAGCGGCCCTTCTCGAATGGCTTCAACTTCACCATCGGCTACAACTACAACCGGGAACGCAACGAAGAGTTCTACGATGAACAGGACTACTTCACCCGCACCCTCACCTTCCAGCCGGCGCGCAACGCCCGCCACCGGCTCACCGGCGCCGCCATCTACGAACTCCCCTTCGGCAAAGGCCGCCGCTTCATGGCCAGCGCGCCCAAGGCCGTCGACCTCGCCTTCGGCGGTTGGTCCGTAGCCCCGCTGTTCACCTACAATACGGGTCTCTTCCTCCGCTTCGGTGGCCTGCTCGCCAGCGGCGACCCGACCATCGAGAATCCTCCCCGCAGCCGCTGGTTCGACACCTCGAAGTTCGCTATCCTGCCGGCCTTCACCCGCCGGTCGAACCCCTTCCAGTATCCGAAACTGGTCGGCCCGAACACGCTCAACCTCGATGCCACGCTCGCCAAAGAGTTCCCCATCACCGAAAAGGTGAAGTTTGAACTCCGCATGGAAGCGTACAATGTGGCCAATAGCTTCTTCGGGTCCGACCCGGATCTCAACGTGAACTCGCCCAACTTCGGCCGCGTCGTCACGCAGCGTGGAGGATTCTTTGGCCGTCAGCTTCAGTATTCAGGCCGCATTATTTTCTAGCCTGTTTCTCGTACCGGCCGCCGCCCAGTTCACCGGCTCGGCGGCCTGTGCCAAATGTCATCAACCCCAATGGGCCGCGCAGAAACGCTCGGCCCATTCTTATGCCCTCTCCCGCCGCAACGACCTCTGGCTGTTCGGCGCCGGCCGCCAGGCCACCAACCCCGTCTCCCGCCTCGACCCCGACCACTACCTCGAACACGGCCTGTCGCAGTACACCACCCCCAACACCAAAGCCCTCACCCCCGGCCACACCACCCCGCAAGGCGTCAAATACCGCGTCTTCGATCCCGGCGCCCAGATCCTCCGCTGCTTCCAGTGCCACTCCACCGGCGCCCTCCGCTTCACCCCCGAAAAGGGCATCGAACCCGCCGAACACGGCGTCCAGTGCGAAGCCTGCCACGGGCCCGGCGCCCAGCACAGCCAACTCCTCAACCCCAAAATCCTCAACCCCGCCGGCCTCAACGACCTCTGCGGCTCTTGCCACCGCCAGCCCCCCAAACCCGGCGAAGACATCAACTGGCAGGACCCCTGGAACGTCCGCCACCAACCCGTCTCCCTCTCCCAAAGCGCCTGCTTTCAGAAAGGCGCCCTGAGTTGTACCACCTGCCACGACTCTCACTCGGGCGAAACAAAATCCACCTGCGCCAACTGTCACCCCGCCGTGCGCCACACCACAAAACTCCCCGCCGCCCAGACGTGCGAATCCTGCCACATGCCCAAGGTTGCCGCCAGCCCCCAGCTTACTTTTTCAAACCATTGGATTGGGGTGTACGCGCCGCGGAAGCCGCTGCTGCCGCTTCTACGGTCCAGGGGTGCCGCGGCCCCAGCTGCGCGTTGAAAATCCGCCACGCCTGCTCATAGTAGGCTCCCGCCGGCTTCCCCACCGCCGCCAGCACATCCGCCAGGTTGCTCGCTCCCAACCCCGTCCGCACATGCCGCGGCCCCAGCGCCGTCTCGAGCACCCGCAGGCTCCGCCGCTGCACGGCCTCCGCCTCGGCCAGCTTGCCCTGCGCAAACAGCTCACTGCCCAGATTGTTCAGCGTCGTCCCCACCTCGGGATGAAGCGGCCCCAGCGTCTTCTCCTGCGCCGCCAGCGCCTCCCGCAGCAGAGCTTCAGCCCGCGCCGAACCCTTGAGCAGCAGCGCCAGATCGTTCAGGTAGCCCGGCTTCCGCTCCCGCCGCACCGCCTGCTCCAGATATTGCAGATCCCCCGTCAACTCCGTCCGCCGCGCCAGCGCCCGGGTCGAAGGCGCCTTGGCATACTCCGCCTCGGCCTCCGCATTCCGCCCCATCGCCGCCAGGCAATCGGCCAGCATCTCGGCATCCCCCAACCGCCGCAGCCACGGTTCGGCCAGCGCCCACTGCTGCTCCCGCAGCAGAAACAGCGAGAGATCCCGCACCCCCGCTTCATTCGTCGCCCGCGCCTCGTACAGCGGCAGCAGCGCCCGCCAGTCCACCGGCTGCCACAACTGAAAAGCCAGCAGCAGCCCAATCACGGCCAACCCTCCTGCACCCGTCCCGTAAACGCCCGCAGCAGCGCCACCAACTGCCGCTTCTCCTCCGCCGTCAACCCCAGCGGCCGGATCTCCGGATCGCTTCCCTTCCCCTGGTCATAAAACTCGACCACCTCCTCTAAGCTCGCCTTCGACCCGTCGTGCAAATACGGCGGCGTCTCGGCCACCTGCCGCAGCGACGGCGTCTTGAACGCCCCCCGATCCGCCTCCCGCCGCGTCACCGCGAAGCGCCCCGGGTCCGCCCCCACCGGCCCCGTCGCGTGAAACTCCTCATCCGTCAGATTCGGCCCCAAATGGCACGCCACGCAGTTGGCCTTGCCCCGGAACAGCTTCAATCCCGCCTGCTGCTCCGCCGTCAACGCCCCCCGGTCCCCGGCGAGAAACCGGTCGTACGGGCTATCCCCCGCCAGAATCGTCCGCACGTAACTCGCCAGCGACCGTACCAGTTCCTCCCGCGTCAACCCCACGCGCGCCGCGGCGTCCTCCACCCGCATCCCCATCTCGACCGGATTCGCAATCGGCTGCACCACCTGCTCTTCGAGCGTCGCCGCCCGCCCGTCCCAGAAAAACGTCTTCCCATACGCCCGGTTCACAATCCGTGGGCTCCGCCGCGGCCCCACCTGTCCGCCAATCCCCACCGCCCGCGCCGCGCCATCGGCAAACCCCCGCGCCGGATCATGGCACGTCGCGCAAGCCACCGTCCCGTCCCGCGACAATCGCTTATCGAAGAACAGCTCCCGCCCCCGCTTCACGCGCCCGGGCTCGAGCGGATTCTCCGCCGGCGCCGGAATCAGCTGATCCAATCCCAACGGCACCGCCACAATCGCCGCCAGCCACCACGCGCTCATCGCGGCAGCTCCCATTGCCAGATCTCATTCCGCGCGTCCGACTCCGTCCACGCCTCCCGCTCCCCGCTCGCATCATACGCCCCGCCGCCCACCAGCTTCTCTCCCCGCCAGACAATCTCCCGCGCACTGCTCGTCCCCCGCTCCTCGCCATCCACCTCCAGCCGCCCATTGCTATAGAGCACCGCCAGCCGCTTCCCCTGCACGGCAAACGCCCGCACCTCCCGGTAAACCCGCTCCCCGTTGCGCAGTTCCGTCCCCCGCTGCACCCAGATCGTATCGCCCTCCCCCCACGCCGCCCGGAACAGCCCCGGCTCCAGGCCCGCCTCCCGCTCCACCGGCGTCACCTTCCCCGTCGCCACGTCCACCACAAACACGCCCGCTCGGCCCTGCCGGTCCGCCCCCCGCACCAGCAGCCGCCGCCCGTCCCCGCTCCACGCCGGCGCGTCCACCAGCGCCAGGCCCGGGTCAATCTCCCGCTCCACGGTCGACGCCACCTCGCGCACCACCAGCACCCGCGCCTCCTCGCCGAAATTCTCCTCCCCCCGCCGCGAGACGAACGCCAGCCACTTCCCGTCCCGGCTCCACGCCGGCGCCGCGTTCCGCCCCGGATATCGCAGCGACGCCCGCTGCCGCGCCCCGTAGTAAACCTCCGTGCCCCCCGCCCGCACCCCGTACACCAGCACATCCCCCGCGGTCATCCCCAGCGGCAGAAACCGCCCCAATCCCTCCCGCAGCCGCCGCCGCGCCCCCGTCTCCACCGTCAACTCCCACAACTCTTCGCCCAGCGCGTACACCACCCGCCGCCCGTCCGCGCGCCACAGCGGAAACACCCCCTCGCCCACCATCCGCTCCCCCGAGCCGTCCGCCGCCAGCACATACAGGCGCCGCTCCCCGCCCGCCAGCGTGTCATACACAATCCATTTCCCATCCGCCGACAGATCCATCCGCTTCGGATACACCCACGCAAGCGACTTCAACACCCGCGGCAAGCCCCCCGCCAGCGGCACCATCGCAATCTGGCTTGTATTGTCCCGGCGAAACAGCAGCGTCAATACGGCCTGGCCGTCCGGGCTCCACGCGCACGGCTGCACGAAGCCGGCTTCCTCGTTCCGGTACACCGTCCGCCCGTCCACGCGCAGCTCATAGAAGCCCTCCCGGTTCTTCCACGCATACGCCACCCGCTTCCCATCGGCCGAGACAATCGAAAAGTAGGCGTACTCGCCCCCCTCGGCCGCCGCCACCGTCCGCGCCTGCTTCGCCGCCACGTCATACATCACGAGGTCCCGCGAGGGCGCCTGCACGTTCGACAGCACGCGCCCATCCCGCGACGGCCCGCCCAGCAGCGTGACCTCGGGCCCGGTCCACAGCAGCATTGGCAACAGCGCCAGCATCTCGCCTCAGCCTATCACTAGTCGCGGAGCATCGCCGCCAGCTCGCCGAAAAACGCGCTGCCGGTCTGGAAGTAAAAGTGCCCCCCGGCGAACGTCCGCAGCGCAAAGGCCGCCGTCGTCACCTCGGCCCACGGCGCCAGATGCTCCGCCGTCACCTGCGGATCTTCCTCCCCGCCCAGCGCCACCACCGGCATCGCCAACGGCTCGCCCGGCGCGTACACCCACCGCCGGAACAGCCGCGTATCCCGCCGGAAGGCCGGCAGCAGCGCCTCCAGCCGCTCCTTCGGCGCACCGCCCAGCCGCTCCAGTTGCGCAAGCAGTTCCGCATCGCTCGGCTCCGGCGGCGGCACGTAGCCAATCCGAAACTTCGGCGCCCGCGCCGCCGAAACCACCAGCCGCCCCGGCGCCACCCGCCGGGCTACTTCAAACGCCAGCCCCGCCCCCATCGAATGCCCGAAAAACACCGCGTCCGCCGTCCACAGCGGCTTCACCTGCCGCGCCAACTGCTCCACCAGATCATCAATCCCGGCCCACTCCCGCTGCGGCAGCCGGATCGGGATCACGGCGAACTCCGCGCCCAGCCGCTCCTGCCACCCACGGTACGCCAACGGCCCCGCCCCCGCCCACGGAAAGCAGAACACCCGCCGCCCGCTCGCCGGCACCACCGGCATCCACGCCGCCCGCTCCCGCAGCCGCAGCTCCAGCAGCCGCCGCCGCTCCGGGCTCAGCCCCACCAGCGGCCCCGCCTCCGGACCCCGCGCCGCCACCCCGCGCTTCACCATATGCTGCAAACTCTCGCAGTAGGCCTCAAACGGCAGCACGGTCAGGTTCTCCATGTAGGCGAGCGCCTTCTCGCGCGACAACGCCGAGAGCTTCTCCCAATGCCGCCGGTCGGTCGTCAACCGCCGCAGAGCCTCTATCCAAGGCTCCAGATTCTGCGGCGGCACCTCCGCCACCGGCACCATATGCTCGTCCACCGTGCCCCGGTACGCCGTCACCGGATTCACCGGCAGCAGATACGGCACGCCCAGCATCGCCTCGTGCAGCCCGCCTACGTTGGCGCCCAACACCGGCACGCCCCGCGAAAGGCTTTCAAGCACCATCCGGCTCCGTGCCTCCGCCCACACCGAAGGCACCAGCGTCACCCGCGCCTGTCCGAGCAACTCGTCAATGTTGTCCGTCCGCGGCAGCAGCCGGATGTTCGGCCGCTTGGCCAGCTCCGCCAGGTCCTCCTGCGTCGTGCCCCACGAAGCCACCGCCCCGAAGGTCACCTCCGGCATCGCGTCCGCCAGCCCCAGCAAGATCGCAATTCCCTTCACCGCGCACGGGTTCACCATCAGCACATACGGATTATCGAACCGGCCCAACAACGGCGCCGGCCCCGGCTCGAGCAGTGAGATCGGCACATGAATCGCCTGCGCCAATCCCCCGTGCTCCCGCGCATAACCCGCCACGTAGTGCGACACCCCCACCACCCCGTCCGCCTGCGCCAACCACTGCGTCCGCTCCGCATTCACGCCGGAGCTATCCGGCCCGAACGGCACCGCAATCGTCGCCCGGATCAGATACACCACGCGCGCCCGCGGCGTCCGCACCGCCAGGTCAAACAACAGCTGCGCCGGGTCATCCGTCGACGTCACAATCACGTCCGGATCCATCTCGTCAATCTGCTGTTGAAAGTAAGGGCGCCACAACGGACTTCGCGTCAGCGTCCGCACGTCGACCCCGTGCAGCGAAAAGCTAACCTCACTCTCCCCCATCGCCGGGCTCACGCCCCGCAACGCCAGTGCCTCTAGATAAGCAGCGTGGTCCGCCTCGCCAAACGTCTCCACCCGCGTCACCACCCGCACCTGATGCCCCCGCGCCGCCAGCGCCTCCATCAGCAGCCGGTTCGACTTGTCCCCTCCCCCCGCCGACGGATAGTAAAGCGAGTTATGCGCCAACAGCACCCGCAGCTTCCGCCGCGACTGCAAATACCGCTCCAGATCCCGCGCATCGAGCGCCCCCACAAACCGCTCGGCCGCCGCCCGCGACCGCGCCGCCTCGGCCTCCCACGCCGTCTCGTTCGTGGTCAGCTCTGCAATCGCCGCCATCCACAGCGTCACGTCCTGCTCGACGTCCACGGGCCGCGGCATGTGGTTGTCATCAAACTCCGCCCGGTACTTCGTAATCGGCTGCACCGGGATCACATACCCCGTCCCCGCCTTCGCCTCGGCCAGCCCCCCCGAGTTCGACGCCACCACCGGCAGGCCCCGCAGCATCGCCTCC
Organism: Acidobacteriaceae bacterium; assembly: GCA_020247055.1. Classification (GTDB taxonomy): domain Bacteria; phylum Acidobacteriota; class Terriglobia; order Bryobacterales; family Bryobacteraceae. Next base: position 9,549 of record JADCJL010000172.1, on the reverse strand, counting down.
ATCGCAATCAGCCCGAAGCCCTCGTACCAAAGCGAGGGCATCAGCAGCAGCCGCGCCTGCCCCAGCACGTCTTCAATATCCGGCACCGTTTCAAGCAGCGTTACGTTGGGCAACTCCGCCAGCAGCGCCCGGTCCGCCGCCGTCGTGCCCCATCCCGCCAGCGCGGCGAAGGCAACGTGCGGCATCCGCCGCGCCAGCGTCGCCAGCACCGTCATACCCTTCACGACGCACGGGTTCACCATCAGCACATAGCGGTTCGCAAACCGCCCCAGCCTCCGCCACGGCGCCGTCCCGTAGATCGGCGGATGGATCACCACCGGCCTTACCCCCAGGTGCTCCCGCACATACCCCGCCATGTGATGGCCAATCACCACCACGCCCCGCGCCTGCCGCACCAGCGCCGTTGCCGCCGCGTCCGGATGCCAGCTCTCCGGTCCGAACGGCAAAAACTGCGGCGTGTGCGCCACGAAAATCAACCGCCCCGGCGCCACGCGAAACGCCTCCCGCAGCAGCACGTGGCTGAGGTCTTCGCTCGAAACCAGCACCCAGTCCGGCTTCCACTGCGTAATCTCCTCGCTCAGCCGCTCCACGTGCCGCGCCAACTCCGGCACCCGCAAAATCGCAATGCCCCGCCGCGTCGTCTCGCCCGCCTCGTCGTGCGCCGGGCACACCACCCGCACCGCATGCCCCGCCGCGGCCAGCGCCTCAAGCCAAATCAGATTGCTCCGCGTCGAACCGCCCCGCGGCGGCTCGTACGAAGCATTGGAAGTTAAAAGAACGCGCATAGACGGGCGATTTCCAACCGGACCTCTTCTTCCGACAACGTCTCAATCTCACGGATCACCGCCGCCACCTCCGCCGGGTCGTAGCTCCGCAACCGCTGCGTCTCGACAATCATGGCCAGCTTGGCCAGCGTCGTATCAGCCGAATAGACATCGTCCATCGACAGCTCCATGCCAAACTCCTCCTGCACCCGCGTCACCAGCAGCACCGCCAGCAGCGAGTGCCCCCCCAGGTCAAAAAAGTTGTCCCCGGTCGAGATCGCCGACTGCCCCAGGAGCTCAGACCAGATCGCCGCCAGCCGACGCTCCGTCTCCGTCACCGGCGGACTCGCCACCTCCCGCGCCGGCGCCATCTCCCGCTGCTCGGCCGCCATCGCCGCCTGAATCCGCTCGACCGTATCGAGTTGCGTCGCAATCCGCTGATAACCCGCAAACCGGCCCGCCGCCACCGCCACGGCCGGCGCCGCGGCAGTCTCCGCCGGTGCCGGAGCCGAAAACTCGACGGCCCGCATCTGCGCCGCGCTCAGCGTCACCGTCCCCTGCTCCCGCCCCGTCAACTCCCGCAAAAATGCCTGCGCCGGAGCATTGCGCGCCGTCGGAATCAGCTCGAAAGTCAGCGCCGCGAAGTGCTCCCCCAACCACCGCACCACGGCATGCTCCACACCCCGGCCCAGCACCCGGCAGCTCAGCAGAAACGTATCCACGATCCCATCGGCCACCACCACCAGACCCGTGAAGCCATACTCGCCAAACCGGTCGGCCACGTGAATCGAATACGCCTCCAAACCCGCCAGCTCTGCCTCGCTCCGCCGCCGCGTCGTGAAGTTGAACTGGTTGGTCCGCTGCGTCAGTTGCGCCGCCCGCGGCAACTCCTGGGGATGCAGCCGGTGAATGTCCACCCGCAGCTGCAGCGTTTCATAGAAGTGCTCAAGACTCGCCGCCGCCGCAAACGACTGCTGCAGTTGATAACTCGCCGCCCGGCTCCGGTCCGCCTCCGTCACCACCGGATGGTCGAACGCCCACACATGGTCCAGATAGTGCGCAATCCCCGTCTCCGGCAGCGTCAGCCCCAACACCTCCGGCGCCCCCTCCCCGAGCTCGGCAATCTCTTTCGGATTATCGTCAAGGAGGAGAAACGAATCCGCCCCCAGCGAAAGCGCGGCCGCCATCTCCCGCAGCCCCTGCGCCTTCGGCGCCCAGCTCAGCCGGTGCGCCGTAATGTGCTCCCGCCGCAGTACCATCTCGGGATGCGCGGCAAAGGTCTGCCAGACATCCTCCGGATTGTTCTTCGACGAGAGCGCCAGCAGCATCCCCATCTCGCGCTGCCGCAGCAAAAACTCCTGCAGCGCGCGCCGCGGCCCGTCAATCGCCACCCCCGTCGGCCCGTCCTCGCCGCACACCCCGGCCCATAGCGTGTGGTCGCAGTCGAGGGCAATGACCTTGAACGGAGGCCGCCGCAGCGCGTGCAGCAGCCGCGCCACCGCCGTGCCCAGCGCCGTGAAGTAGGCCGGCGTGTAGGGGATCCGGCCCAGCCGGTCCGCTGCCGCATCCTCCCACTGCTCCACCGGATAAAGCTCCGTGCTCACCACCAGCAGATTCGGCTGCGGCGCGATTCGCACCCGCCGCGGCGGACAGACCGCCACCAGCGTCGGCACGGCAAACCGCTGCGCCGCCGCCGTCGCCAGAATCTCTGCAAGACGCCGGTCTTCGTCCGCCTCCGTCGCCCCGGCAAACTGCGCCAGGTCCGCCGGGCGCACCAGGATCACGTTAGCGCCCTCCCGGTTCCTGGCAAACAAACCAACCGGGTCCAGCAGCGTCTGCAGAACCTGGTTGTAAGGGGCGAACTGAATCGGCCACTGCTCGCCCAACTGGCGAGCCCAGAACTCCAAAACCGGCTGGATCGGCTCGGCGGTAAACGTAGCGCTGATGCAGATCACTAGGTTAGTTTAACAACCGGCTTTAGTGCCCCGGCTGCGCCAGCTCACCCGCCTCAATAGCCACATTCAGGGTATTCCGCTTGGTTGGCAGCGGACAGGTCGCATAGGGCGTGAACACACACGGCGGATTCTTGGCGATGTTCATCTCAAGATCCACCCGGTTGTCCGGACCCGGCAGCGGCGCGTACAGCATCCGGCCCCCGCCGTAGGTCTGCCGGCCCGAGGTCTTATCTCGAAACACAAAAAACAGCTGGCCCTCATCGAGCACCGGCTCCAGCCGCACCTTCTGTCCGTTGACGGCAAACTCCACCTCGCCCGGGCTCTCGTACCGCAGCGTGTTGCCCGTCACATCCGGCACCATCACAATCTTCTTCTGCGGATAAGGCTTGAACTGCCCCGTCAACGAATACTGCGCCCGAATGGGAAACCACTTGGTGCCCTGGAACTCACGCCGCATCTTCGCCTGCGGATCCCGCAGCCGGATCCCGATCTTCCCATTGCGGTCAATGACAAACAACGTCAACCGGTCAATGGTCAGCAGGTCCGGCTTCGCGCCGTCTTTGTCGGACTGCAGCGTCCGCGCCGGTCCGTTCGCCGGCTTCCACTTCACCCGGTCCCCCACCCGCTCAAACGTCCCCGCCACGGCCGGCCCGGCCGGCAGCACAATCTTGTTCGACGCCGCCCTCCCCGCCGGGTTCGCGCCCTGCTCGAGCCAGTAGAGCCCGGCCACGGAGAGCCACCCTGTGTCACTCTTCAGCCCGGCTTCGTACTTCGTCCGCCACGCCGTCACCTTTTCCGTCAACGGATCCGCCGCCAGCAAGGGCAGAACTGCGAGCAAAACGATACGAAGGCGCATGGCACATGATATCTTGCAAAAACATGCGGATGCTATGGGTGATTGCGGGGGCGGCCATTCTCTCGGCTCAGGACTTCTCGAAAATTCAAGTCGAGAAGATTGCCGCCGGCTACCAGTACACCGAAGGCCCCGCCTGGAGCCGCGACGGCTTCCTGCTGTTCTCCGACGTGCCCACCGGCCGCATCATCAAGCTCACGCCCGGAGAACCGCCCGCCGTCTTCCGCGCCTCCTCCGGCGGCGCCCACGGCAGCGCCTTCGACCTCCAGGGCCGGCTCGTCACCTGCGAAGCCGCCGCCCGCCGCCTCACCCGGACCGACAAAAAAGGCGCCGTCGAAGTCCTTGCCGAACGCTTCGAAGGCAAGCGCCTGAACGCCCCCAACGACGTCGCCATCCGCAAAGACGGCCATCTCTACTTCACCGACCCCGCCTTTGGCTCGCAGGCCGCCGCCCGCGAGCTCGACTTCTACGGCGTCTATCACCTCTCGCCCAAAGGCGAACTCGCCCTCGTCGCCAAAACCCCCGGCCGCCCCAACGGCGTCGCCCTCTCCCCCAAAGGTGACCGCCTCTACGTCACCGACTCCGACCAGCGCTTGATCCGCCTCTGGGACCTCGACCGCACCGGCCGCGCCACCAACGAACGCGTCTTCGTCTCCGGCATCGAAGGCCCGCCCAACGGCATCAAGACCGACGAAAAGGGCGCCGTCTGGGTGGCCGCCAAAGCCCTTCTCGTCTTTAGCGAGGACGGCAAACCCACCGCCAAACTCGAAATGCCCGAACCGCCCGCCAACCTCGCCTTCGGCGACGCGGACCTGCAAACCCTCTACCTCACCGCACAGAAAAACGTCTACCGCATCCGCGTCGACCGCCGGGGCCACCTTGTCCAGTAGACGCTACCCGGAACGTCCCGTCCTCGGCGTCGGGGCACTGATCTTCGACGGCGACCGCATCCTGCTCGTTCAGCGGGGCAACGAACCGTACAAAGGGTGGTGGTCTCTGCCGGGCGGCGGCGGCGAAACCGGCGAACGGCTCGAAGCCGCCATATTGCGGGAGGTGCAGGAGGAAACCGGCCTCGAAGTCGAAATCGTGCAGCTGGCCACCATCTTCGAACGGCTGATGCCCGACGCCGAGGGCCGCTGCGAGTATCACTACGTGCTCATCGACTACGAGTGCCGCGTCACCGGCGGTCACTTACAAGCCGGCGACGACTCCGCCGCCGTCACCTGGTGGCCCGTCGAGGAGCTCGGCGACATCCAGCTCACCGACGGAACCCGCGACGTGGTCGACCGCTACCTCGCCCGGCGGGTGTGATACAGTTCTCCCCGTGGTATGGCTCATCTGGATCCTCCTGGGTGCTGCCGGTAGCGCGGCAGCGGATTTTGTAACGGAAGTCCGGCCGATTCTGGCCCGCCGCTGCTGGGGCTGCCACGGCCCGGCCCTGCACAAGAGCGATCTGCGCCTCGACCGCCGCCCCGACGCCCTCCATGGCGGGGAAAGCGGCATCCCGGCCATCGTGCCGGGCAACAGTAAAGACAGCCTCCTCATCCGCTACGTCTCCGGCGCCGACGCCAAGCTGGTCATGCCCCCCGCCGGCCCCCGCCTCACCCCGGCCGAGGTCGACACCCTGCGCCAGTGGATCGACGCGGGCGCCAAATGGCCCGGCGCCGAACCGACGGCCCCCTCGGCGGCCAAACCCGATCCCCGCCGCAACCATTGGGCCTTCCAGCCCCTCCGCGCCGCGCCCGCTCTCCCGTCGGTCCGCGATACCGGCTGGGTCCGCAACCCCATCGACGCCTTCATCCTCGCCCGCCTCGAAGCCAAAGGCTGGCGCCCCGCCCCCCCTGCCGCCCCGCCCGACCTGCTCCGGCGCATCTATCTCGATCTCACCGGCCTGCCGCCCTCCCTCGCCGAACAGGACCGCTTCCGCGGCGACTGGGACGGCCTCGCGCAGGAGCTGCTCCAACAGCCCGCCCACGCCGAACGCTGGGCCCGCCACTGGCTCGACGTCGTGCGCTACGGCGACACCAACGGCTACGAGCGCGATGACGTGAAGCCCAAGGTCTGGAAGTATCGCGACTACGTCATCCGCTCGCTCCAGGCCGACAAACCCTTCAACCAATTCGTCATCGAACAATTAGCCGGCGATGAACTGCCCAACGCCAACGCTGAAACCCTCCTCGCCACCGGCTTCCTCCGACTCGGCCCCTGGGACGACGAACCGGCCGACCCCGCCGAAGACCGCTTCGACCAGCTCGACGACATCCTAAACGCCACCGCCCAGGGCTTTCTCGGCCTCACCCTCGCCTGCGCCCGCTGTCACAACCATAAGTTCGAACCGCTCACAACAAAGGACTACTACGGCATGATCGCCGTCTTCAACGGCCTCGAACGGCCGCGTAAAGGACGAACCGAACTCGATCGCCCCATCGGGTTATGGCCCGCAATCAAGCGGGACGATGCCCGCGAGGAGCAGATCACCAAGCTGCGCGAGGCCGCGCGGAAACAGTGGCTGCGCTCCGGCAAGAGCGCCATGCCCCCGGCGGCCGCGGCCGCCTTCCTGCGGCCCGCCAAAGATCGCGACGACGTTGCGAAGAAACTGGTGAAAGAGTTTGCGAAAAAGCTGGATGAAGAGCTCGCGGCCCTGCCCGTCGAAGAGAAAGTGAAGCGGCTCCGGCGCAAGACACCTGAGCTGGAGCGCGGATACTTTCTCGAAGAGCGTGCGAAGCAGCCCCCGGCGACGCATATTCTGATCCGCGGCAAAGCGGCCTCGCCCGGCCCGGAGGTGCCGCCCTCCGCACCCCTGGTCGTCGCCGCCCACGCCCCGCCCGTCTTCACCCCCGCCCCGCGCTCGAGCGGCCGCCGCCTCGGCCTCGCCCGCTGGATCGCCTCGCGCGAAAATCCGCTCACCGCCCGCGTCATCGTCAACCGCGTCTGGCAGTGGCACTTCGGCGAAGGCCTCGTGCGCACCGCCAACGACTTCGGCGTGATGGGCGACAAACCCTCTCACCCCGAACTGCTCGACTGGCTGGCCGTATGGTTCATGGACAACGGCTGGTCGCTCCGGAAACTCCACGCACTGATCCTCAGCAGCAACACCTACCGCATGGCGAAGACGGACAACCCGGCTTACGCGGCCGAAGATCCGGAAAACCGTCTGTGGTGGCGGGCGCCCTACCGGCGCCTCGAAGCCGAAGCCATTCTCGATTCGGCGCTTGCGGTGAGCGGCAAATTGAACCGGACCCTGTACGGCGAGTTCGTCTACCCGGAGGTGCCGCGCGAGGCGCTCGAAGGGTCGAGCGATCCCGATAAGGTCTGGAAGAGCTTCTCCGAAGAGCAGGCCTCGCGGCGGGCTATTTACTACATCGTCAAGCGCTCCCTCCTCGTCCCGCTCATGGAGGTGCTCGACGTGTGCGACACCGCCCGCCCCGCTGCCCGGCGGCAGACCACCTCCGTCGCCCCGCAGGCGCTGCAGCTGTTCAACGGCGGCTTCATGAACCGGCAGGCCCGCCACCTGGCCGAACGCCTGCGGCGCGAAGCCGGCGCCGAGCCCGCTGCGCAGATCGAGATGGCCTATCGTCTCGCGCTGGCGCGCCCGCCCAAGCCCGCCGAGCGCGACGCCATGATCTCTTTTTTGCGGACCGGAACCCTCGAAGAGCTCTGCCGCGTCATGCTGAACCTGAACGAATTCGCCTACACGAACTAGCAAGGAGCCTATGAAAACACGGCGCGATTTTCTCTGGCAGACGGGAGGCGGATTCGCCGGTATCGCCCTGCTCGACCTGCTGCAGCGCGATCAGGCTCTGGCCGCGGACTCGATTCTCGCGCCCAAGCGGCCGCACTTTCCCGCCAAGGCCAAACGCGCCGTCTTCCTGTTCATGAACGGCGCCCCCAGCCAGGTCGATACCTTCGACCCGAAACCGGAATTGACCCGGCGCAACGGGGAGCCCTACAAAGGCCCCCTCGCCGTCGGCTCGAACGGCCGCCCCGTCGGCTATCTCATGCAGTCGCCCTTCGCCTTCGCGCCCCGCGGCCAGAGCGGGCTGCCGATCAGCGACCTGTTCCCGCACACGGCCAAGTTCGCCGATGACCTCTGCGTCATCCGGTCGATGTACACCGATACGGCGGCCCACGCCTCCGGCTGCCTGCAGATGAACACCGGCAGTATCTTCCTCGGTAAGCCGAGCATGGGCTCCTGGGTGACCTACGGCCTGGGGACCGACAACCAGAGCCTGCCGGCGTTTGTGGTGATGACGGACCCGCGCGGCGGCCCCATCGGTTCGGCCTCGAACTGGACCGCGGGCTACATGCCGGCGGCGTATCAGGGGACATTGTTCCGCAGCGGCAAGGCGCCCTTGCTCAATTTGCAGCCGCCGGCGGGCGTCACGGACCAGACGCAGCGGCAGTCGCTCGACTTACTCAAGCAGCTCAACGAGCAGCATCTCGCCGAGCACGCGGCGGAGTCGGAGCTGTCGGCACGGATCGCCTCGTACGAACTCGCCTACCGGATGCAGATGGAGGCGGCGGCGGTCGTCGATCTCTCCCGCGAGTCGGCCGCGACGCGGGCCCGCTACGGACTCGACGATCCGCTGACGGCGGACTTTGGCCGCAAGTGCCTCATGACGCGACGGCTGCTAGAGAAAGGGGTGCGGTTCATTCAGCTCTACTCCGGGGGCGGGCACATTGAAGATACCTGGGACGGACACAACGACTGCATCACCAACCACCGGCTCCACGCCGGCGAGACCGACCGTCCGATTGCGGCGCTGATCGAAGACCTGAAGGCGACCGGCCTGTGGGACGAGACGCTGCTGCTCTGGGGCGGGGAGTTTGGCCGGACCCCGACGAGCGAGGGCGTCGGCAAGCCGGGCCGGGATCATGACTGGCATGGGTTTTCGATGTGGCTGGCCGGCGCCGGGGTGAAGGGCGGGCAGGCGATCGGCGCGACCGATGAGCTCGGCTTCGCGGCCGTGGAGGAGCGGGTGCATGTCTCGGATCTGCACGCGACGCTGCTCCATCTGCTGGGCATGGACCATACGAAGTTGACTTACTTCTATCAGGGGTTCAATCAGCGGCTGACCGGGGTCCGCGGCGAGGTCGTGCGCAAGGTTTTGGCCTAAAGGCGTTGGTCTGAAGATTGTGATAGCGTACGGTACCGTATGAGACATAACCTCGTTTTCTTGGCAGTTCTGGCGGGAGTGACCGCGGGTTCGGTTTTTGGGCAGGCTTCCTGGGAGAATCCGGTCCGGAAGTTGCTGAAGGAGGGCAAGCCGGTGATCGGCGCGACCATCACGGCGGCGAGCCCGGAGGTAGCCGCGCAGGCGGCCGGCATGGGGTTCGACTTCATTTGGATTGAGATGGAGCACAGCCCGATTACTCTCGAGACGGCGCGGAACATGATTCTGGCGACGCGCGGGCTGAAGGCACTTCCCTTCATCCGCGTTCCGGTAAACGAACTCTGGACGGCGAAGCGGGCGATGGATATTGGGGCGATCGGGGTCGTGTTTCCGTTTACTTCGACGCCGGAGCTGGCCAAGCAAGCCGTGGCTTCGATGAAGTATCCGCCGGCGGGGCGGCGCGGTTCGGGTCCCGCGTTAGGGACGTTCCGCTGGCCGGCGCCGGAGGGCTATGCCGATTTCATTGATAAGAACGGGCTGGTGATCGTGATTATCGAAGAGGTCAGCGCGGTAGAGAAGATCGAAGAGATCGCGGCGACGCCCGGGATTGATGTTTTGTTTATTGGCGCGAACGACCTGAGTTACTCGCTCGGGTTGCGCGGGAATCAGGACCATCCCAAGCACCGGGAGGCCATGGCGAAGATTATTGCGGCGGCGAAGAAGAACGGGTTGCCCGTGGGCCGGCCGGTGGCCAACGCGGCGCAGATTCGCGAGGGCATCGCGCAGGGGTTTACGTTTTTCCAGGGTCCTTCGGATATGGTGATGCTGCGGACCGGAGCCGAGGGCCTGCTGAAGCCGTTTGG
>JADCJL010000171.1 GCA_020247055.1 Acidobacteriaceae bacterium | reverse complement strand
GTCGCCGGTGGATTCCCGCGTGAGGTTGAGTTCAGACTGGAAGGCCGGGGACTGGACCACAGCGCTCATGCAGATGCGGTCCAGATAGAGCAGAAAAGCGTTGGCCGTGGCAACGGCGAGCAGGGCGTAGCGGATGCGGGTGGGATGGCTCACCGGAGGTGCTCTTCCAGGAAGCGCAGGAAGTTGCCGGCAAAGATGTTATCGATGTCGGCGGGCTGGTAGCCGCGGGCGGTGAGCGGGGCGACCAGGGAGCGAAGGTCGGCGATGGAGTTCAGGTCCATGGGCACCTGTTCGGTGCCGTAGCCGCCGTCAAGGTCCGTCCCGATGCCGACGTGGCGGGCGTTGCCGGCGATTTGGCAGATGTGGTCGATGTGTTCGCAGATCTTCTCGATTTTGAGTTGGAAATCGGCGGGTTTGGATTTGTGATGGGTCCAGTTGTGGACCATCATGATGGCGTCGAAGGCCATGCCGATGACGGCGCCGCGTTCGATGAGGGCGCGGATCTGGTCGTCGGCGAGTTGACGGTTCCAATCGGCGAGGGCGCGGCAGTTGTGGTGGGAGGCCCAGAGGGGGCCGCGGTAGCGGGCGAGGGCGTCCCAGAAAGACTCGTCGCACAGATGGGTGACGTCGAGGATGATGCCCAGTTCTTCCATCTGGCGGAGGAGTTCGTGGCCGCGGGGGGTGAGCGGACCGGCGTCGTCGGTGCCGTGGCCATAGATACCGGGGCCGTAATGAACGGGGCCGAGGGCGATGAGGCCCTGTTCGCGGGCTTTTTCCAGGTGCCGGGGCGAGAGGATGGAGTCGGCGCCTTCGAGGCTAAGGAGGTAGCCGATGGGGAGTTTGGCCGTGTCAGGGGCGTGGCGCCAGAGTTCGGCGTGGGCGTGGACTTCGGGCCAGGAGCGGAGCTGGATGAGTTCGCCGGCCTCTTCCATGGTGCGGTACCAGGCGAGCTGGCCCTGGGTCTGGGCCCAGGCCTGTTCGGGGCTCTGCCAGCCGGGGAGTTTGCTGAAGCGGCCGGAGAAGCGGGCGATCTGGGTGGCGACGCAGAGGCCGATGCGGCCGCGGCGCATTTCGGGGAGGCAGACGGTGTTGTTGCCGCGGTCGGGGAGATCCTTGAGGCCGATCTCGCGGCGGCGGATTTCGACGAGGGGAAGGCGGATGTCGCGGTTCCACTCCATGGCGTTCATGGAGAGATCGAGGTGGGCGTCAAAGATCAGCGAAGGAAGCGGCGCGGGAAGTGACATAAGGAATACCAAAGCATACCTGATTCGGGCGGTGGGCGAGGACGGGCCCGGGTAGTATCCTGTTAGTTGGAGTTTGGCAAATTTGAGTGAGATTCTTTATCCTGTTTCGCTGCAGGCGAACGGGGGGCCGCGGTTTTCGCACGGGGAGTGGGCGGGCTATGTCTCGTTTGATCAGCCGGGGTTAACGTTGGGGGATTTGGAGGCGGTCGCGCGCTTTTATTTCTCGTTGGGCTACGGGTATTTTTGCCCGACGATGGTGACCTCGAGCGAGGAGGCATACCGGGCCAATCTGCCGGTATTCCGGGAGGCGCGGGAGTATGAGTGGGGGCAGGGGGTTCTGCCGCCGCACCTGGAGGGTCCGTTCTTTTCGCCGGACTGCATGGGGGCGCACGACCAGCGGCTGCGGCGGGAGCCGTCGGCGGCCTTTGCCGAGCAGTTGCTTGCGTGGTCCGGCGGTTTTCTGGGATTTCTCACGATGGCGCCGGAGCGGCCGGGCGCCCTGGAAACGATCCGGTTTCTGACGGCGGCGGGCGTGGGCGTGAGCCTGGGCCATATGAACCCGGTGGTGGAAGAGATACAAGCCGCGCTCGAGGCGGGGGCGACAGGGTTTACGCACGTTTTGAACGCGGCCACGCGGGATCCGCTCACGGCCAAGGATCTCCGAATGATTGCGCAGTTCACTGACCGGCGGGCGTGGTCGATGATCATACCGGACGCGGTGCATGTACCGGCGTACGCGGTGCAGTTGATGGCGCAGAGCAAGGGGCCGGACAAAGTGATTTTCGTGGCAGATGAAAGTCCGCTGATTGGTGCACCGGCGGGGACGGAGGCCGCGCTGTGGGGCCGGCGGTTTGTGATTCGCCACGACGAGGCGGGACGGCTGCGATCGTACGATTTGAGCGGATCGTGCACGACGTTGATTGAGTGCATGAACATTGCCGTGGGCTGGGGCGTGGCGAGGCCGGTGGTGGAAGCGGCGGTGACCGCGAACGCGACGGCCTTCCTGGCCCCCGCCCTGCAGCGCTGCGGGGTATCGCTTGCCGCACGTCCGGCGCATACGCCCGGCGTTGTCTTCAACGGGACGGACTATGTCCCGGCCAACAAGATTTAACAAAAATGGAACTGATCGCCCCTTCTATAGCCCCCAGTCTCGATGGAGACTTCCGCCCCGCGGCGCTCGCGTGGCGGGCTTTTGCGCATTCGACTGGCGCCCGGCCGCAGCCGATTCGCATCGCCATTGAGCAGGGTGACGGATCGACCTATGCCTTTAGCCGGACGATTTCGCGCGACGACATCGCCGCCAACCTGCGTTTCCTCGAGCGGGAGATCCGGTTTCTGCTGTGGGCCGTGGGCGGCTTTCGCATCTGGCTCGATGCGCCGGAGTTGCTGGTCACGTTGCTGCGGGACTATCTGTACCGTTATAACGCCAACCGCCTGTTTGACCAGGAGGTGATGGGTCCGACGATCTACGGACGGCCGTGCGAGATTGTCTACGCACCGGGCGGGCAGTTCCCTGCCCCGCGCCACGTCACGGTGCCGTTGGGGCGGCATCGCGGCGGCTGCCGCGTGGCGATCGACAAGGGCGCCTCCGACATCAAGGCCTACGCGGAGCAGGATGGGGTGACGACGTTTGCCAGCGAGTTCAAATGGGACCCGAATCCGCAGACCGATCCGGCCTATCATCAGGCGCACATCCGGCAGGCGATTGCGGCGGCGGCGGCGACGTTGCCGCGGGTGGATGCGATTGGGGTGAGTTCGGCGGGGGTTTACATTGCCAACGAGCCCCGGATTGCTTCGCTGTTCCGGGGGCTGACGCGGGAGGCGTTTGCGCGGGAGATTGTTCCGCTCTACCATCGCATCCGGGAGGAGTACGGGGGGATTCCGGTGGTGGTGGCCAATGATGGGGCGGTGTCGGCGCTGGCGGGTTCGATGTCGCTGAACCGCAACCGGGTGTTGGGGGTGGCGTTCGGTAGCAGTCTGGCGGCCGGCTACGTGGATAGCGCGGGGAACATCACGACGTGGCTTGATGAGCTGGCGTTTGCGCCGATCGACTGGAATCCGCGGGCGCCGGCCGACGAGTGGTCGCAGGACCGGGGGTGTGGGGTGCAGTATCTCTCGCAGCAGGCGGTGAACCGGCTGCTGGGGCCGGCGGGGATCTCGTTTCCGGCGGGGATGGGGGTGCCGGAACGGCTGGAGCAGGTGCAGGCGCTGCACCGGCAGGGGGACGCGCGGACGGCGAGGATTTATCAGACGATCGGCGTCTATTTCGGCTACGCGCTGGCGCACTACGCCAACTACTACGACATCGGGACGGTGCTGGTGATGGGGCGGGTGACGACGGGGGAGGGGGGCGAGATTCTCCTCGAGACGGCGAATGCCGTGCTGGCGGCCGATTTTCCGCATCTGCAGATTGATATCCGTTTGCCGGATGAGGCGAGCCGCCGGGTGGGCCAGGCGGCGGCGGCGGCTTCGCTGCCGATGATTTAGGGCCAACAACCCGGCAAGGGCGGCGACAAGGAGCAAGCGTGATGAGGATGTCCAACCTGGTGAGCGGCTGGTTGGTCGGTCTGGTGCTACCGGGGGTGGCGCTGGCTCAGGGCGCGGCCACGGCGGAAGAGCGGGAGAGGCTGCTGCTGGCGCGAATCGCCGCGCTTGAGGCGCGTCTGGCGGCGCTCGAGGCCCGTCTGGGGAACGGCGAGCGTGCCGTTGTTTGCGCGTCTCCCTCCGCCGCACCGTCTGCCGCCGTGCCAACGGCCGCGCCGGCCGGAGCGATGGTCAACTTTTTCTTTGACGGATATACGGCATGGAACGCGAACCGTCCGGCGAACCGGACGAACCTGCTGCGCGGCTACGATGGGGTTGCCGGCGGCTTTGGGCTGAACCAGACGGGCCTGGTGGTGGAGCGGGCGGCGAGCGCCGAGGACGGACGACGCTGGGGCTTCCGGCTGGATCTGATGGCGGGCCAGGCGACCGACACGCTACAGGGCAGCCGGCAGAACGAGAGCCGGCCGGAGGTGTACCGGCATCTGTTTCAAGCCTACGGTACTTATATTGTTCCAGTGGGGCGGGGGGTGACAGTCGACTTCGGCAAGTGGGCGAGCGCCCTGGGGCCCGAAGGCAACTACACGAAGGACCAGATCAATTACTCCCGGAGCTACTTATTCAATTATCTGCCGTTTTACCATATGGGGTTCCGGGTGAGTTATCCGCTAAGCCGTAAATGGAAGGTAAGTTACTGGCTGGTGAACGGCGCCAACCAGACGGAGGACTTTAACGGCTACAAGTCGCAACTGGGCCAGATCGTGTTGCAACCCACGCGAAACCTGAGTTGGACCGTGAATTACTATAGCGGCAGGGAGCAGCGGGACGAGGCGGGACGGCGGGCGGCCCCGCGCGGCCGGCTGCATCTGATCGACACCTACGCGTTCTGGAACGTGACGGACAGGCTGATGGTGGGCGGCGAGTACGACTTCGCCGTCAACCGCGAGGAGTCCGGCGGGGCGCCGCAGCGCTTGACGGGGGGCGCGGCGTATCTGCGCTATCAGATGACGCGGCGCACCTACTTCGGCCAGCGCTACGCGTGGCTGCGGGATTCAGCCGGCCTATTCAGCGGGAGGACGCAAAATCTGCAGGATGTTACGGCGACGCTCGGCTTCCGACCGGTGGAGGGTTTTGAGACGCGTTTTGAGTTCCGGCGCGACGCTTCGAACCGGCTCTTTTTCCCACGCGGCACGGCGGGCCGCTTATCCCGCCACCAGGACACGCTCACGCTGGGCCTGCTGTGGTGGTTTGGCGGGAAGACCGGGAACTGGTAGCCGGGAGCGGGAGTTACGGCTGGCCGGTGACCTCGCTCAGCATGCGAAAAAAGGCGCGTTTGCGTTCGGTGTTGAGGCCCCAGTTGACGGGCGGGCTCTGGTAGCCGTCGGGGTCAAAGTAGCCCCAGCCGGCGTATTCGGATAAGGCGGCGGCGAAGTTGTTTTCTTCCTTGTCGAAGTCGAAGTGGTCGTCCTCGTTGAACAGGATGGGTTTGGGGCGGTAGCCGGGCTGCTGGCGGACGCGCTGGACCATTTGGCGGATGACCGCCGGATCTTTCACGCCGTTGCCATGGAGGATAACGAAATCTGAGGCGGCGACTACGGCCTCGGACGGGATCCGGCCGCCGTTGAAACTGGTGCCGACCAGCAGGCGGCGGCCGCGTTTGGTGGTCTTCCGCACTTCGCGAATGAGGAGTGGGATGAGTTCCGGTTTGAGCGCCAGTTGCTGGTAGGCTTTGTTATCGCACTCGTTGGCGACTTCGAGCAGGACGTGACGGTAGTCGCGTCCGAGCAGGAAGTCGACAGTTTCGGCGAGGGCGCGGCGGACGGCTTTTTCTGACTCCAGGCGTTCGTCCTGGCCGAAGTAGAAGACGCTGACGATGGGCGCCATGCCGAGCGAGTCGGCCCGGTTGAGGATGAGTTCGAGGCGCTGGCGGTAGTCCGGTAGGAGGGCGCCGTCAGGGCGAAAGGCCCCGGTCTCCCAGGGCTGGTCCTTCGAGTAACCTTCCGGGCTGCCGCCCTGCAGGCCGATGGTGAAGCTGAGGAGACCGTGGCGACGCCATTCGGGCATGGCGGCGAGGAATTCGCGGGTGTTACGGGCGGGGTCCCAGCGCCCGGTATCCGGATACTTCCAGCGGTCGACGGTGAGGGAGTTGCGGTCGTCGAAGATGCCCTGAATCATGCGGGCGTTGAGGAGCAGGCCTTCGATCTTTTTGCCTTTCCAGGTGCGGCCGGGGTAGGTAGGCTTGCCGTTGAGCAGGAAGCGGTCGCCGTCGATGGCGATTTCCGTGCGGGAGGCGGCGCGGGCGAGCGGGGCGGCGAGGGCGGAGAGCAGGACAGACCGGCGTTGCATGAGCGTGATCCTATCGCAGAACGGGAGGGTGGAGCATCAGAAATTGACCTTGAGAGCCAACTGGCTGACGCGGGGGGAGCCAGCCGAGGTAATCAAGCCGAACTGGGGCGAGCTTTGATTGGTGTTGGGGTTGTTCAGATTGACGCGGTTGGTGATGTTGAAGATTTCACCGCGGAACTGGAGACGGATGCGTTCGGTGAGGGCAAAGTTTTTGACCGCACCGAAGTCCAGATTGATCAGGCCGGGTCCGGACATGATGTTGCGTCCGACGGTACCGAAGGTGCCGGGGGCGTTGGTGGCGAAGGCGGCGGGGTTGAAGTAGCGCTGGACGAGTTCGCCGCGGGGCCGGCCCGTATCGAGGAAGGGATTGCCAATGAGATCGGCGCGATCCTGGTTGACGCCCGATTGGGAGTTATCGCGTCCGGAGATGAAGTTGATGGGGGTGCCTGTCTCGAGCGAGACGATGCCGTTGGTGCTCCAACCGCCGAGGGTGTGGCGGACCAATGCGGAGCGGGCCTGGAGCCGCGGGAGCTCCCAGACGTAGCTGGCGACGAAGCGATGGGCGATATCGAGATCGCTGCGGCCGCGTTCGTGGCGGAAGTTGAAGGGATTGGCCGGCTGGTCGCCATCGGCCGAGGAGTCATCAATCAGCTTGGACCATGTGTAGTTGCCGAGCACGGTAAAGCCGCGGCTGAGCCGGCGGTTGACACCCAACTGAAGGGAGTGATAGACCGAGTTGCCCCGGCTTGAATACTCGGTCAGGTTGGCAAAGCCGGGGGCGAGCGGGCGGCGTTGGTTCAGGGCGCCGGGACGCCCGAACAGTCCGGGGTTTTCTTCATTGGTCAGGAAGAGGTGATTGCCTTTGGAGCCGACGTAGGCGGCGCTCAACACGGAACCTCCGAGCTGCTGCTGGAGGCTGAGATTCCACTGTTGCACGAGGGCGTTGCGCATGTTGGGGTTGAATTGGGTGATCTGGAGGGGTACGACGTAGCGGTAGGCCAGCTTTTCGGCGTCGGTTTTCGGCGCGGTGAAGGGGAAGGGATTGCCGATGCCCTGGTAGGGAGACTCGAGCCCGCCGGCGGGGTTGTTGACGGTGAGCCGCAGGGAGAAGGGTTGGTTGTTGGCCAGCTGGTTATTAGCCTGCTGGCGGATCTGGGAGTAGAAAATGCCGTAGCCACCGCGTACGCTGAAGCGGCCTTTACCGGTGGGATCGTAGGCGAAGCCGAGACGGGGGCCCCAGTTGTTCCATTGCGTCTTCAAGAGGCTGGCCGGGACGCCGGGGTCACCGGCAAAGAGGATATCAGCTGGAGCGTTGGGGAAGACGGTGCTCCGCGCGCCGGCCTGATAGCGGGAGAGCTTGTTGAGCTTGTCGGTGAAGGGGAACCAGGGGTCCCAGCGGGCGCCGGCGTTGAGGGTCAGGCGGGAGGAGACGCGCCAATCGTCCTGGACGAAGAGGCCGAGTTCCTGAACGCGGGGCGCGTTGGTGGTTTCGGCGATCTGTTCGAAGATCCCGGGGCGGCCGAGCAGGAGGTCGCCCGCGGCATCGCCGGTGAACGTGTTCTGGAAGCGGACAAAGGGATCGCCGCGAAACAGTTCCTGCAGGTCGAGGCGGGAGCGGCGGTAGTCGCCGCCGATCTTGAGCAGGTGACGGCCGAGAGTCCAGCTGAAGGTATCGGAGAACTGCAGATTGTCGCGAAGATGGTTGAGCGGGAAGCGCGAGAAGGCTGTGAAGTAACCGTCGACCTGGGTCTGCATGGAGGCGACGCTGGGGCCGGGGAAGGCGCGGGTGAAGCCGGCGCCGAAGTCTTTCCAATTCTGATTGCCGGGGACGCTGGGGATCTGGCGGCGGTCGATCTTTTGGAAGGAGAAGGTGAACGAGTTCAGGCGGCTGGGCGAGAGGATATAAGTGTCGGTGAGGCTGAGGTTCCAATTCTGGTAGTCGATGCGGGCGAAGAAGCCGGGCAGGTTGCCGGTGGCCTCGTCGCGTTGATTGAGGTTGCGGAGGATTCGCCCGCTGATTTGGTGGGAGGGGGAGAAGTTATGGTCGAGTTTGCCGATCCACTGGTCGTCGTCCTGGACCTCTCCGCTAGAGCTGCTCAGGAGGCCGTTTTCGCGGTTGGGGAGCGGGACCATGGCGTCGAGGAAGCGGCGCGCGGGGGCGCTGATCCGGCTGGCGGGGATGCGGTTGCCCGGGAAGACGCCGCCGTTGGGGTCGCGCAGGGCACTGGTGCGGGCGGAGAAATCGCCGGATCGCTGGGGGGCGGTGAGGACAGTGGCGGTGAGCGCGGCGGCCTCGCTGCGCTGGTAGGTTCGCTGCCAGGAGAAGAAGAAAAAGGTTTTGTTGCGGGCGAGGGGCCCGCCTAGCGTGGCGCCAAACTGATTGCGTTTGAACGGGGGAACGTTGTTGGCGAAGAAGTTGCGGGCGTTGAGTTTTTCGTTGCGGAGAAATTCGAACAGGGCGCCATGAAACTGGTTGGTGCCGCTTTTGGTGACGGCGGTCATGAACGCGCCGGCGTTGCGCCCTTTATCCGCGCCATAGGCGTTGGTCTGAATGGCGAACTCGTCGAGCGCGTCTGGCGAGGGGAAGACGGCCGGGGAGTTGAAGTAGGGATCGTGATTATCTCCGCCGTCGAGCTGGTAGTTATTGGAGTTGCCGCGGGAGCCGTTAATCGAGAGGGTGGCGTTCTGGCCCTGATCGGCGGCGAGGCGGCCGCCGGCGCCCGCGACGAGTTGCTGGAGTTGGAGAGGATTCCGGCCGTTTAGGGGGAGTTCGACGATACGCCGGGCGTCGACAACCTCGCGCAGAGCGCCGCTGCGGGTTTCCACCTGCTGGGTTTCGGCAGTGACGTCGATGGTTTCGCTAAGGCTGCCGAGTTCGAGGCGGACGTCGACCCGCCGATTCTCGCCAACCTGAACGAGGATGCCCTTTTCGACATAGCTTTTGAAGCCCTGCGCCGTGATTTCGAGCGAGAGTTCTCCGTTGGGCAAGGCGGAGAAGGTGTAGACACCGGAGGCATCGGTAACGGTCTTGCGGATGAGTCCAGTGGCCGGCATGCGCACGGCGACTTCGGCTTGGGGCACGACCGCCGCGCTGCTATCCCGGACGGTACCGAAGATGGTGACTGACCCCTGCCCCCAGAGAGCGGGACAAAGCAGCGCAAGAACAAGAAAAGAACGCATTGTTTAGGTGTGACACGGCCGGACGGCTTCCCTTCCCGGCTGCGTGGCTCCCCCGCGGCAGATATAACGCGGGATACTTAGAACATGAGAGCCTGGTTATTCTGGGCGCTGGCCATGCCCGGCGCTTTTGGCGAGGTCAGGGTTACGGCCAAGCAGGGGGCCGCCGGCATTGAGCAGGCGCGGGATGCCCTCCGGGCAGCAGGGCGGCCGGGAACGGTGCGGATTGGAGCGGGCGACTATCTTCTGGACCACTCGCTGCAGTTTGACGCGCGCGAACCCGAGGGATCGGTCTACGTGGCCGAACCGGGTGCCCGTCTGATTGGCGGGGTGCGGGTGCGGGGTTGGCGGCCGGTGCGGGACCGGGAGATGTTGGAGCGCCTGCCGGCCGCGGCGCGGGCGCATGTTCGGGTGGCGGAGGTGGCCGGCCTGGGCGGCTTTCGTGCGCGCGGATTCGGACGCGACCGCCAACCGGCCCACTCGGAGCTGTTCTTTAACGGGCAGCGGATGACGGTGGCGCGGTGGCCGAACGAAGGCTTTGCGCGGATCGCCGAGGCATCGGACACGGATCCGCAGGACGATGGGCACGGCCGGAAGATTGGCCGGCTGCCGTTTGGGTTCCGCTACGCGGAGGACCGTCCTTCGCAATGGAAGCGGGATCCGAACATCTGGGTGCATGGCTACTGGTCGTGGGATTGGGCCGATACGTACGAGCGCGTGACCGCGATCGATGCGGCCACCAGGTCCGTGCGAACCGCGGAACCGTACGGGATCTATGGTTTTCGCAAAGATCAGCGCTACTATTTCCTCAACGTGCTCGAGGAGCTTGACCGGCCGGGCGAGTATTGGCTCGACTTGACGGCCAACCGGATCTATTTCTGGCCACCGGCGGACCCGCGGAAGGCTGAGGTGTTTGTTTCGACGCTGGAGGGGCCGCTCGTCCGGATTGACGGTGCGCGCGGGCTGCGTCTCGAGGGGTTTACGGTGGAAGCCGGACGGGGCGAAGGGGTGATGGTGGAGGGTGGCCGGGGCGTGACGCTGCGCGGCTTCCGGATCCGCAACCTGGGCAACGCCGGGGTGATTGTGCAGGGCGGGCAGGGGCATGCGCTCGAGCGCTGTGAGATCGCTCATACGGGAGACAGCGCGGTGGAACTCACGGGCGGCGACCGCGCTACGCTGACCGCGGGTGGGCACCGGGTGGAGGACTGCGATATCCATCACATGGGGCAGTGGGTGCGGACGTATAACCCGGCGGTGAAGGTGAACGGGGTCGGGCACCGGGTGGCGCATAATGCCATCCATGATGCTCCCCACGCGGGCATTCAGTTGACGGGCAATGATCATACGATTGAGTACAACGACATGCACCATCTGGCGATGGAGACGGGTGATGTGGGGGCGATTTACATCGGCCGGGATTACACGGAGCGCGGCACGGTGATCCGCTATAACTACATCCACGAGTTAGGCGGGGTGGGGTTTGGCTCGATGGCGGTTTATCTGGACGACTGTGCGTCAGGGGCTACAATATCGGGCAACTTATTCTACAAACTGAAGTTTGGAGCCTTTGTGGGGGGCGGACGGGACAACCGCGTCGAGAACAACGTATTTGTGGCGTGCGACCCGGCGATTCACGTGGATGCGCGAGGATTGGACGCGCGGAAGGTGTGGCAGGACATGGTCTACGTCAACATGAAGCCGAAGGTAGAGGCGATGCGGGTGCGGGAGGCGCCCTATGCGACGAAATACCCGGAGTTGGGAAGCGTTCTGCCGTACCTTGAACGGGCGGGCGGGGTGCCGCCGGAGGGCAATGTCATTCGGGGCAATCTGATCCAGGGACCGGGGCTGGCGATCCGGGAGCCGGCGCGGCCGTGGGTGAAGGAGATGGGCGAGAACATCACGGTGGAGGATCCGGCGTTTTTCAATCCGGCGACACGGGCGTACCGGGTACCGGCGGGGCTAAGTTTCCCGGTGATCCCTGTCGAGCGGATCGGAATCCGGAATCCGTAGCCTCATCGGCCGGGTGACCGGAGGCGAGTTCGCTTGAGACTTCGGCCGCTACCGAGCCCGGTGCGGCGCGGTGGCCGCGCGCGGCATTCTAAAGTAGCTCGCGGGGTGTTGCCGGGTGGTAAGTGGCGTTGGCTTCGAGCGGGTAGAGGGGACGACGGCGGCGATGGTAGGTGAAGTGGCGGGGGTTGTCGCTGGTGACGCCTGGGGTGTCGACGAGGAGGATGGTGGGGCAGACCGGCTCGTAGGCGGCGCGGGGAGCGACGACGCCTTTGACGATGAGAATGTCTTTGGCGCCGGGCTGGACGCCCGTGCTGAGGACCTGCTGCAGGCTCATGGGGGCCATGCGGCGGCTGGTGAGAATGATGGAGTGGCCTTCGGCGGTTTCGACCACGGCGGTGAGGCCCTGGTGGCAGGCGCCCCAGCCGCCGTGGCGCTGTTCGCGTTCGACGAAGTGGCCGTCGGTGAGGGCGCGAACGACGCCTTCGACGGCGAGGGGGGCGCCGTGGAGGGAGTCGGTCTTGCCGCCAACGTGGAGACGAACGGTTTGGCCGGGGCCGGCGGCGAGGCAGGCGGCGGCGGATTCCGGATCGTAGAGGATGACAAGGGCGTTGGGGACGTTCTGGCGGAGAACTTCGGCAAACAGGTGGGTGGAGTCGGCGGGGCTGCCGGCGCCGACGTTGTCGCCGATGTCCATGAGAGCGACGGGACGCGGGAGGGCGCAGGCAGCGAGGGCGACGGCTTCGGCGGGGGTGGGGAGCGAGCCGGAGAACTCGTCGCGCATCTGCCAGGCGCGGGTGGCGAGGTAACGGGCGGCGCGGCGGGCGAGGGCGGGGTCGTTGTCGGTGACAACGAAGAAGGCGGCGCCCATTTCGGGGACGTCGGCGTAGTAGAAACCGAGGGTGACGCTGGCGGAGAGGACACCAGGCCAGGTGAGGACGTGGGCGAGATCGTCGTAGAGAGCGCGGGCGGGTAGGACGGCGGTCTGCTGGCGGGAGATATTGATGAGTAGGGGCGGGGTTTCGAGGGCCTGGACGGGGCGGATTTCGCCGCGCAGGGTACGGAGGAGGAGTTGGGCGGCTTCCTGTCCGCGGGCGCGCTGGTCGAGGTGGGGGTTGGAGCGGTAGGCGACGGTAGCGTTGGCGAGGGCGATCATCTGGGGGGAGACGTTCGCGTGGAGGTCGAGGGTGGTGACGATGGGGAGGTGGGGGCCGGTGGCGAGGCGCACGCGGCGGAGGAGTTCACCGTCGGCATCGGGGTAGGCCTCCGAGACGGTGGCGCCGTGGAGGGCGAGGAGGAGCCCGTCGAGGGGGCCGGCGTTCGCGAGGTCGGCGAGAAGTTCGGCGGCGATGCGTTCGTAGGCGGAGGCGGTGATGGTGCCGCTCGGGATGGCGAAGGTGGCGAGAAGGGGGACGAGTTCGACGGGCGCTTCGTTTTCAGAGGGCGGGGATTGCAGGACGTCGAGGAAGCCGCCGAGTTCGTGATGGGCGTTGGACCAGCGGGCGAGCAGGGCGGGTCCGCGGGTGAGGCTGGCGTTGACGAAGTGTTCGTAGGTGGTGGGGACGGAGAGGAAGGTGTTGGATTCGTGCAGGAAACCGGCGACGGCGATGCGGAAGGGGCGGGAGGATGCGGCCATGGAGGTTGGAGGATAGCATGATAGGCGGGCGATGTGTTAGAGCCGGATTAAAAGACGTCCATATTGTTTTCATTTTTTCCTGATATTCTTTAGCGCAGTGCGGCGCACTTACGCGCTGGATTTTTTCAGGGGATACAACAAATGGGAATGCCTTACGCCAAACTGGCGATGTTTTGTTTGCTTGTTCCTGGGCTTTATGCGCAGGGCCTCACCGGCTCGATTACCGGTAATGTGACAGACCAATCCGGTGCGGCCGTGCCTGCGGCCGAGGTGGTTCTGACCAACACGGCCAACGGACAGACGCGTACCGCACAGCCGGACGCCAACGGGGACTTCGTATTCACGCAATTGCTCCCGTCCACGTATAAGGTGGCGGTAAGCGCGAAAGGCTTCCGGCGGTACGAACAGTCCGACATCATTCTGACGGCGACCGAGCGCGTGGTGTTGAAGCGGGTGGAGTTGCAATTGGGCGAGTTGACCCAGACGGTCGAGGTAACGGCGGAGACGGCCCGACTGCAGACGCAGTCGGCGGAAAGGTCCGGGTTGATTTCACTCGACCAGACGCAAAACGTGCCGCTGAAAGGGCGGGACTACCTGGGTTTGGTGAAACTGCTGCCGGGCGTGATTGATACGGCGAACCGGAACGCGCCGGGATGGAATAATCTGGGCGGCATCACGATCAACGGCAACCGGCAGGGGACGATTAACCTGACGCTCGATGGCATTTCGTCGCTCGACACGGGGTCGATGGGCGGACCGTACCTGGCGCCGTCGGTGGACGCGGTGGCGGAGGTGAAGGTGCTGCTGACGAACTATCAGGCGGAGTATGGCCGGTCTTCGGGCGGAACGATCAATACGGTAATCAAGTCAGGGACGCGGGAGTATCACGGAGGCGCTTACTACTTTTTGCGCAATGAGGCGCTGAATGCGAATGAGTTTTTCCGCAACCGGGATGGATTGCGGCGGCCGCTGTACCGGTTTAACTATCCGGGATATTTTGTGGGCGGTCCGGTGCCGTTTTTGAAGTACAACAAGAACCGGGACAAGCTGTTTTTCTTCTGGTCGCAGGAGTTTCTGCCGCGGAACTATCCGACGGATCTGTTCCGCCGGACGTTCCCGACGCAGGCGCAGCGCAACGGCGACTACTCGCAAACGTTCGACACCAACCGGGCGCTGATTCCGATCTGGGATCCGCTGAACAACCGAGTTCCCTTCCCCGGTAACATCATTCCGCAGAACCGGATTGACCGTAACGGGCAGACGATTCTGAACCTGTTCCCGCAGCCGAATGCGGTGGACCCGACCAATAACTTCAACGCGTTGATTCAAGGCACGGTGAACCAGCCGCGGCGGGACCAGATCCTGCGCGTGGACTGGAACCTCGGTTCGAAGACACAGTTCTACTGGCGCGGCATTAACGATTACGAGGCGTTCAAGGGCGACTTTGCGTTTGTGCTGGCATCGTCTTCCTGGGGGCAACTGCCTATCAACTACCAGATCCGTTCGGCGGGCATGGTGTCGACGCT
>JADCJL010000170.1 GCA_020247055.1 Acidobacteriaceae bacterium | reverse complement strand
ATCGTGTTGAAACAGGGCGATGGCCATGCGCCGGACGAGGCCTTGTTCAAACTCGGACTGCGGCTTGAGATGGCGCATTTGCGCCTGGAAGGCGCGCAGATAGGCGGACCGATCGTCCGTAGAGAGCAGGAAAAAGAAGGGTGGCAGATCTTCTTTATGCAGTTCGACGTGTTCGCCGGTAGCGATGGCGTTCATGGAGCTGCGGTATTTGCCTTCGGCGGTGACGGGGCCTTTGCTTTTGGCGCCGTTCTGGCGAGCGATTTCGGCGCGACGCTGGCGCTGTTCGTCGGACAGTAGTTTGGCTGGCATGGCGGAATCTCCTTGGCTGGAAATGCAAAAGGCGTTCTTTTTCCCTGGTTTGGGGAAGAAGAACGCCTTTGCTTCAGACAATAGCATGGAGGTCAAGCGAATCCCGGGGGCGGGCGGTGGGGCGAAACGGAGAAGTGTTTTTTATTGAACGGGTTGCGGGCTGAAAAATAAATGGGAACGACCTGAACTGGCCGCGTAATGCGTGCTTGCGGAACGAAAAGATTGGCGGGATGAAGCCGGGTGGTGCAGCGCGCGCGGCGGCGCCGCCCGGGGAACCGGGGTTCGGCTATAGTAAAAGGTTGCGGCTCTTCCTGTCCCAGCGCATCCCGCATTTTGATCGCGTGGCCATCGTCGAAAGCGGCTCCCGGCAGCTTCTCGAGGACCTATTGCCAGGACTCTATGAACTGTACGGTACGCAGCTGCAGATTGACCTGATCACCTGCTACGCGGGCGCCCCCGCCGGCTTCCGGGCCGACCGCGGGCGGCTGTGGCGCATCACCGATTACCCTGGCCCGGCCGGCCGGGCGCGAATCGTCCACGAACTGCAGGCCCGCCACCACTCCATTATCGGCATCCTTTGCTCGAACGAGCCCATTATGACCAAATGGAAGTGGATGCTGGCCCTGCGTCTACCCGCCAAATTGTTCGTTCTCAACGAAAACGGCGATTACTTCTGGGTGGACTACGGCAACTGGCGCACGCTGCTCCACTTTGTTCTTTTCCGCGCCGGGCTCAAAGGTCCCGACGCCGTGGTCACGCTGGGACGACTGCTGTCGTTCCCGCTGGCCTTTATCTACCTGCTCGCGTTTGCGGGCGTTGTTCATCTTCGCAGGAGAGTTCGCGCATGAAAGCGATTGTGGTTCATCAGTGCGGCGGCCCCGAACAGCTGCACTTTCAGGAAACGGCAGCGCCCGTCGCCGGCCCGGGGCAGGCCCTCGTGCGGATTACGCACGCCGGGGTCAACTTCATCGATATCTACTTCCGCATGGGCCTTTACAAGGCGGATCTGCCCATGATCCTCGGCATGGAGGCCGCGGGCGTGGTGGAAAGCGTTGGCGAGGGAGTCACCGAGGTGGCTCCGGGCGACCGGGTGGCCTACGCCGGTCCGCGCGGCGCCTACGCCGAATACGCGGTGACGCCGGCCTGGCAGCTGGTGAAAATTCCCGCCGGCGTCTCTGGGGAACTCGCTGCCGCGGCCATGCTGCAGGGCATGACGGCGCACTACCTGACCCACTCGACGTTTCCGCTCGAGCAGGGTCATACCTGCCTCGTCCACGCCGCGGCCGGCGGCGCCGGGCAGTGCATCGTACAGATGGCGAAGCGCCGCGGCGCCCGCGTAATCGCCACCGTCGGCAGCGCGGCGAAGGCCGAACTGGCCCGGCAGGCGGGGGCCGACGAGGTGATCCTGTACGAAGAGGCCGACTTTGCCGCCGAGACCCGGCGCCTGACCGATGGCAAGGGCGTGGACGTGGTCTACGATTCGGTCGGCGCCTCGACCTTCGTCAAATCGCTGGACTCGCTCCGCCCGCGCGGCATGATGGTGACCTTCGGCAACGCCAGCGGCCCGGTGCCCGCCGTCGAACCGCTGCTGCTGAACGCCAAGGGCTCGCTATTTCTGACCCGTCCGACGCTGGCCCATCACATCGCCACCCGCGACGAACTGCTCTGGCGCGCCGGCGATGTGCTCAGCTGGCTCGCGAGCGGCGAGTTGAAGCTCCACATTCACGAGACCTACCCACTCAGCGACGCTCGTCAGGCGCAGGAAGATCTCGCTGGCCGCAAGACGACGGGGAAACTACTGCTTGCCGTCTAAAAAAGCCGCGCACAACGGACTGGCTTCGACCCGGCAGGCGCCGGCGGTGAACCTCGCCTACGCCGACCGCATCACGGCCCTCCGCGCCGCGCTCGCGGCCCGCGAGGCCGATGGAGCCGTGATCACCAGCGCGCCCAACGTCCGGTACTTCTCCGGCTTCACCGGCAGCAACGGCGCCCTGCTGGTGTCGGCCGGCCAGGTAACGCTGTTTACCGACCCGCGCTACACGCTGCAGGCCGGGCGCGAAACAGCGGCCAAGGTGGTGATCGCCAAGGGTCCACTCGAAAGCGCCATCGCGGGCCAGTTGGGTTCGTTCCGCAAAGTGGCGTTTGAAAACACCCGGATCAGCTTCCGGTCGATGGCCGCGCTGCAGAAGGCGCGCGTGGACTGGTGCGCACTCGACGATACGTGCGAAGCGCTGCGCATGGTGAAATCGGACGCCGAGCAGGAGGCGATCCGTGCTTCGGTGCTGCTCAACTCGGCGGCCCTGGACGAGGCGCTGACGCACTTCCGGGCCGGCATGACGGAAACCGATCTTGCGGCCGAAATCGAGTACCGTATGCGCCGGCGCGGGGCCGAAAAGCCGGCCTTTGAAACGATTGTGGCCTTCGGCGAACGCAGCGCGCTGCCCCACGCCCATCCCGGCCCCGCCAGCATCTCCGGCCGTGGGTTACTATTAATCGATATGGGTGCATTCCTGGGTGGCTACGCCAGCGATATGACGCGCATGGCTCACCTCGGCAAGGTGCCCACGGCCACTCGCCAGTTGTATGACGCCGTCTCCGAGGCGCAGTTGGCGGCGCTGGACCGGGTGAAGGCGGGGGTCACCACGGCTTCCGTCGATGCAGCTGCCCGGAAGGTTCTGACAGCTCGCGGGTATGGGAAGGCCTTTGTGCACAGCACCGGGCACGGGCTCGGATTGGAAATTCACGAAATGCCGCGCATCGGCAAACAAGACAAAACGCGTCTCGAGGCTGGGATGGTGATCACCATCGAGCCGGGCGCTTATCTCGAAGGTTTCGGCGGGGTTCGTATTGAAGATACGGTGCTCGTCACCGCCTCGGGCTGCGAAATCCTGACGCCAACCTCGAAAAAACTGCTGGTCCTTTAACCAATGAACATTTCTGAAATCAAAGAGTTGATCCAAGCGCTCCTCGACAGCGGCGTAGGGGAGCTCGAAGTCCAGCGCGGCGACAGTCGCGTCCGTATCGTCCGGGGAGCCACCGGACAGGAGGTGGTGGTCCCGGCTCCTGCCGCCGTGGCGGCAGCGCCCCCGGCGCCGGTGGTCTCCGCGCCGGTCGTTCCGGCTGCTCCGGCCGCCCCCAAACCCGAAGAGGGGCTGTTGACCGTGAAATCGCCGATCGTCGGGACGTACTACTCGGCCCCGTCGCCCGGCGCCGCCGAGTTCGTCAACGTCGGCGATGCGGTGAAGCCCGGCAAGGTGCTCTGCATTGTGGAGAGCATGAAGCTGATGAACGAGATCGAGTGCGAGGTCTCCGGCACTATCGTCGCCAAGCACGTCGACAATGGCCAGCCGGTCGAGTACGGCACCACGCTGTTCACCGTCCGCCCGAACTGATTCCTATGTTTCAAAAGATCCTCATCGCCAACCGGGGCGAGATCGCGCTGCGGGTGATCTGCGCTTGTAAGGAGCTCGGGATCAAGACCGTTGCCGTCTACTCGGAGGCCGACCGTCACAGTCTGCACGTCCGGTTCGCGGACGAAGCGGTCTGCATCGGCCCGGCCAAGAGCGCGCGCAGCTATCTTGATATCCCCAGCGTGATCAGCGCCGCCGAGATCACCAACGTCGACGCCATCCATCCCGGCTATGGCTTTCTCAGCGAGAACGCCAACTTCGCCGAGGTCTGCGAAACCTCCGGGCTCACCTTTATCGGCCCCAAGCCGCCCGTGATCCGCGCGATGGGCTTCAAGCAGCACGCCCGCGAGGCGATGGACAAAGCCGGCATCCCGATTCTGCCCGGCTCGGCCGGGGTGCTTGAATCCCCGGAACATGGTCTCGAAACCGCCGCGAAGATTGGTTACCCCGTCATCCTGAAGGCGACGGCGGGCGGCGGCGGCCGGGGCATGCGCGTGGTGAACGAAGCCAGCGAACTGCCTGGGCTGCTGGCGCAGGCGCAGGCCGAAGCTGGCGCGGCGTTCTCGTGCCCGGACGTCTACATCGAAAAGTACATCCGCAAGCCGCGCCACATTGAGTTCCAGATTCTGGCCGATCATTACGGGCAGGTGGAGGTGCTCGGCGAGCGCGAGTGTTCCATACAGCGGCGTCACCAGAAGCTGATCGAAGAGTCGCCTTCGCCGCGCGTGACCCCGGAGCTGCGGCAGCGGATCACGGACAGTCTGAAGAAGGCGATGCGCGAGGTGGGTTACACCAACGCCGGCACCGTCGAGTTTCTGATGGACGAAGACGGCAGCCTGTACTTCATCGAAGTGAACGCGCGCGTGCAGGTGGAGCACCCGGTGACGGAGCTGGTCACGGGGATCGATATCGTCAAGGCGCAGATCCGGATCGCCGCCGGCGAACCGCTCTCGTCGATTCTGACCGAACCGGTGACCCTGCGCGGCCACGCGATTGAGTGCCGCATCAACGCCGAGAACCCGGAGACATTCACCCCGTCGGCCGGCAAGATCACCGGCCTCAACCTGCCCGGCGGCATCGGCGTCCGCGTCGATACGTGGGCCTACACCGATTGCGTCATCCCGCCTTACTACGACTCGCTGGTGGCGAAGCTGATCTGTTACGGCAGCGACCGGAAAGAGGCGATCACGCGGTCGCTGCGCGCCCTGGATATGTTCATCGTCGAGGGCATTCACACGTCTATCCCGCTGCATCACCGGATCCTCAGCGATCCCGAGTTCCAGGCGGGAGACATCGACACGGGCTATATCGCCCGTTTCCTTGCCCGGAAGTGACGTTATTGTGCTGGGCGGCGGCGCCGCCGGCCTGTTCTGCGCGGCGCAGATGGGCCGGCGGGGCCGGCGCGTGGTGGTGCTCGAGCACAACCGGCAGACGGGCCGCAAGATTCTGATCTCGGGCGGGGGGCGCTGCAACTTCACCAACCGCGAGGTGCGGCCTGAAAACTTCCTGAGCGAGAATCCGCACTTTGCCAAGTCGGCGCTCGCCCGTTACCGGCCCGCCGACTTTCTCGCGCTGCTTGCGCAGCACCGGATTGCGTGGCACGAGAAGACGCTTGGGCAGCTGTTCTGCGACGGCTCGGCCGCGCAGATCGTCGCGATGCTCGAGGCCGAGTGCGCGGCGGCCGGGGTGCGGATTGTGACCGGCTATCGCGTCAGCGAGGTGCGGCACGACGGCGAGTATGTCGTGGGCGAGCACCGGGCGCCGGTGCTGGTGGTGGCCACCGGCGGCCTGTCGATTCCGAAGATTGGCGCCACGGGCCTTGCCTTTGACCTGGCCCGGCAGTTCGGCCTGCGCGTGGTGGAGCCGCGTCCGGCGCTGGTGCCGCTGCTGTGGCCGGGTTGGGAGGGCTTGAGCGGGGTGGCGGCGGAGTGCGTGGCGCGCACGGGCAAGCGCGCGTTCCGCGAGAAGATGCTGTTCACCCATCGGGGCCTGAGCGGGCCGGCCATTTTGCAGATCTCGTCGTACTGGCGGCCGGGCGAGGCGGTGGAGTTGAACCTGGCGCCCGGGCGCGACCTGGCCGCGGAGTTGATTGCACGGAAGCAGGAGCGCATCTCGGCCCGCACGGCGCTGGCCGCCGCGCTGCCGGCGCGGCTTGCCGAACGGCTTGCCGCGAACGAGCCGCTGGCGGAGTGGACCGATAAAGAGTGCCGCAAGCTCGGCGAGGCGGTCCACCGATTCCGCGTTGAGCCCACCGGGACCGAGGGCTACGAGAAGGCGGAAGTCACGGCGGGCGGCGTCGATACGGCCGAGCTCTCGTCGACGACGATGGAGGCCAGACGGCAGAAGGGGCTCTTCTTCCTTGGCGAAGCCGTGGATGTCACCGGCTGGCTGGGCGGATACAACTTCCAATGGGCGTGGGCGTCGGCGTATGCGGCAGCCACGGGGGTGTGAGCCGCGAGCAGGTATACTGACGAATCATGCGGATGCTCTTATTGTTCGTCTTCAGTCTGTCGCTGACGGCGCAGGAGATGCGTTTTTACGTCATGGGGATGCTCTATCGCGGCCCCCAGTGGACGGCTGAGGCCACCGAGGAGGTCAAAAAACTCCAGGAAGGGCACATGGCCAACATTAACAAGCTGGCCGGGGAGAAGAAGCTGATTCTGGCCGGGCCGATGGCGGGTACGGGCGACCTGCGCGGCATCTTTGTCTTCGACACCGACGATCTCAAACAGGCGCAGGCCTGGTGCGACCAGGACCCGGCGGTGAAGGCGGGGCGGCTGCGCGTGGAGCTGCACAAGTGGTACGCGGCGAAGGGCATTGGCGTGCTACCGCCGGCCAAGCGATAGCGCGATGATGGTGATCCTGATTGGCATCGCCGGGCCTTCGGGTTCGGGGAAGAGTGAACTGGCACGGCGGCTGGCACGGCGGCTCGCCGCGCCGGTGATTTCGATGGACTCCTACTATCGCGACCTGCCGCACCTGACGCCGGCCGAGCGGGCGGCGGTGAATTTCGACGAGCCGGCCTCGATTGACGACGGGCTGCTGCGGGAGCACCTGGCGGTGATCCGCGCGGGCGAGTCGGTGGAGATCCCGGTCTATGACTTCGCCACGCACGCGCGCCTCGAGCGGCGCGAGACGCTGGCGCCGGCGCCCCACGTGATCGTCGAAGGGCTTTTCACGCTCTATTGGGAGGAGGTGCGGCTGCTGTTCGATACGACGGTGTATGTCGACCTCGAACAGGAGATCTGCTACGCGCGGCGTCTGGCTCGCGATATGCGCGAGCGGGGCAGGACCGCGGAATCGGTGGCTTGGCAGTACCGCACTACGGTCCGGCCGATGGCCGAACGCTACATTCTGCCCACGAAGCGGCACGCGGATCTTGTCGTGCGGGGGGACGGGCAGCTTGATGAGTCGGTCGAGACCGTGTTGCGCCACGGTCTCGACCGGTAAGCCGCGAGGCTGTCTTACTTCACCTGTTCGAGGATCGCGAAGTCACCCGGATTCCAGGCCTGCGCGATGATGAACAGCTTGCCGCCCTGCTTCTTGATGACGGCGTTGTGGATGTGCTGGAAGTTGGACAGGCCGAGCTCTTCCTTGGGCATGATGGTGGAGACCACCTGGTCGTTTTCGAGCAGGTAGATGGGCGCGCCCTTGCTGCGGTCCGGTCCGTGCAGCGCGCCGACGACGGCGAACTTATCGAGGTACTGGATGTCGCAGGGGAAGGAGCCCTTGGGCAGGCTCAGGGTGGACAGATACTCGCCGGTGCGGCTGTAGCGGTCGATTTCCGAGTTGGGCCGGTCGGCGACGTCGATGCGGGTGGTGCCACGGGGGATGGCGATGCCGTGGCCGGTGCCGAGCTGGCCGGGACCGGTGCCGCGGCCGCCGAAGGCGAGCGGGTTCCAGGAGGCGTTAAAGGGGCTGACGGAGTTGATCTTGGCCGTCAGCACGTAGTCGAGCTTCGAGTAGCCGGTGGGGATATAGAACATGCCGTCGAGCTGTTCGACGTCGGTGGGCACGAAGGCGCCGCCGCCGGCGAAGTAGGCGTTGGCGGTGGGGTTGCCCATGTCGGTGTTCGCCGCCGGGGCGTTGAGCGTGCCGATCAGCTTGCCGTCCATGGCGGTAGTGAAGATCTTGCCGACCGAGTTGCCGGGGAAGGAGAGCAGCGGCGTACCGTCCTGGGCCTTCCAGAACAGGGCGTTGTGCATGTTGGTATCGCGCATGGCCGGGTCGGTAGGCAGCATCTTGGTGGACTTCAGGTCCGAGCTGATCTGAATGATGCCGGCGCCGGGCAGAGCGAAGTAGATATCGCCTTTGCCCTTGCGGCTATCGATGGCGAAGCCGCCGTGAGCGGCTTTGAGAACCTTCTGCGCTTCGGCGGGAAGGTGGGAGGAGTTGAACAGAACGCGGAACTTGTATTTGCCCTGGCCGCTGATATTGCCGGCTTGGCCGAGAGCGGAGGTGGCGCCGCCCGGGGCGAGGTGCCAGGCGAGGGCCAGAAGAGCCAGGGAGAGTGTGACGCTGAAGAATCGTTTCATGCGGATGGGAAGCCTCCCCGTTATTCAATCACATCCGCGGAAGCGGAGTATACCGCGGGGCGCGCGCGGGAAGGGCGCGCGCCCCGCACCGCCGGTTAGAACGCCAAGCGGAGCGCGAACTGGATTTCGCGCGCCGGCCCGTTCAGGCCGGTGATGGTGCCAAAGCCGCCCGCCGAGCGGTTGCCGTTCGGGTTGCCGAGGTTGCTTTTATTGAAGAAGTTGAAGGCTTCCATGCGGAACTCGGTCTTGAACTTTTCGGTGATGTAGAAGTCCTTGTGGAGGCCGAAGTTCATCTGTTGGAGCGAGGGTCCGCGGACGATGTTGCGACCCGCGTTGCCGAAGGGGAAGCGGGGGTCGGTGGGGATGGAGACGACCGCCGAATCGAGCCAGCGCGCTACCGACCGCTGCCCTTCGGGCACGAGCGGGTTGCCGGAGATGTTGGGGCGGTAGGTGGGTGCGCCGCTCACCTGGAACTGCGCCGACGGGCCCCAGCTGAGGTTGACCGGCGTGCCGCTGCCGGCGAAGTTGATGGCCGAAAGGCGCCAACCGCCGGCGACCAGATCGGTAGCCTTGTTCCAGCCGGCGCCGAAGCGGCGGCCCTGGCCGAAGGGCAGGTCGTAGAGGAACGTGGTGACGTTATTGAAGGGCTGGTCGTAGCCGCTCAGGCCTTTTTCGGCGGCGAGGTTTTCGTAGTTGACGCGGCTGTTGTCGCCGTTTTGGGCTTCGAGATGGCCCGAGGCGTTGTCGATGGCCTTGGACCAGGTGAAGGAGTTGAGGAAGTAGAAGCCGTTCGAGAACTTGCGCTCGAGCTTGGCCTGGAAGGCGTGATAGTCGAGGAAGCCGCCGGGGAAGGCCGATTGGATGTAGCTGAAGCCCTGGATGGGCCGGCGGGCATCGACCGGCAGATTCTGGCCGGGCTGATTGACGCGGGCGGTGTTGAGGTCGCCGAGGATCATCATGTTACGGCCGAAGGTGCCGACGTAGCCGAGGTCGAGGACGAGGCCCGCGGCGATCTGCCGTTGGATGGTGAAGTGGGTGCTCTTCACCGAGGCCGAGGGCAGGCCGAAGGGGATCTGGTTGGTGCGGACGGTGTTGGTGCGCACGTTGGCGATGTTGAGGAAGTTGTTCGGGAAGCCGCGCTCAAAGGGCAGGAAGCAGGTGGCCGGGTTGTAGCTGCCGGTGGAGGGGCAGAGGGGCTGCCCGCCGCTGGGGACGGCCGGGGCGACCTGGTTGATGTTCGGGTTGAGGATGAACGGCAGGTTGTAGGCGAGCAGGTTTTCGCCGCCCATGCGGTTGAAGTGTAGATAGCTGACGCCGAAGGCGGCGCGGAGGACCGTCTTATCGTTGAGCGTGTAGGCGGCGCCGATGCGGGGGGCGAAGTTGTTGCGGTCGGGGTTGACGAGGGCGCGGTCGCGGAGGGAGCCGTCCTTGGCGAAGACCATGGTGTTGGTGGCCGGGTCGAAGTTGGACAGGCGGTTGGCGCCCTCCCACTGCGGGGTGGCGAACTCGTAGCGGAGGCCGACGTTCAGCGTGAGGCGGCGGGAGACTTTGTAGTCGTCCTGGAGGTAGAGGAAGTGCATCCGCTGGCGGTAATTGACGATGGTCGCCGTGTTGAGCTGGTAGGTGGAGCGGGCGCCGAACAGGTAGTCGGCGACAAATTGGCGGTCGTCGTTGGGCGTGCCGGGGGCCTGCGAGAAGCGGCCAGAGAAGCCGCTGGAGCCGTATTTGGGGTTGAAGTCATCGATGTCGGTATCGATGCTCTGGTACTCGTAGCCGGCTTTGAGGCTGTGTTTGCGGAGGATCTTGGAATAGTTGACTTTGGGGTTGATGACGAAGGGGTTCTGGAACTGGGGGTTCGAGCCCTGGACGCCGATGGAGGTGAATCCATTGATGCCGGTGCTCATGACGCCGCCGGTGAAGCGGGGATCGTTCGGGATATTGGGGATGCCGAAGCGGTCGCCGATGGTGGGGGTGCCGACGAACATGGGGAACTTGCCGCCTTCGGTGCGGGAGATGCCGGCGCGGATTTCGATGAGCGAGGTGGGGTTGATGGTGTAGGTGCTGCCGACGGCCATCTGTTCGTTGCGGACGCGGACGGTGCCGTTGGAGTCGCCGCCGGAGGGGCCGGGGATGGCGGGCGGTTCGAGGTTGTTCATCAGCCGGTGGCTGTAGCGGGCGAAGGCGGTCCACTTGTCGTTGAAGTACTGGTCGTAGCGGATGTCGCCTTTGTCGTTCTGGTCGGTGCGGCGGGGCTGGGATTCGAAGTTATTGCCGACGCCAAGCGGGCCGGTGCCGGCGCGGTTGGGCGCGGGCAGGTCGGCGAGGATTTCGCGGGCCGAGCGGGAGATGGCGCTGGCGGGGATGACACCGTTCGGGTAGATTTCGCCGGTGTAGGGGTTGCGGATGGGGATGCCGAGGTTGCCCTGGCGCATGGCGAGCGAGGGAAGCGTGGCGTAGGTGATGGTGCGGCTGACGCGGCGGTAGCCTTCGTAGTCGCCGAAGACGAACATCTTGTTTTTGACGAGCGCTCCGCCCATGGCGGCGCCGAACTGATTCTGGATCAGCGTGGGCTTCTGATTGTTGACGGGCTTGAAGAAGCCGGTGGCGTTGAGCGAGGTGTTGCGCAGGTACTCCCAGACGGAGGCGTGGAGTTCGTTGGTGCCGCTGCGGATGGAGGCGTTGATGACAGCGCCGCCGGCGCGGCCGAATTCGGCCGAGAAGTTGTTGGTTTCGAGGCGAAACTCCTGGACGGCGTCCGGGGTGATCTGGACGACCTGATTGGAGAAGCCCTGGTTCGAGGTGCCGTAGGAGTTGTTGTCGACGCCGTCGACGACGAAGTTATTCTGCGAACTGCGCATGCCGTTGACGTTGAAGGAGGCGTCGCGCGAGTTGGCGATGCCGCTGCGGCGGACGCCGGGGGCGAGGAGGGCGAGGTCGGCGTAGGCGCGGCCGTTGAGCGGGAGGTTGACGACCTGCTGGGTGCCGACGACGGTGCCGCGGGAGCTGGTGTCGGTTTCCAGCACCTGGGCGGCGGCGTTGATGGTAACGCTTTCGGTGGTGGCGCCGACTTCGAGTTGGAGGTCGACGCGCTGGCGGGCGTTGACGGTGACTTCGAACTCCTGCGCGACCGCGGTTTTGAAGCCGGCGGCTTCGGCGGCGATCTTGTAGCGGCCGGCGCGGACGGTGAGGAATTGATAAGCGCCGGCGCCATCGGCCTCCGCGGAGGCTTCGACGCCGGTGCGCACGTTGGTGAGTTTCAGCTTGGCTTTGGGGATGCCGAGGCCCGAGGAGTCGCGGACGAGGCCGAGGACGGTGGCCGAGTCAAACTGGGCAGAGAGGGGAAGGGCCGCGAGGGCCAGCAGACAAAGCAGAAATCGACGCATAGGCTACACCATCGTAGCGCGTAGCCTATGAATCGTTGATGACTAATACTTGGGTACGGACGGATCGACCTGATCGGACCAGGCCGAAATGCCACCGGTCATATTGCGGACGTTCTTGAAGCCGGCCTGGCGGAGAACGTCGCACCCTTTGGCGCTGCGGCCGCCCATCTTGCAATGGAGGACGTAGTGGGCGGAGGGATCGAGTTCGGCTACCTTTTTCGGCAGATCCCCGAGCGGGATGAGCGTGGAGGTGGGGATGCGGCCGATCTGGAACTCGTGCGGCTCACGGACATCGATGAGGACGAAGTTTTCCTTGGCGTCGATGAGCGCTTTGACTTCTTTGGGGCTGATTTCGGCAGACATGGGCGGGGGCTCCGGTTGTTTGGGGATGCCGCAGAACTGTTCGTAGTCGATGAGCTTCACTTGGCCGGTGGCGCAGAGGCACTCGGGGTTCTTGCGGAGCTTGAGTTCGCGGAACTTCATGGCGAGGGCGTCATAAAGCAGCAGACGGCCGATGAGCGGTTCGCCGGCGCCGAGGATGAGCTTGACGACTTCGGTGGCCTGCAACAGGCCGACAACGCCGGGGAGAATGCCGAGCACGCCACCTTCGGCGCAGCTGGGGACGAGGCCCGGAGGAGGCGGTTCCGGATAGAGGCAGCGGTAGCAAGGGCCGCCTTCGGCGGCGAAGATGGTCGCCTGGCCTTCGAAGCGGAAGATGGAGGCGTAGACGTTGGGCTTGTTGAGCAGGACGCAGGCGTCGTTGATCAAAAAGCGGGTGGGGAAGTTGTCGGTGCCGTCGGCGATGATGTCGTAATCCTTCAGGATTTCGAGGGCGTTGGCGCTCGAGAGGGCGACTTCGTGCTTGATGATTTTGATGAGCGGGTTGATGTCGCGCATCGTCTCTTCGGCCGAGTCGATCTTCTTCTTGCCGATGTCCTTGGTGCCGTGGATGACCTGGCGCTGGAGGTTCGAGACATCGACGACGTCGAAATCGACGAGGCCGATGGTGCCGACGCCGGCCGCGGCGAGGTACATGGCGACGGGGGCGCCGAGGCCGCCGGTGCCGATGAGGAGGACTTTCGCGGCTTTGAGTTTTTCCTGGCCGGCGACGCCGACCTCCGGCATGATGAGGTGCCGGCTATAGCGGGAGATCTCTTCTTGCGTGAGCATGACAGGTGGTTAGGAGCGGCCGCCGGCGATGGAGGGCACGATGGAGATGGTGTCGCCATCGGCGATGGCGGTGGCATCCTTCTGCAGGTAGCGGATGTCCTCGTCGTTGACGTAGACGTTGACGAAGCTGCGGAGTTTGCCTTCGTCGTTGTAGAGGTTCTTCCGGAGGTCGGGGAACTGCGTGGTGAGGTTGGCGAGCGCTTCGCCGACGGTGGAGCCGGAGACTTCGACGGAGTTATTCTTTTCGGCGTACTGCCGCAGGGGGGTGGGGATGAGGATCTTGGCCATGAGACGTTTCCTTAATATTCTAAAGGCTCCTGCTCGGCTTTCGTTTGCTCGGCGTTGGGGAGCCAGCTGTTGGCGTGGTGGAACTTCCCTTTTTGGATGCTGAGGACGATGAAACTGTACCAGGGGCAGGAGTTTTCGAGGTCGGTTTTCGAGAAGTAGGCGTCGCAGTCCGGATGGGAGTGGAAGATGCCGATGACGTCGAGGCCGCGCTGGCGGGCTTCGCGCTCGACGCGGAGGAGATCTTCGGGGCGGATTTCGTAGCGGTCTTCCTGGGCGCCGGTGTAGGCGTTTTCCAGCGGGAGGGCGACGGTGACGGTTTTGTCGTCGCCATCGGCCGTGCCGAGCATGGCGCCGCAGCACTCGTTGGGGTAGGTGGCTTCAGCGTGGGCGACCATGGTGGCCCAGGGTTCGGGGTGTACGCGGATCATGAGTATTGAGGGTCGTTCCAGAAGGGTTCGGAGAGGTACTTTTCGGCGCCGTCGCAGAGGATGGTGACGATGACCCCTTTTTTGATGCGTTCAGCGAGCGAAAGGGCTCCGTGGACATTGGCGCCGGCGGAGATGCCGACGAGGAGGCCTTCCTGGCGGGCGAGGCGGCGGGCCATGCGGTAGGCGTCTTCGGTTTCAATCCAGAGGTTGTCGTCGGCGAGCGATTCGTCGTAGATGCCGGGGACGATGGCGGTGGGCATGTGCTTGAGCCCTTCGAGGCCGTGGAAGCCGCTGGAGGGTTGGGCGGAGAGGCACTGGATGGCGGGGTTGACCTCTTTGAGGCGGCGGGTGGTGCCGACGAAGGTGCCGGAGGTGCCCATGGCGGCGACGAAGTGGGTGATGCGGTGATCGGTTTGGGCGAGGATTTCGAGGGCGGTGGTTTGGTAGTGGGCCTGCCAGTTGGCGGGGTTATTGTACTGGTCGGGGTAGAAGTAGCGGCCGGGGTCGGCGGCGTAGATCTTCTTGCACTCGCGGATGGCGCCGTCGGAGCCGGTGGCGGGGTCGGTGAGGACGAGTTCGGCGCCATAGGCGGCGAGGATCTGTTTGCGTTCCGGAGAGGCGTTGGCGGGGAGGCAGAGTTTGACCTGATAGCCGCGGGCGGCGGCGATCATGGCGTAGGCGATGCCGGTATTGCCGGAGGTGGAGTCGAGGATTATTTTGTCCGGGGTGAGGAGGCCGCGGCGTTCGCCGTCGAGGATCATGTTGAGCGCCGGGCGGTCTTTGACGCTGCCGCCGGGGTTCGAGAACTCGGCTTTGCCGTAGAGTTCGATGCCGGGTAGGTGGGCAGTGAGGCGGTCGAGCCGGAAGAGCGGCGTGTTGCCGATGGCGTCGAGCAGGTGCATCTACACAGGGTAACGCGTTACGCTTTGAGGCGATGACCTTTCGGAATGCAGCATGGCTGGTGGCGGCGGTGGCCGCGTTGGGAGCGGCGGCGGCGCCGATGATTTCGACGACGCTCTTGGGGCGGCAGGTGGACGGCAGCTTTCTGCTGGCGAACCATCAGTTGGTGAAGCCGTGGGGGAGCCAGCTGTTTTTCAAGGGGCGTCCGGTGGATCTGGCGTTTGATCCGGCCAAGCGGTGGCTGGCGGTGCTGAGCGGGAACGAGGTGGTGATTCTGGACGGCACGAGCGGGAGCGTGGTGGACCGGGCGAAGGCGAAGACGACGTCGTACGCGGGGATTGCCTTTTCGCCGGATGGCAAAGAGATTTGGGCGTCGGAGACGACGCGGACCGGGCCGGACAGCTTGCTGGTGTTAGGGGTGGGAGCCACCGGGAAAGTGACGGCGACGGAGCGGCTGAACCTGCCGGGCCACGCGGTGCCGACGGGGATTGCTTTTGCGGCCGACGGCAAGACGGTGTACGTGGCGATGCACCGGGACAATGTGCTGGTGGCGTTTGACCGGGCGACGCGGAAGGAGATCCGGCGCTGGGCGACGGGTTTGGCGCCGTTTGGCGTGGTGGTGCGGGACGGGGTGGCGTATGTGACGAACCGGGCGGGGTCGGCGGTGCCGGCGGGCGCGGCGACGGCGCCGAGCGGCGGGGTGGAGGTGCCGGTGGATGCCAACGGGTCGGTGCTGCCGGGGAGTTTGACGGTGTTGGCGCTGGCGGACGGCAAGCGGGAGGATGTGCCGGTGGACCGGGCGCCTTCGGGAATCGCGCTGCGGCCGGACGGGGGCGAGGTGGCGGTGGCCAACGGGCATGCGGATACGGTGACGCTGGTGGATACGAAGACGCGGAAGACGCGGACGCTGACCGTGGGCGGGCAGCCGGTGGGGGTGCTTTATAGCGGAGACGGGAGCCGGTTGTATGTGGCGTGCGCGGGGGAGAACGCGGTGGCGATTGTGGAGGGCGGCAAGCGGGTGGGGGCGATCCCGACGGGGTGGTTTCCTTCGGCGATGGCGCTGGATGGCAAGGGCGATTTGCGGGTGGTGAACATCAAGGGGGTGGGGAACACGGAGCAGGCGCCGGGGCAGTTCAACAGCCGGGCGTTTGAAGGGAGTCTGCTGACGATTCCGGCGCCGAGCCGGGCGCAAGCGGCGGCGGGGCAGCGGGAGGTGAAGCTGGCGAACGCGCCGCGGTTTACGCCGCAGGGTGGGGTGAAGGATCTGGACCGGCTGGGCATTGAGCACGTGTTTCTGCTGATCAAAGAGAACCGGACGTATGACCAGGTTTTCGGCGATATGCCGGTGGGGAACGGGAGGAAGGAGCTGGCGATGTATCCGCGGGAGGTGACGCCGAATCATCATGCGCTGGCCGAGGAGTTTGTGCTGCTCGATAACTTTTATGCTTCCGGGGCGATTAGTTTTGAGGGGCATCAGTGGCTGATGATGGGCTTTGTGAGCGACCACGTGGAGCGGGCGCTGCAGGCGGCGCCGCGGGGGTATGCGTGGAACATGGCGGACGGGTTGGCGGTGAGTCCGCAGGGCTTTTTCTGGCAGGGGGCGCGGCGGCCGCTGCGGGTGCAGTTGCTGGGGCCGCTGTCGCTGCCGGCGGTGTTTGACGCCAAGACGGGGCTCGTAAAGGATGTGAACGAGAGCGCGCTGCCGCCGTGGACGTTCTACTGGGATCACTACAAGAAGGGGACGTGGCGGGACGTGGTGGCGTCGCGGTGCGGCGTGCCGGCGATGAAGGGGATCTATGATGAGCGGTTCCCGCCGAGCGAGATGAAGATTCCGGACCAGATTCGGGCCGAGGCATTTTTGGAGCGGCTGGCGAAGTGGGATAAGGACGGGACGACGCCGAACCTGACGATTGTGACGATGACGAGCGACCACACGGTGGGGAAGAACCCGGGGGCGCCGACGCCGCGGGCGATGGTGGCGGATAACGATCTGGCGCTGGGCCGGATGGTGGAGGGGATCAGCAAGAGCAAGATCTGGGCGAAGTCGCTGATTCTGGTGGTGGAGGACGATGCGCAGGACGGGGTGGACCACGTGGCGGGGAACCGGACGGTGGCGCTGGCGATTGGGCCGCACGTGAAGCGGAAGTCGCTGAATTCGAACTTCTACACGCAGACGAGCATGGTGCGGACGATTCAGGACGTGTTCCGGATTGAGCCGAGGACGCGGTTTTTGCAGGCGGCGCGGGCCATGAACGGGGTGTTTGTGAAAGACGCGGATTTGCGACCGTACACGCATGTGCCGGCGCGGGTGAAGCTGGATGAGTTAAACCCGCCGCTGCGGGCGCTGCGGGGGCGGGAGCGGTGGGCGGCCGAGGAGTCGGCCAAGATGAATTGGAGCGATGTGGACGATGTGCCGACCGACAAGCTCAACCGGATTCTGTGGGGCGAGGCGAAGGGGTACGATGCGCCGTACCCCGGCGTCATCGGCCTGAAACCCTAATTGGGGTATACTACGGCCCATGAATCAGGCCGTTAAATTTTGCTTTGGGATCATCCTCGGGCTGGCGCCGTTGGCCGCTCAGGAAACAACGGGCAGTGTGACCGGGACGGTGAAGGATCCGACCGGCGCGGTGATTGTGGGCGCCGCGGTGACGGCGACGAACGCGCAGACCGGCGGAGAATTCCGGACGGTAACCGATGACGCGGGCAACTATCTTTTTCCGCTGCTGCGGTCCGGGACGTACCGGATTGTGGTGGAGAGCAAGGGTTTTCAGCGCGTGCAGCAGACGGGCGTGATTGTGAACACGAGCGAGCGGGCGCGCATTGACGTGACGTTGAGCGTGGGGCAGGTGACCGATACGGTGAACGTGACGGCCGAGACGCCGCTGCTGCAGAGCGAGAAGGTGACGATCGGGCAGGTGGTGGAGCAGCGGACGATTCAATCGATTCCGCTGGCGACGCGGAACTTCACGCAGATTCTGGGGACGTCGGCCGGGGTGGTGGGTTCCGTGTTCAACGCCGATAACCCGGGGACGGGGAGCGACAGCGTCAGCGTGAACGGGGCGCGGCGGGGCAGCAACAACCTGCTGGTGGACGGGGTGCCGACCACGAATCCGCTGAACAACGCGCCGGACGGTGACGGGACGCCGTCGATTGAGTTTCTGGGCGAGTTCAAGGTGATGACGAGCCTGTTCAGCGCCGAGTACGGGCGGAACCTGGGTTCGACGATTAACGTGACGACGCGGAGCGGAACCAATGAGTTCCATGGCGCGGCGTATAACTTCCTGCGCAATACGAAGCTGAACGCGCGGCCCTTCTTCAACCCCGTGCGCGGCCAGAACAACCAGAACCAGTTTGGCGGCAACATTGGCGGCCCGATGGTGATTCCGAAGCTTTACAACGGCAAGGACAAGACCTTTTTCTTCTTTGGCTGGGAGAGTTCGCGGCAGCGCAATGCGAACTCGGCGAATGCGGCGATTCAGCGGATTGTGCCGACGGTGCCGATGCGGAGTGGTGACTTTTCGGCGCGGCGGGCGATTAATGATCCGGTGACCGGGCAACCGTTCCCGGGGGCAATTATTCCGGCTTCGCGCATCAACCCGATTTCGAAGGCGATTCAGGACCGGTTTATTCCTTCGCCGAACTTCTCTTTCGGTGCGAATAACTTCTTCGCGGCCCGTTCGATTGCGACCGATATCGATATGTGGACGGTGAAACTGGACCACCGGCTCGGATCGAACGACACGATTTCGGGTCGTTGGTTTAAGAGCAAGCAGGGCGACCTGACGCCCTTCGGGCAGGGTTTGCCGGGATTCGGCAACATTGCCAACCGGCAGAAGGACTCGGGCAATGTGACGTACACGCATCTGTTCAGCGCCACGCAGGTGCTTGAATCGCGGTTTGGTTTTGACGATTCCTCGCAGTTTCTGCAGATGCAGAACTCCGATGCTCCGACCGCCGTGGGGCTGCGGCCGCTCTCCGTCACCAATCTGGACGGGATGCCCCGCATCAACATCCTGAACTATGTGCAGTTCGGCAACCAGGCCAACTGGTCGGACTTCATCAAGCGCTACACGATGGGCGCCACGATGACCTGGATTCGCGGCAAGCACAATATCAAGTACGGCGCGGAGAGCCAGGTATCCGACTACAACCCGAAGAACGCGCAGGTAAGCCGGGGGCTGTGGCAGTACAACGGACAGGCGAGCGGCGACGAGTACGCCGACTTCCTGCTGAGCCATGCGCGGCTGAAGCAGTTCAGCGCCCCGGGAGCCGGTGGGGAGTTGAAGATGCGCGACAATTTGATGTCGGGTTTCATTAACGATGACTGGAAGGTGAGCGAGCGGCTGACGGTGAACGTGGGAGCGCGGTACGAGTATCACTTCCAGCCGGCAGCTTATAACCTGGGCATGGTGAACTGGTGGCCGGAGAACTACACGGGGGTGGGTTCGCTTGCCAGTTCCGGCATTGTGCAGGGCGGGGTGAACGGGGTGCCGAAGAGCGGTGTTTATAACGACGGCAATAACTTCGCGCCGCGGCTGGGGATCGCCTACCGGGTGACCGACAGCTGGGTGATTCGCGCGGGCGCCGGGCTTTACTATGACACGCGGACCGGCCAGATTGCGCAGCAGGCGTTTAACAACCCGCCGACCTCTACACAGTTAGAGGCGGACTGCGCGGCGCCGGGGACACCCTGCCGGCTGAATACGCCGGACAACTGGACCTACCTGGACCCGGGCTATGACCCGACGCGGATTCCCTTCCCCACCTCCCCGACCCAACAGCTGCAAGTGTGGGGTACGGAACGGCAGACCAAGCTGGACAACGCCTGGCAGTACAACTTCAGCGTCCAGAAGCAGCTGCCGGGGAATGTGCTGGTGGAGTCAGCTTACGTTGGCACGAAGGGCACCAACCTGATGGCGCGGCGGAACTTCAACCCGATCATTCCGCAGGCCGACGGCACCGCGGTGCGGCGGTACCCGGGGTTCGGCACGTTGCTGATCACGGCGCAGAACGGTTCGTCGACTTACCACTCTTTCCAGACCACGGTGAAGAAGCGGAGCAAGCTGACGACGATGCAGGGGGCCTACACCTGGGGCAAGGCGCTGGGCAACGGCGACGAGAGCGCGCGGTTCTGCACGAGACTTTTCCCGACGCCCTGGAACGATTTCAGCCGCGCCAAAGGTCCGGCGAACTTTGACCGGACGCACCGGTTCACCCTGGTGGTCAACCAGGATCTGCCGAACCGGTTCGGGAGCGGGGCCGGGAAGTTTCTGCTGAATGACTGGAGCCTGAACGCGTTTTTCGTGACGCAGACGGGTACTCCGGTGACGGTCTTCAACCGCGACAGCGGCCAGGGTCTGGGCGGCATCGCGACCGATCCGGCGGCGCCGTTCTTTGCCAACGTAACGGCGGGGGTG
Organism: Acidobacteriaceae bacterium; assembly: GCA_020247055.1. Classification (GTDB taxonomy): domain Bacteria; phylum Acidobacteriota; class Terriglobia; order Bryobacterales; family Bryobacteraceae. The sequence continues at coordinate 12,511 of JADCJL010000170.1, read as the reverse complement.
CCGCTGGTGACGCCGGGCGACCTCAAGAGCAAGCTGCGGAACTATATTAATCCGGCGGCGTTTACGCGGGCGCCGCGGGGCACCTACGGCAACTCGGGCCGCGGCATGCTGCGCGGGCCGGGGCAGACGACGGTGGACTTCTCGGTGTTCAAGAACTTCCGGTTCGGCGAGCGGTTTGCGACGCAGTTCCGGACGGAGATGTTCAACCTGCTGAATCAGCCGAACTTCGGCAATCCGGGCAACAACATCGACAACGCGGGCTACGGCCAGATTTTGTCGACGTCGGTGAATGCGCGGCTGGTGCAGATGGCGTTGAAATTTACGTTCTAATGGCTAGATGATTGCTTGGTTGCTGACCGGACTGCTGCTGTTCCAAGGGATGGGCAGCGGTCCGCGGAGCGGGAAGAGAGCGGGCGGGCCGAAGGTGGCCGCGCCCGCTTTTTCTTTGCGGGAGGTGGCGGCGGGGTTGACGGCGAAGCACCGGTACGGGGACGGGACGTCGCGGTACATCCTGAGCATGACGGGCAACGGGGTGGCGGCGGTGGACTACGACAACGACGGGGCGGTGGACCTGTTGTTTGCCGACGGAGCGGCGCCGGTGCTGTACCGGAACACGGGGGCCGGGAAGTTTGTGGATGTCTCGGCGGCGAGCGGATTGGAGGCGCGGGAGTGGGGGCAGGGGGTGTGCGCGGGGGACTACGACAACGACGGGTGGACGGACGTGCTGCTCACCTACTACGGGGCGAGCCGGCTGTACCGGAACGAGCGGGGCAGGTTTCGCGATGTTACGGCGGCGGCGGGGATGCCGGTGGCGGGGAAGCGGTTTTCGACCGGGTGCGCGTTTGTGGATTACGACCGGGACGGGCGGCTGGACCTGGTGGTGGCGAATTACGTGGCTTTTGATTTGGAGCGGGCGGGGCAGCCGGGGGCGACGAAGTACTGCACGTGGCTGGGGCTGGAGGTCTTCTGCGGGCCGCGCGGGTTTCCGACGGACCGGCCGATGCTGTACCGGAACGGGGGAGACGGGAAGTTTCGGGACGTGACGGAGCGGGCGCTGCGCGGGGTGGAGGGGCTGCACTACGGACTGGGGGTGGTGGTGTCGGACTTTGACGGGGACGGGTGGACGGACCTCTACATCGCCTGCGACTCGACGCCGGGGATTCTGCTGCGGAACAACCGGGACGGGACGTTGACGGACGTGGCCGTGGAGGCAGGGGCGGCGTACGGGGCCAACGGGGAGGAGCTAGGGAGCATGGGCGTAGCGGCGGTGGACGTGGACGGGGATGGGCGGATGGACCTGGTGAAGACGAACTTCATTGACGAGACGCCGAGCCTGTACCGGAATCTGGGGGATTGGTTCTTCGTGGATGCGACGGAGGAGACGGGGTTGGGGAGCGATGCGACGGCGGTGGGATGGGGGCTGGGGGTGGTGGACTGGGACCGGGACGGGCGGCGGGATCTGGTGATGGCGAACGGGCATATTTACCCGGAGCTGGGGGCGGCGCAGAAGCAGACGAAGTCGCTGTACTGGAACGGGGGCGGGGTGTTTGCGACGGCGCGGATGGGGACGCCGATGGCGTCGCGGGGGCTGGCGGTGGGGGATTTGGACGGGGACGGGATGGAGGAGATCGTCGTGACGAATTTGGGGGCGGGGCCGGTGGTGTACCGGGTGGAGGGGAAGCGGGGGAACGGGTTGGGGTTGCGGTTGGAGGGGACGCGGTCGAACCGGAGCGCGATTGGGGCGCGGGTGCGGGTGACGGTGGGGGGGAAGACGATGACGGAGGAGGTGCGGAGCGGGGGGAGCTATGCTTCGCAGCACGACTTCGCGGTGTATTTCGGGCTGGGGGCGGCGGCGGGGGCGGAGCGGGTGGAGATCCGGTGGCCGAACGGGGAGACGGAGGAGTTGGGGCGGTTGGCGGCGGGGGCGCTGTACCGGGTGAAGGAGGGGGCGGGAGTTGTGGGGAAGCGGGTATGGTGATGTTGCTGGCGCTGCTGCTGCAGGCGGGGGCGGAGGAGTGGCTCGCAAAGGGGGTGGCGGCGTTGAAGGCGGGTCATGGGCAGGAGGCGCGGATTGCGCTCGAGGAGGCGGTGCGGCAGGCGCCGGGGCAGCCGGTGATGTGGCTGGCGGTGGCGGAGGCGCGGCTGCGGACGGGGGCGGCGGCGGAGGCGGTGGCGGCGATGGAGCAGGCGGGGCGATTGGCTCCGGGGTCGGCGATGGTGGAGCGGGGGCGGGCGATGTTTGGGCGGCGGATGGGGGAGACGGCGCAGGGGCTGTTGGACGGGCGACGGGAGAAGGAGGCCGAGGGGGTGCTGCGGGCGGCGGTGAAGGCGTATCCGGGGGAGGCGGAGTTGTGGCGGCTGCTGGGGTTGGCGCTGTACGCGCAGGGGCGGAACGGGGAAGCGGTGGGGGCGTTTGTGCAGGCGATTGACCGGGCGCCGGAGGAGGAGACGCTGTACGCGGGGTTGGAGACGCTGCTGCCGGGGGGGCCGGAGGTGGAGCGGCGGCTGGCGGGGTATGCGGCGCGGCATCCGGGGTCGGCGTTGGGGTGGTATTTGCTGGGTTTGGAGCGGGGCGATGCGGCGCTGTTTGAGAAGGCTTGGGGGTTGGACGGGAGGTTCTGGCCGGCGGCGTTTGCGCTGCACCGGGGCGTGGCGCCGGGGCGGGCGGTGGCGCTGCTCGAGCGGGTGGTGGAGTTGAATCCGGAGTATGGACCGGCGTATTACGCTTTGGCGCAGTTGTATGCCAAGGCGGGGGAGCGGGAGAAGGCGCTGGCGGCGCGGAAGCGGCACCATGTTTTGACGGGGGGGCGGCGGTAGGAGCGCGGCGGGGTACTTGGGTCGTACCCCGCCGGCCGGTTACGGGGATGGGCTGGTGTTCGAGAGACGGCGCCGCTAGAAGCTGAGGCGGAGACCGAACCGGAACTGGCGCTCCGAGCCTGACCCGAGATTGGGCAGGGTGCTGGTGATGGAGGAGAAGTTGCCCAGATCGAGAATCGAGCCGTCCGGATTGAGCCGCATAGACTGAACGGAGGCGCCGGGATTGGAGAACTTCGGGGTATTGGTGACGTTGAAGGCTTCGGCCTTGAACTCCATTTTGATCCGCTCGGTGAGAGCGAAGTTGCGGAAGATGCTCAAGTCGAAGTTCCACATGCCGGGGCCGCGCAGGGTGTTACGGCCGGTGGAACCGAAGCGGACACCGGTGGGTTGGCGGAAGGCGGAGGCATCGAACCACTGGCGGTTGGGACCGATCTCGCCGACGACGCGCACCTTGCCGGGCTTGACCTGGTCGGCGGTTTGGATGTTGCCAGGGGCGTTCAACACGCCGCCATCGGCGCCGACGGTGAAGGGGGTGCCGGTGTAGGCGGTGTAGAGGCCGTTGGTTTGCCAGCCGCGGAGGAGCTGCGCCACGGGCCCGGTCTGCAGGAAGCGTTTGTTGGGGCCGAAGGGCAGTTCGTAGAAGAAGCCGGTGGTGAACATGTGGGTACGGTCGTAGCCGGCCACGGCGCGGTTGCGCCGGACGACGGGATCCCAGCCCCAGGGGAGGGCGCCGGTCCAGCCGTCTTCGTCGGTCATGTTGATGGCTTTGGACCAGGTGTAGGCGGACTTCCAGAAGAGGCCATTGCGGAACTGGCGATTGAGAGCGGCCTGCATGGAGTGGTAGTTGGAGCTGAGCCAGCCGTCCCACATGAGGGCGGCGATGCGCCGGTTCTGGGTGGCGGCGAGGGGGCGGCCGGCGGGACCGGCGCCGGGAGCGGCGGCGTTGATGTCGCGGTCGGCGAGCTGGTTGGTGGTTTGGGTGCCGACGTAAGCGAGCGAGCCGACGAAGTCGGAGGGGAGGCGGCGTTCGACGGTCAGGTTCCACGACTGGATGTAGCCGCGATTCAGGGTTCCGCCCCAGGGGCTGCGCGGACCCATGTCGACGGTGGGGGGCAGCGGGAAGACGCCGGTGCTGATGTCGGGGAGGGGGATGGGCGGGATGCCTTTGTCGAGGGTGTCGATCCACTGGAAGGGGCTGGCGGAGACGAAGCTGGCGCCGATGGTGGAGGGGTACATGCCGCGGAGGGGCCGGGAGAACGGCAGGGGATCGTAGGTGAGACCGTAGCCGGTGCGGATGACGGTTTTCTCGTTCATCCGGTAGGCGATGCCGAGGCGGGGGGCGAACAGATCCTTACGAGTGCCCATGCCGGTGTTCCGGGGGACGTTGCCGATGCCGCCCATGTAGACGAGGTTGGTGGCCGGGTCCCAGCGTTCGAGGCCGCGGTCGGCGCGGGTGATCAAGGGGAAGTACTCCCAGCGCACGCCGATGTTGACGGTGAGCTTGCGGGTGACCTGCCAGCGGTCGCGGGCGTAGAAGCCGAACTGCCATTCGCGGTTGGTGTACTGGAGGAACTGAACGGCCTTCTGCATGGTGGTGGTGAGGCCGAGCAGGTAGGTGGCGTACTGGTTGAGGTAGTTGGGGGTGTAGCCGCGCTGGCCGGTGACGTTTCCATCGAAGCTGATGGAGCCGCGCGGGCCGCCGCTGACTTCGGGCTGCCACTGGTCCATGTGATAGCGGACGGTATCGAAGCCCCAGCGGAACTCGTGGCCGCCGCGGATTTTGGTGAAGTTGGTGGAGAGATTGTAGGTGCGTTCGCCGTAGAAGTAGGGCTGCCAGCCGGCGGTGTTGCCCCAGGTGGTGAAGCCGTGGTTGATGCTGGGCATCCCGGAGTAGCAGGCGCCGCCGGCCTGGGCGGGACAGGCGGATTTGATGCGATCGGCGCCGGGTCCGGAGACGACGGGATCGTTGGTGTTGGGGATGCCCCAGAGATCGGTACCGATGTTTTTGCCGAAGCCCGGGAAGACGCCGTTGGTATCCATGCGGTTAATGGCGAGGGTGCCGTCGACGAGGAAGGTGGGCGAGAAAGTTTTGTTGAAGCCGAAGGTGTAGATGTTCACCGTCATGGGGGCGACTTCGGGGGCGCCGGCGCGGGAGAGGCCGGGTCCGCCGATTTCGCCGAAGGCGAACTTGGAGGCGACCGAGGCGTCCATGCGGCTGTACTTGCCCCAGAGGGAGAGATCGCTGCGGGGGTTGTAGTTGATCTTCAGGTCGTAGTTGTAGCGGTTGAGGGCCTCAGTGCCGGCGCTGAAGAAGTTCTGCAGGGTACCGAAGGAGGTGCCGGTTTGATTGGGGAGGGGCGCCAGATCCTGGATGCGGCGGCTGATGGGGTGGATGCGGGAGGCGGGGATGACGTTGCCCGGAAAGGCGGTGCGGTTGTTGCCATCGGTGCCGGTGAGGGGGTCGTAGAGCGTGGTGGGGAGGCCGGAGAAGTTGCCGCCGCGGATGGCGGCGGTGGGGACGGCATCGGTGATGCGGGTAATGCCGGCGCGTTCGAGGGTGCCTTCCGTGCTACCGAAAAAGAAAAGTTTGTCGCGGATGATCTTGCCGCCCAGGGTGGCGCCGAAGATGTTGAAGATGGATTTGGGAATGGGGCGGCCGGCGGGCAGGAAGAAGTTGCGGGTGCGGAGGCGCTGATTGTCGTGGAAATGGAAGGCTGAGCCGTGGAACTCGTTGGTGCCGCTTTTGGTGGCGACGGTGATGGAGGAGCCACCGGCCATGCCCTGTTCGGCGTCGAAGGAGCCGCTCGAGAGGTTGACGGTTTCAATGGACTCGACGGGGGGCACATAGACCATGTGATGGGGCAACCAGATGTAGACGTTGGTAGCGCCGTCGACGCGAGTGTTGTTGTTGTTGCGGGCCGTGCCGTTGATGTTGGTCGAAAGGGCGCGGGCGGGGGTGGAGCCGGTGCTGTTCTGGAAGTTGGCAGGGGTGGCGCCAGGAACGAGGTTGAACAGGCTTTGGAAGTTGCGGTAGCTGGCCAGGGGGAGGGTGGAGATCTCTTTGCGGTTGAACTCGGTGCGAACGTCGGCTTTTTCGGTTTGGAGGACGGTGGCGGCGCCGCTGACGGTGATCTGTTCGGTGACGTCGCCTACCTGAAGGCGGACATCGGCGCGGGCCACCGTATTGATGACGACGGCGAGTTCTTCGCGGGTAACCGCGCGAAAGCCGCCGGCGGTGACGCGCAGGGAGTAGGCGCCGGGGAGGACATTGACGAAGGAGTAGCGGCCGTTGGAGTCGCTTTTGCCATCGCGGCTGAGGCCGGTTTCTTTACTGATGAGTTGCACCGTGGCGTTGGGCACGGCGGCATCGCTGGGGTCTAAGACGGCACCGACGACGGAGCCGTAGAGCACCTGGGCATGTGCCGGATCGAGGGTAGCCAGAAAACATAAGAACAACGGGAGTATAGTTCGCTTCATTGCCTCTTCTCTCTTCTCTTGAAATGGGTAAGGGATGGATTGACTTTCCGGACGGGGCAGGTGCTACGTGGCGAAATACCGATTCAGTATATCCGAGTGGGGGAAGCGACGTTGGACAGGATTTTAAGGCTGGATGTTATTTGGCCGGCGGGGGGACGCCGTAGTGGTCGATGATTTTGGGCCGCTGGCCGGCGGTGGACAGGCCGGCCTTTTGCATGAGTTCGGTGACGGCGGCGATGGTGGCGGCGTCGGGGCGGGGCAGGCGGCTCGTGTAGCCTTCGGCGATATAGAGGGGCGTGCCGCCGGCTTTGTTGGGATTCTTCCAGACTTGGGGGTCGGCGCCGCGCTCGGCGAGGAGTTTGACCACCAGGGGACTGATGGCGTAGGCGGCGCCGTGCATGGCGGTGTCGCCGTTGTGGTCGACCGTGTTGATGTCGGCGCCGCGGTCAAGGAGGAGCTTCACGGCTTCGACGGCCTCGGACTCTTCGCCGGCTTCCTCCTGCGGTTCGTTGGTGCCGACGCCGGCGGCGGCCAGTAGCGGGGTGGTGCCTTCGGCGTTGGGCAGGAGAGGGTCGGCGCCGAGGCTCAGGAGGAGCCGCAGGAGAGGGAGGTCGGCGCGGTCGGCGGCGAACAGGAGAGGGGTGGCGCCGGGGGAGGCGACGCTCGAGGAGGTGGCCGGCTGCTTGGGGGCGCCCGGGGGCAGACGGAGATTGACGTTAGCGCCGCGCGCCACGAGTTGGCGGACCAATTCGAGGCTGGTGAGGCGGCCCTGGCCGGTGACCGGGGCGGGGTCGCTCATGTCGCTCGCGTCGGGTTTGCGGACGCCGGGGAGGGCGTGGAGGGCGCTGAGGCCGGAGCGGAGATCGTTGGGGTCGGCGCCGGCGTCGACGAGGGCGATGGCGAGTTCAAAGTGCCCGTTCTGGACGGCGAGGGAGAGGGGGGTGAGGGGCGGGCGGTTGCGGGCCGCGCGCTGGGCGCCGGCGCTCTGGCGGGTGGAGGGTTCGGGGCGGGCGATGATGGCGCGGGCGGGGGCGGCGGGGCCGGGGCCGGCAGCGAGCAGGAGGCGGACGGTTTCGAGATGACCGTGGCGGATGGCGAAGTAGAGCGGGGGGTAGCCGGAGTCGGTGGTGGGCAGCGGGGAGGCACCGGCGGCGAGGAGGGCGCGGACGACGGGGGCGTGGCCTTCGGCGGCGGCCCACATGAGGGCGGTTTGGCCGAGGCGTTCGCGGGCTTCGGGGCGGGCGTCGCGGGCGAGGAGGGCCTGGACGGCGGCGAGGTTGCCGGCGCGGGAGGCAAGCATGAGCATGGTTTCGCCGCCTTTGAGCGTGGCGTGGGGATCAGCGCCGGCGGCGAGCAGGAGCTGGACGACGGCGGCGCTGCCCTGGGTGCAGGCCTGGGCGAGGGGCGGGACGCCGAAGCGATTCAGGGCGTTGGGCCGGGCGCCGGCGCGGAGGAGGGCGGCAACGAGGGAGGCATCGTCGTGGTGGACGGCCCAGTGGAGGGGCGTGGTGCCGTCGGGCTGAGGGTGATTGGCGTCGGCGCCGGCGGCGAGGAGCTGGCGGACGGCGGGGGCATCGGCGCGTTCGGCGGCGTCGGCGAGGGAGGGGCGGGAATCGGCGGCGGCGGCGAGGCCGCAGGCGAGGAGGGCGAGGGCGAGGGGCTTCATGGGCGGCGCTCCTTAGGCGAGGTCGACGCGGTCGAAGAGGTCTTCGATTTTGCCGGTGCTGTCGACGAAAGAATCGAGGTGGACGCCGACGCGATCGAGCAGGGTCAGGTGGAGATTGGCGAGGTTGGCGGGTTTTTCGTAGCGGAGGTGGCGGCCGCCCTTGAGACGGCTGGCGGCGCCGCCGGCGACGAGGATGGGGAGGTTTTCGTGGTCGTGGAGGCTGGGGTTGCCCATGCCGCTGCCGTAGAGGTAGACGGAGTGGTCGAGCAGCGAGCCGTTGCCGTCCGGGGTGGCTTTGAGGCGCTGGAGGAACTCGGAGAAGAGTTTGATGTGATAGGTGTTGATTTTGGCGATCTGGGCGACTTTGTAGGGATCGTTGCCGTGGTGGCTCGTGGGGTGGTGGGGGTCGCGGACGCCGATTTCAGGGTAGGTGCGGTTGCTTTGTTCGCGGGTGAACTGGAAGGCGATGACGCGGGTGATGTCGGCCTGGAAGGCGAGGATCTGCAGGTCGAACATGAGCTTGGCGTGATCGGCGAAGGCGGCGGGGACGCCGACGGGGCGTTCGAGGTCGGGGGTTTGATTGTCCTTGGCGGCGCGTTCGGCGCGTTCGATTTCGCTTTCGACCTGACGGACGCTATCGAGATACTGATCGAGGCGGAGGCGGTCCGGGGCGGCGATGCGTTGTTTGAGGCGGGCGATTTCGGCGGTGAAGGCGTCGAGGAGGCTGGCGCGATTGCGGAGGGCGGCGCGGCGGGCGGCGGCGTTGCCGCCTTCGCCGAAGAGGCGTTCGAAGACGACGCGGGGGTGGGCTTCCGAGGGGAGGGGGGTGGTGGGGGAGGACCAGGAGAGGCAGTTCTGATAGACGCAGGAGTAGCCGTTGTTACAGACCCCGGCGAGGGGGTGGAGGTCCATGGCGAGCTGGAGAGAGGCGATTTGGGTATCGCGGCCCATTTCGCGGGCGGCGATCTGGTCGACGGTGATGCCGGAGAAGTAGTCGGAGCTTTCGGTGTGTTTGGCCTGGGAGGCGCTGAGGAAGGCGGAGTTGGAGGTGTCGTGGGTGCCGGGGTAGGCGTTGGGTAGGCGGAGGTTGGTGATGACGGAGAGGTGGGACTTGACGGGTTCGAGGGGGGCGAGGATGGGGGAGAGCGGGCCGAGGGGGCCGGCGGGGCCGGGCGGGGTCCAGCGGTCCTGATCGCAGCCCATGGGGATGAAGACGAAGCCGAGGCGGCGGACGGGGCGGGCGGGGGTCTGGGCCCAGGCGGTGGCGGCGGGGACCATGGCGTCGAGCAGGGGGAGGGCGAGGGCGCCGCGGAGGAGGGCGCGGCGAGGGATGGCTTTTCGGGCGAGGAAGGTCATGCGGGCTCCTTACTTTTGGGCGGTGGCGAGCGGTTCGGCACGGCGCAGGCGGAAGGGTGCGCTGTTGACCACTCCCAGGATAATCGAGGAGAAACGGTAATCGTTCTTTTCGGCGGCGGCGACGATTTTGCGGACGGCGGGGGCGTCGTAATATTCGACACCGCGGCCGAGGGCGAAGGTGAGGAGGTTTTCGGTGAGGGTGGCGGCGAAGAGTTCGGGATGGCGGAGGAGGGCGTCTTCGAGGCCGTCGACGCCTTGGAACGCGCGGTCGCCGGGGATGGCGCCGGCGGCATCGACGGGCTGATCTTCGACTTCGATGGTGCGCCAGCGGCCGGTGGCGTCGTAGTTTTCGAGGGCGAAGCCGACGGGGTCGATGGTGCGGTGGCAGCTGGCGCAGGCGGGGTTGGCGCGGTGGGCGGCGAGGCGCTGGCGCATGGGGAGGTTGGCGGCCATGGTGGTTTCTGGAAGGGGCGGGACGGCGGCGGGCGGAGCGGGGGGCGGGGCGCCGAGGATGTTTTTGAGCACGAGGACGCCGCGAAGGACGGGGGAGGTGCGGGTGGCGTAGGAGGTGACCGAGAGGATGCTGCCGTGGCGGAGGAGACCGCCGCGGTGGCTGCCGGGCGGGAGGGCGACGCGGCGGAAGCGGCTGCCGTAGATGCCGGGGATGTCGTAGTGGCGGGCGAGGCGTTCGTTGAGGAAGGTGTAATCGGATTTGAGGAAGGTGCGGATGGTGCGGTCTTCGCGGAGGATGCTGTCGAAGAAGAGTTCGGTTTCCTGGCGGAAGGCCTGGCGGAGGTTGTCGTCGAAGTCGCGGAAGAGGTTGCCGCTGGGGATGACGGAGTCGATGTTACGGAGGCGGAGCCATTGGCCGGCGAAGTTGGTGGCGAGGTTTTTCGAGCGGGGGTCGGCGAGGAGGCGGCGGGTTTGGCGTTCGAGTTCGGCGGGCTGGCTGAGCTTGCCCTGGGCGGCGAGGCGGAGGAGTTCGTCGTCGGGGATGCTGCTCCAGAGGAAGAACGAGAGGCGGGAGGCGAGTTCGAGGTCGGAGATGCGATAGACGCCGCCTTGGGGGGAATCGGTTTCGACGCGGAAGAGGAATTTGGGGTTGGCGAGGACGGCGGCGACGGCGGAGGTAATGCCGTTGTCGAAGCCGGCCTGGGCGCGGCCCTGGCGGTAGAAGGGGAGTAGCTCCTGGAGATCGGCGGGAGTGGCGGGGCGGCGGTAGGCGCGGCGGAGGAGGGTATTGAGGATGGAGGCGGCGCAGGGCTCTTCGAAGGCGGCCGCGCACAACGGACTCGCTTCGGCCCGGCAGGAGGGGCGAGTTTCTCGCCCGTTGGTGCCGGGCCTGGGCGGCCTGTGCGCTTCAGTGGCGGGGGTGGCGGGTTGACAGACGAAGAGGCGGCGGCGGCTGGGGGTTTGGCCGGGGCCGTGGGGGGAGAAGGGTCCGGTGATGGCGAGTTGGGAGACGGCGGGGGCGGTGCGGGGGTAGCGACGGTCGTTGAAGCGGGAGGCGGGGGGTTGGCGGGAGGAGTCGGGGAGGGAGGAGCCTTCTTTGAGGAAGGTGACGGCGAGGTGGTGGGGGCCGGCGGGGATGGGGAGGCGGATTTTGAGCTCTTTTTCGTTGAGGATCTGGTCGCCGAGGAGTTCCTGGGAGAGGGTGAAGGTGTGGACGGGCTGGCGGTCGAGGAGGAGGAGGAGTTGGTGCTGGCGGGAGTCGCGGAGGCCGCTGATGGTGCCGGTGAGGTCGCGGGCGAGGAGGATGTGGAACTCGTAGTCGCCGTCCTGGACGAAGGTGTAGGGGACGGCCATGCCGCCGCGGGTGCCGAGGGGCATGCCGGGGAGATGGTCTTCCTGGGTGAGGTCGGCGGGGAGGGTGATGGTTTCGCTGCGGAGGGCGGACTGGCTGCTGCCGACGGCGAGGCGGCTGATTTTCTGGGCGGCGGCGATATAGCGGTTGAGGAGGGCGGGGGGGAGATCGCCGAGGTTGACGTTATCGAAGCCGTGGCCGCTTTCGTCGGCGGGGAGGAGGGAGGCGGCGTCGATGTCGACGGCGAGGAGGTCGCGGATGGCGTTTTGGTATTCGGTGCGGTTGAGGCGGCGGAGGGATTCGGTGCGGCCGGGGTTGAGTTTGGCGGCGTCGAGGGAGGCTTCGAGGGAGGTGAGGAGGGTGCGGCGTTCGGCGGGGGAGGGCTGGGGGGCGCCGGGCGGGGGCATGAGGCCGGTGCGGAGTTTGCGGACGATTTTTTCCCAGAGGGCGGGGTGGGCGGCGGGGGCGGGGAGAGCGGCGGGGTCGAGGTGGAGGCCGCCCATTTTGGCGGTGCGGTTGTGGCAGTTGGCGCAGTAACGATCGAGGAAGGGGCGTTGGGGGGTCTGGCTGGGGGCGGGGAGGGAGAGGAGGAGGGAGAAGAGGAGGACGGCCGGGAGGCGGGGAGGCATGGCAGCAACATTCTACAACCTTGAAGGGAGGAAGGGGCGGCGAAATGAGCGTTCGTTGTGTGGTTGGGATCGGGTGGGCGGGCGGGGTGGGGGACTTGGGCGGATGTTGTTGTCCTGGGGGAGACAGGGTTAAGTTCGTGGTTGGCGGGGAGTAAGATATAACGGCGCGCCGCCCTTGGTGGGGTGGGCGCGCCGGGTGGGTCGGGGGATGGTTTATTTGTCTCCGTAGCCGAGTATCTTGAGGGCCTGAACGGTATTGGTGTCGCCCCAGAGGAGGCTATCACCCCAGAGGAGGCTGTCGCCCCAGAGGAGGCTGAAGCCGGAGGAGCGGGAGTCGCCCCAGACGACGCTATCGCCCCAGAGAACGGAGTCGCCCCAGAGGACGGAGGAGCCCCAGACGGATCGACTGCCCCAGGTGGCGGCGGTGGTCGTATTGGTGAACAGGGAGTTGGCGGCGTGGGTGATCTGGACGCAGTTAGAGCCGCCGGCAGAGCCGCAGGTGTAGGTGGCCCTCGGGGAGAGGGCGGATTGGCCGGCGGGGGCGGAGTTGGGGTTGCTGAGGGCGGCCATGACGTCGAGGTAGCCGGCACCGACGGTGAACATGTCGTACTGAATGGTTTGGTCGCCGATTTCGGTGCGGGTAGGGAACGATTTGGTGGCGGACTTCATGAGTTTGGCTTTGATCGAGTCCGGGGTGATGGTAGGTCCGAACTTTTGGGCAAGGAGGGCGGCGGCCCCGGCGACCATGGGGGTGGCCATGCT
>JADCJL010000017.1 GCA_020247055.1 Acidobacteriaceae bacterium | reverse complement strand
GCGGATCTCGGTGATCTCCCGGCGGACCTCGTGACGGTTCAAATAGCGCCGGTACTGTTCGTTGTAGTGCGGGGGAATTGGCTTGCGGAAGAGTTTTGAGAGGAGAATGACCGCCAGGGCTTCAAGTATCGGCGCCGGGGCTTCCGCGAGCAGGTCGGTAATCTTCAGCTCCATCACCCCGCCGCGGCTGCGAATGGTGCTGGTGGCGTTGGCGAATTTCCGGAAGCTGACCCGGAACTCGGGCACCGGCGTCCGGGGACGCAGGCTCCGGAAGACGCGCGCGCAAATCTCGGCCGGAGTCTCAAACAGAACAGCGCTCTCGACTTGCATTAACATCAAAAGGTAACATAGCGGATAGCCGACATCGCCGTCTTCCTCGTCGCACGGAGCTCCTTTGGGAAAATCGTTCTCGGGTAAAGCCAAAATCACCGCCCTCGGTTGCTTTACCCCCTCATCCGTCCTGACCAATCAGGACCTTGAAAAAATGGTCGACACCTCCGATCAGTGGATTGTGGACCGGACCGGGATCCGCCAGCGACACATCGCTCCGCCCGAGATGGCGACCTCGGACATGGCGGTGGAGGCCGCCCAGGCTGCACTCGCCGCCCGCGGTATCCCCGCGACCGAGTTGCACGCGATCATCGTCTGTACGGTGACGCCCGACATGTTTTTTCCCTCGACGGCGTGTCTGGTGCAGGACCGGCTCGGCGCAAAAGGCGCGTTTGGCTTTGATCTGATTGCGGCCTGCTCCGGTTTTGTCTACGGTCTCACCACCGCCGCCCACCTGGTGGCCAGCGGGGAGCCGAAAAAGGTGCTGGTCATCGGCGCCGACACCATGTCGCGAATTCTCAACTACGAAGACCGGGCCACCTGCATTCTGTTCGGCGACGGCGCCGGCGCCTTCCTCGTCGAAACCGCCAGCGAGGGCGAAGAGGGATTCCTCGACTACTTGAACGAAGTGGACGGCAGCGGCGGCGATGCGCTCAAAATGCCCGCCGGCGGCAGCCGTATGCCGCCGTCGCACGCTACGATCGACCAGAAACTGCACTACGTGCACCAGGAAGGCAATCAGGTTTTCAAATACGCCGTTTCCAAGATGGCGGATACTTCGAAGGCCCTTCTCGACCGCAACGGCCTCTCCGTTCACGATATCTCGTTGTTTATTCCTCATCAGGCCAACCGGCGCATTATCCAGGCCGTAGCCGAGCGCCTGGGCATGCCTCTTGAAAAGGTCGTCATCAACATTCACGATTACGGCAACACGACCGCCGCTACCATCCCGCTGGCTACCCGGGATGCGGTCAGCCAAGGGAGACTGAAAAAAGGCGATCTGGTGTTGTTCGCCGCCGTCGGTGCCGGGTATACCGTGGGCGCCAATCTGTGGCGCTGGGGATTCTAATGGACGCTACGCAACAGGGTCCGCTGGACTCGCTCGAACAGTGGGATGACCACGTCAAGGCGCGTTATCGCGCCGATCGCAAGAAAGAAGAGTTTCGCGTCTACGACGAGTCGACCCCACCGGTCGTCCGGGAGTTTTACCGCCAGAATCACGCCCTCCAGACCTACGACTTCGCCTGCGCCAAACTGGCCGAGTACGTTCCGCTGCGCCATGGCCGCATGGGCATCTGGGAGGCGATGGAGCGGCTGAATGAGCTGGTTGACGACTCCGATCCGGATACCGATCTCAGCCAGATTGAGCACAACCTGCAGACCGCCGAGGCCATCCGCGCGGCTGGTCACCCCGGTTGGTTTCAACTCACCGGGCTGATCCACGACCTCGGCAAGGTCTTAACCATCTGGGGCGAACCGCAGTGGGCCGTGGTCGGCGATACGTTCCCCACCGGCTGCGCCTGGAGCAACCGCATTGTCTTCCCGGAGTTTTTCGCGGCCAACCCGGACGCGGCCAAACCGGAACTGCAGACCGCATGCGGCGTCTATCAGCCCGGCGGCGGCCTCGACCAGGTCCGCATGTCCTGGGGCCACGACGAGTATCTCTATCACGTCACCAAAGCCTATCTCCCCGAACCGGCCCGTTACATGATCCGCTATCACAGCTGGTATAGCGCCCACCGGGAACGCGACTACGGCTACCTGATGACCCCGCACGATGAAGCGATGATGGAATGGGTGCGGACGTTCAATCCCTTCGATCTCTACTCGAAGTCAGATTCCAAGCCCTCGCTCGCGGCGCTCCGGCCCTACTATACGGACCTGATCAACGAGTATTTTCCGGAAAAGATCGACTGGTAAACCCGTCGCCGGGCGGGCCCGAGCGCTGATGGCGCCGGTGCGGTCATCGCTCCGGAGGGTTGATCGCTTAAAGCAGCGCCGCATCCAGCGGCCCGTCCCCCCGGTTTGTTTCCGCGCGGCGGTTTCCGTGCTTCTGCTCCGATGCCTGCAGCCAGCGGAGCAGTCCGGCGGCTTCCCCGTCGAAGTACGTGTGCACCAGTTCGGCCACGGCTGTCTGCCGCAGCGTCTCCCGGTCCTGGAGGGGTTTGTAGAGATACGAGCGACCCTGTTTGCGCCGTTCGAGCTGCCCCCGCTTCGCCAGCCGGTCGAGCAGCGTGAGCACCGTGGTATAGGCCAGCGGGCGCTCCGGCACGAGCGCCTCCCGTACCCGCGCCGCGTTCCCTTCGCCGAGCGCCCACAGCACCCGTAGGCACTCGAGTTCGAGCGGGGGCGGGATGTCGCGGCTGAGCGGGGGACGCGGCATCTATCCCTTGGGCAGCAGCGCCCCGGCCAGCTTGCTCGCAAAATCGGTGGACGGGCGGGCCGGCTCCGGTTTCGCCGCCCCGGTAGTCCGCGGCGGCGCGGTCTGCAGATAGCGGTCCTGCTTGAGCAGCGTCCGCTCGAGCGACGGCACGTAAGCGGTCCAGTTGCCCTCGACGAGCGGATCCCGGCCGACTACCTGCCGCACCGTCTCCACCTTCGAATCCAGGTTGTCCAGGTGATGCAGCAGCATCGCCTCAAGCGTCGCCGGCGTCTTGGGCGACCCGAAGGCCAGTTCCCCGTGATGACTCGCCACCAGATGCTCCACCAGCCACTTCAGCCGGGGCGGGAAGCCGGGCACCTCCCGCACTTTGGCTTCAATCATCCGCAGGCCGATCAGGATATGGCCCACCAGCTGTCCCTCGTCCGAGTAGCCGAAACCGCGGTCGTAGGTCAGCTCTTCGATCTTGCCGATATCGTGCAGAATCACCCCGGTCAGCAGAAGGTCCGCGTTGACCCCGGGGTAGTGCCGCGCCGTGAACTCGGCCAGGGTGGCCAGCGACAGGACGTGTTCGAGCAGTCCGCCGATCCAGGCGTGGTGAATCGTCTTGGCCGCCGGGGCGGTCTGGAACTTCTCGACGAGCACCGGATCGCGGAAGAACGCCTCAATCAGCGCCTTCAGATGGGGGTCGGTCATCCGGTCGACGTGCTGCCGCAACTCGGCGAACATCTCGCCGCGGTCGCGCGCGGAAACGGGGAAAAAGTCGGCCTTATCCACCTCCCGGTCGTCGGCCCGTTGCAGCTTATGCACGGTCAACTGCATCCGGTTCTGGTAAACCGCCGCGAGCCCGCGGACCTTGACGAAATCATGCCGGTCGAAGGTGTCCATCACCTCGGCGACGTGGTCCCACATTTTGGCATCCACCTCGCCCGATTTGTCGCCCAACGTGAGCGACAAATACGGCTCCCCGGTCTTTTTCTGCCGGATCTCCTTTTGGAGCACGAGAAACGTGCTCTGGACGGTCTGATTGGCTTCCAGTTGACTGGCGAACTGTTTCATTTAGGACTTCGAGGTGGACTTCACCTTCACGGCCGTACCCGGCACGGGCACCGCCCACAGCAGCCGCTTTTTGCGCACCTGCATGGCGACCTCTTCTTTGGTGATCGTCTCGGGCTTCAACTGCGCCGGGTCGGTCCACTTGGTCGACTTACCGGGGGCGGCGCCGGAATCGGTGAACCCCTCCCGGATTTCGAGAAACGCCTCCTGCCGGAGTTGGGTCAGATAGGCGCGGATGGCGGGCTCCATGCGGGGGCCGTAGAGCTTATTGGTGATCTCGCCCTGTACCTCTTCAAAGTCCGCCAGACCGGCCTGATGGTGCTCTTCGACGAAGAGCAGCAGCCAGCCGTTCGGCCGCTTGATGGGTTCGATCGCCGTGTTGCGCGGCGCCGGCCAGATCAGATCCTCAATCGCTTTCAACAGCTCGCCCTTCTTGTAGGGAGGCAGCTCACCCTCGTTTTGCGCCGTCTCCGATTCGGAGTTTTCCCGCGCCAGGTCGCCGAACTTTTCGCCCCGCTGCGCCCGGGAAACCAGGTCTTTTGCTTTCTTCTCCACCGCCTCCTGCGCCTTGGCGTCCTTGCCATCCGTGCTCAGGAAGATCTCGCGCAGAAACACCCGCTCCTCGCGCTGAAACTCGGCCTTGTGCTCGTCGTAGTATTTCTGGGCTTCGGCCCGCGATACGGAGATCTTCGAGGACACCTCCTGGCCGATGACCCGCCGGGTCAGAAACTGGTTTTTTGTTTCGGCCTTGTAGTCCTCATAGCTCATGCCCGTCTGCTCTTTGACGAACTGCTGGAACTTTTCCTGGTCAGCAATCTTGGTTCCCTGCTGGATCCGGGCGATCTGCTTGGTCACCTCCGGGTCCACGTTGATGTTCAGCTCCTTGCCTTTCTGCACGAGCAACATCTGATCGATCTTTTCGCGCAGCAGGTCCTTGGCCCGCTCCTGCACCATCCGTTCGACATCGTTGGCCGGCACCTTCTGCTCCCGCGCGGCGTCGTAGAGCGCCTTGGTCATCCGGTCAATCTCGGTGCGCGTGATGATCTCGCCGTTCACTTTGGCGACAATCTGCTCCATCACCTTCACATCAGCGGCGTACAGCCCCGCGGCCAGCAACAGCGATCCGAAAATCGGCAACTTCATATGGTCCCTATTTTAGCGCCACAAAATCCAACGTGTGCAGAGTGTCAAGCAGGTAGTCCAACAGCTTCCCCGCCGCCTCGGCGGCAAAGCCATCGGCCGGCAGGCGCAGCACCCCCGCCGGGGTGAACTGCGCCCTCGGGGTAGACGTCACAAGCTCCATCAACCCCTCCGGCCGGATCCGGGCCTCGGTATGCACCTTGATGTTGAAATAGCCCTGCCGCCGGTCGATCGACTCGATCCCCAGCCGCTGCGCCGTGGCCCGCACGAGCGAGAAACTGGTGAGCGTTTTGACCGCCTCCGGCGGGGGCCCGTACCGGTCGGCAAACTCTTCGAGAATCTTGGCCGCCTCGAGCGGCGAGTCGAGCGAGGCGATCTTTTTGTAAGCCCGGAGCCGCTGCATCTCTTCGGCGATGTAGCTGGCCGGAATCCGGATATCCAACCCGAGCGAGATAGTCGCCTGAATCTCCGGCGGCACCTCTTCGCCCTTCAACTCCCGCACCGTATCTTCGAGCAGCTTCAGGTAGGTATCGTAGCCCACGGCATCCATCTGCCCGTGCTGTTCGCCCCCCAGCAGATTGCCCGATCCGCGCAGCTCCAGATCGAGCGCCGCGATCTTGAACCCCGCCCCCAGGTCGCTGAACTCCTTGAGCGCCGCCAGCCGCTTTCGGGCAATCTCGGTGAGGTCCTTGTTCTCCGGCACCAGCAGATAAGCATACGCCCGCCGGTTCGAACGCCCCACGCGCCCCCGCAACTGGTACAACTCGGAGAGTCCATACTTTTCGGCATTCTCAATCAGAATGGTGTTGGCGAGCGGAATGTCGATGCCGTTTTCGATGATCGTCGTGCAGACAAACAAATCGAACTCGTGCCGCATGAAGCCCAGCAGAACCTTCTCCAGTTCCGCCTCGCCCATCTGCCCGTGGCCGACCCCCACCCGCACCCCCGGTATCTTCTCCTGAATCCACGCCGCCCGCTGATAGATCGTGTCCACCCGGTTGTGCACGAAGTACACCTGGCCGCCGCGGTTCACCTCCAACTCAATCGCCGACCGGATCAGATCCGCGTTGTAGTGCGCCACCACCGTCTGCACGCTCAGCCGGTCTTTGGGCGGCGTCTCAATCACGCTCATGTCCCGCAGCCCCAGCAGCGACATATGCAGGGTCCGCGGAATCGGCGTCGCCGACATCGTCAGCACGTCGATGTTGTGCCGCAGCTGCTTCAGCCGCTCCTTGTGGCGCACGCCAAACCGCTGCTCCTCATCGACGATCAACAGCCCGAGATCGAGAAACTCAACGTCTTTCGACAGCAGCCGGTGCGTCCCGATCAGCACATCCACCTTGCCGTGGCCCAGGTCTTCGATGATCTTCTTCGTCTCGTTCGCCGTCCGGAACCGGCTGAGCATCTCGATGTTCACCGGAAAGCTGGCAAACCGCCGCTTGAACGTCTCGTAGTGCTGGAAGCTCAGCACGGTGGTCGGGGTCAGCACGGCCACCTGCTTGCCATCCCCGAGCGCCTTAAAGGCTGCCCGCATCGCCACCTCGGTCTTGCCGAAGCCCACGTCGCCACACAGCAGCCGGTCCATCGGCTGCGGCCGTTCCATGTCGCGTTTGATCTCGGCCACGGCCTGCCGCTGATCCTTCGTCGCCGTGTAGGGAAAGGCGTCTTCAAACTCCCGCTGCCAGTTGGAATCCGGGGAGAACTGAAAACCCGCCGCCATGCGCCGCTCGGCGTAGAGCTTGAGCAGCTCGTCGGCCATGTCTCGCATCTTGGCTTTGACGCGCGACTTGGTTTTGGCCCACGTTGCCCCGCCCATCCGGTCCAGCGGCGGGGTCCCCTCTCCCGCGCCGCGGAACTTCTGCACGAGGTCGAGCCGCGTCATCGGCACGTAGAGCTTCGACTCGCCCGCGTACTCGAGAATCAGAAAATCGCCCTGCTGGTCGCCCTGCGGAATCTCCTTGATGCCCAGGAACCGGCCCACCCCGTGCGTAACGTGCACGACGTAGTCGCCCGGCTTCAGGTCAGCGATATCGGCCGCAAAGGCCGCCGCCGCGCGCTTGTTCAGCCCTGGGTCGGCCACCAGGTCGGAAGAGTCAAACAGGTCCTCGCTACCGATGATCGCCAGCTTGGCTTCCGTGAGCACCGTACCGCGCGGCATGCGGCCCCGCGCCAGCAGCGTACTGGCCGAACCGCCAAACAGCCGCGCCCGCTCGGCGTGGAACGGCGATACCGTATCTTCGGTCGACAGCGCCAGTTGAAACGGCACCGAGTACTCGTGCAGAATGTCGGCCAGCCGCTCCACCTCGCCCACCGCCGGGGCAAAGTACAGCACCTTGTAGCCCTGCTCGACCAGCTTCCGCGTCTCGGCCACCGCGTTTGGCAGGTTGCCGTGAAACGCCGGCGCCGGCCGCGTATGCAGGTCCGCGGACTGCCCCGCCGCCGACTCGCCCAGCAGTTCCACCTGCCGCAGCGTCACGCGCCGCCGCGCCTCGAGCGGTCCGGCCAGCTCGGTCCACGTCAGGTACAGATCCTCGGGCGGCGCCACCAGATCCCGCTGGTTCTCCCCCAACCGCTTCCACAGCCGGTCGGCCGCCGACCGCACCTGCTCCGGCTCATCAATCACCACCAGCGCACCTGCCGCCAGGTCCAGCAGCGTCCCCGGCCGCGGCTCGGCCAGCACCCGCGTGAACTCCCAGGCCGGCATCGGATTGGCCGGCTTCGGGTGTTCGACCAGCGGCAGAATCACCGCCCGGTCCACCTTCTGCACCGACCGCTGCGTCTCGACATCGAACAGCCGCATCGAGTCGATCGCGTCGCCGAAGAACTCGAGCCGCAGCGGCCGCGCCGACTCGGCCGGAAAGATATCGACAATTCCGCCCCGCACGGAAAACTCGCCCATCATCTCCACGGGATCCCGCTCCGTGTACCCGATCCGCCGCAGGTGCTCGGCCAGATCCTCGATCCCGATCTCCTCGTTCAGCTGAAGCGCCAGCGCCAGCTGTTGGTAGAAGTTCGCCGCATAGGTCCGCAGCAGCGCCGAACCGATCGGGGTGACCGTAATCGACGTCAGCCCCGAAGCCAGCCGGTAGAGCCCTACCGCCCGCTCCTCGCTGATCTCCGGATGCGGCGACAGCCCCTGCGAAGGCAGCACATCGAGCGCCGGCAGCAGCTGCGGCCTTGGCTTCGTTTCGTCATTGGCAAGAATCGCAAAAAAAGTTTCGAGGGCCGCGAACAGCCCCTCGGCCTCCTGCGCGCCATCGGTGATCAACAGCACGGGCTGGCCCGTACGCTGCCAAAGCAAAGCGCTATAGAGCGCTTTGGCCGGGAGAGACAGTCCGGAAAGTGCCTGGTGCGGGTGCGTGCGCAGGCCGCGCAGGATCGGCTCGAACGCCGGATCGCGGCCCAGGGATTCAAACAGATCGCGGAGTGCGGGATGCGTCATGCGGGGAGGGCTCCCTTCAGTCTGCCAGACCGGGAGCGGCGGCATGTACGCGGGGCGGCTGGCTTCAACCTCCCGCCGGCCGCCGTTCGAGGATCTCTTTCTCGATATTGGTCGTGGAATAGCCCGGTTCGAGCGGCAGCGGCATGACAACGCCCCCGGCCGCCTCCACCTCCTCGCGCCCGGCGATGAAGTGGCTCCAGTCGGCGCCTTTGACGAGGACATCGGGCAGCACCGCCGCAATCAACTCCCGCGGGGTGTCTTCATCGAACAGCGTCACCGCGTCAACCGCGGCCAGCGCCAGCGCCATCTGCGTCCGCTGCTGTTCGCTCAACAGCGGCCGCGTCGGACCCTTCAGCCGCGCCACCGAATCATCCGTGTTCAGCGCCAGCACCAGCACATCCCCAAGCGACCGCGCGCTTTCAAGCAGCCGCACGTGCCCCGGATGCAGAATGTCGTAGCAGCCGTTGGTGAACACCACCTTCCGCCCTTCGCTCTTCCAGCGCGCCCGCTGCTCCACCAACTCCGCCCGTGTATAGAACTCAGCCATGATTCGCCAACCCCAAAAATTCCGCCGTCACCGGCCAGATCGACTCCAGCACGTCGGTCAACTCGTGGCCCGACTCCAACAAGTGTAGCCGCGCCGCCGGGTGCAGCGCCTGAAACTCCTCGGAGTAGGTGTAGGGCACAACCTCGTCCTGCCGGCCATGAAACAGCAGCGCCGGCTGCCGGACGTCCGGAAAATCGGGGTACCTTGCCCCGTCGTCGAGCAGTCCGATGCCCACCCGCCGCTCTTCGCCCGCCGCGTAATGGAACACCGGCATCGAACCCTCGGCCCGCCACCGCGCCACCGCCGCCTCCCCCAGTCGCAGCGGCCAGCGCCGGGCAAACCCGAACGCCGGCGCCAGCAGCACCACCCGTTCCACGTTGGCATGCGTCGCTGCGTAGAGCGCCGCCAGATAGCCGCCGAGGCTCGATCCGATGAGCGTCACCGGCCCTCCTGCGACCAAGGCGTCGATTACGGCCAACTGCCCCGTAATCGTCAACCCGGAGAAGTCGCCCCCGTCAAGCGCCGGAACATCACAAGCCGCGCCGGCCTGCCGCAGCCGGTCGGCAAAGAACGTAGCCTTCCGCGAAGAAGGACTAGACGCAAATCCATGAAGGTAGATGACGCGCACAGACTTCCCATTGTGCTAAAAGGGGAGGGTCCGGTTCAATGCGGGGTCTTTCGCTTGCGGGCCAACCGCCCCAACCGCTAGAATCGGGAAGTTCAGAGGAGAACACCAACACCCTTTATGTCAGTTGACCAGAAAGTAAAGCAGATCATCGTCGAACAGTTGGGCGTGGATGAGGCCCAGGTGGATGGCACCGCTTCGTTTGTCGACGATCTCGGCGCCGATTCGCTCGATCTTGTCGAACTCGTGATGGCGTTTGAAGAGGCTTTTGACTTGAACATTCCGGATGATGACTCCGAAAAGATCAAGACCGTGAAAGACGCTATCGACTACATCGAAGCCAAAGCGAAGAAGTAAGCATCCGATTCAGGGTAGACCCGTCACGATTCCGGCGGGAGGAGATCTTGATTGGCTGAACAATCAAAAACTGCGTACAGCAAGCGTAGAGTCGTTGTAACCGGGGTGGGGCTTGTCTCGGGTCTCGGCATCGGGACCGAGGCCACCTGGGCGGGCCTGATCGCCGGCAAGAGTGCCATCGCGCCGATAACGCTTTTTGACACCACCGGTTTTGCCTGCCGCTTCGCCGGCGAGGTGAAGGATTTTGATCCGTCCCGCTGGATCGAGCGCAAGGAGCTCAAAAAGCTCGGCCGCTTCATGATGTTCGCCATCGCCGCGTCCGACGAGGCCTTGGCCTCCTCGGGTCTCAAAATCGATGCCTCGAACGCCGAACACATCGGCGTTTACATCGGCAGCGGCATCGGCGGCTTCGAGGTGATTGAACGGGAGCACTCGAAACTGCTCGAGGGCGGTCCGTCCAAGATCTCGCCATTCTTCATTCCGGCGACGATCGTCAACCTCGCCAGCGGCCAGGTCTCCATCCGCACCGGCGCCAAGGGCCCGAACTCCGCGGTTGCCACGGCCTGCACGACGGGCGCCCACGCCGTGGGCGATTCGTTCAAGATCATTCAGCGCGGCGATGCCGATGCCATGATCTGCGGCGGCGCCGAAGCCGCCATTACCCCGCTCAGCGTGGGCGGCTTCGCCGCTCTCCGCGCGCTGTCGACGCGCAATGACGACCCGCAACGCGCCTCCCGGCCGTGGGACAAGGACCGCGACGGTTTCGTCATCGGCGAAGGCGCCGGCATTCTCATGCTAGAAGAGCTTGAATTCGCCAAGGCGCGCGGCGCCAACATCCTCGCTGAAATTGTGGGCTACGGCATGAGCGGGGACGCCTTCCACATGACCGCCCCGAGCGAGGACGGCGATGGCCCCTTCCGCATGATGCGCGCCGCCATCCGCGACGCCGGCATCGAACCCACCGCCGTCGATTATCTCAACGCCCACGCCACCTCCACCGACCTCGGCGACAAACTCGAAACGACCGCCATTAAACGCGCCTTCGGTGACCACGCCTACAAACTGGCCATCAGTTCCACGAAGTCCATGACCGGCCATCTGCTTGGCGGCGCGGGTGGCCTCGAAGCCGGCATCGCCGTGCTGGCTATTCGCGACCAGATCGCCCCGCCCACCATCAATCACGAAACGCCCGACCCCGCCTGCGACCTCGACTACGTGCCGAACGTCGCCCGTCCGATGACCATCAACGTCGCCATGAGCAACTCGTTTGGCTTCGGTGGCACCAACGGCGGCCTAATCTTCAAGAAGTATCAGCCATGAAAATTGCGGTGGCCCTGAAACAGGTTCCGGCCCGGGACGCTGTCCCGGGCGCGCCGGAAGCGGATCTGCAGTTTGAGATCAACGAACCGGATGCCTACGCTCTCGAGGCCGCTCTGCAGTTGCGTGAAGCGCAGGGCGGAGAAGTTGTGGTGATCTCCGCCGGTCCGCCGCGAGTCGTCACCGCCATCCGCGAGGCGCTCGCCAAAGGGGCCGACCGCGGCGTCCACCTCCGGGTTGACGATCCCAGCCAACTCGACTCGCTCGGCGTGGCCCACCTCCTGCGCGAGGCGGTGGTCAGCGAAGCGCCCGATCTGGTCCTCACCGGGTTGCAGTCGGACGACCTTGGCAGCGGCCAGACCGGCGTCATTCTCGCCGAACTCCTCGGCCATGCCCACGCTACGCTCATCATGGCCATCGAGCCGCAGGGGGCCGCGGTCCGCGTCAAGCGCGAACTCGAAGACGGCTGGTTCCAATACGTCACCCTCCCGCTGCCGGCCGTCCTCACCATCCAAAGCGGCATCAACAAGCTGCGCTACGCCACTCTGATGGGCATCAAGAAGGCCAAGACGAAGGAGATCCGCGAGATGGCAGGCGCCCCGGTTCCGGCTCAGGTCGCCGCCGGCGCCGCTTATGCCCCCAGCCGCTCCAAGCAGGCTCAGATCTTCGATGGCGACCCCGAAAAGGCCGCCCGCGCCCTGGCCGAAAAACTGAAGTATGAGGTTCGCGTCCTATGAGCGTGCTGGTCGTTCTCGAACAGAGCCGCGGGGTCTATCACCGCATGAGTTGGGAGGCGTTGGCCGCGGGCTTCTCGCTGGGCCTGCCCGTCTCGGCCGCCGTCATCGGCGAGCCCGGCGAGGCGGCCTTAAAAGGCATCGAACGCCTCTACACGATCCCGGCCTTTGACTACTCCGCCGATGGCTACACGGCGGCCCTGGCCGCCCTCATCGCTCACGCCAAGCCCGAGTACGTCCTGTTCCCCCACACCTATCAGGTGCGGGACTTCGCGCCCAAGCTGGCCACCCGTCTCGGCCGCGTCCTTGTCAGCGATGTCGTCAAGCTGAACTCCGACGGTTCGGCCGTGCGCCAGCACTTCCAGGGCAAACTGAACGCGGACTACCGCTTCACCGGCCCCGCCCCCCGTCTGCTCTCCATCCAGGCCGGAGCCTACCGCGCCGACTCCGTCCCCGTCGGCGCCCCCGCCATCGAAGCCTTTCCGGCCGATCCGGGCCCCGTCCGCACCCAGGCCGAAGCTCCGTTCCGTGAGTCCTCCCGCGCTGTCGACCTCACCGCCGCCGAAGTGATCGTCTCGGTCGGCCGTGGTATTCAGGAAAAAGATAACCTCGTTCTCGTCGAGGAGCTCGCCGCGGCCCTCGGCGCCGAACTCGCCGCCTCGCGGCCCATCTGCGACAACGGCTGGCTGCCGATGGAACGGCAGGTCGGCAGCTCCGGCCAGACCGTCGCCCCGAAGCTCTATCTCGCCGTCGGCATCTCGGGCGCCATCCAGCATCTGGTCGGCATGAAGGGCGCCAAGTCCATCGTCGCCATCAACAAAGACCCGAACGCTCCCATTTTCGAGGTCGCTGACTACGGAGTGGTCGGCGATCTGTTCGAGGTCGTACCGGCCCTTACCGAAGCCATCAACGAACTGAAGTCCTAACGCTTCAGGCTCCGGATGCGGATGTTCCGGAAGTCGAGATTGGTCTTGGGATCATGTGCCTGCAGGGAAATTGGTCCCGCCTTAAGCAGCGCCTGCCGGTTACGCGGACTAGTCCCCTCCGGATGAGGATCTTCCCAGTCCGCCACCGGATAGCCGTTCACCCATGTGGCGATGTGCCGGCCCTGCGCGATTACGGTCTTCGTATAGAACTCGTTGTCCGTGCCGGCCACGCGCCGCGCCGGCTGATGAAAGTAAATGCCGCCGGTGCCGGTATCGACCGGCCTGGTCCGGTCGCCGTCTTGAAACTCGTTCCGGATCTGGATCTCATAACCGGTCCAGTAGCCGCCGGGCGTGCCCCGGAAAAAGACTCCGCTGTTGGGATGGAAGTTGGGGTCGGTTGAGTTGGCGCGAACCTCCATCTGCAGGATGAAATCGTCGTAGATCGCTTTGGTCTCCAACTGCCCCGGGCCCTTCTCGACGTGCAGCAGCCCGCGCTTCACGCTCCAGACGGCCGGGCTGGCCGGCGCCTTCGGCGGCTGCACCTCCTGCCAGCCGCTCAGGTTCCGCCCGTTGAACAGCGGGGCCAAACCCAGGGGGCGCATCTTGATGTTCCGGAACGCCACCGGTTTGTTGGGATTGAACTGCAGACCCAGATACCCGCCCGCCGACTTACTGTCGCTGAGATCCAGTACTTTCTTTCCGTCCAGCTTCACCAGGCAACGGGCGCCCACATGGAAAACCTCATAAGTGTGCCACTTAGCCGGATTGATCCGGATCCTCTTACTCGTCCGTCCGGCCTCCAGAATCGAGCCGGTCGGAAACTTCGGGTGCGCGTCATAAATCTGTAACTCGTAGCCGCTGACGTGGGGGTCCTTGCCTTTGGCCGATCGCAGGAAGATGCCGCTGTTGCCATCCGCCGCCGTCTGGAAATCCACCCGCAACGAGTAGTCGGTCACCTGCGTGTTGGTCCGCAGCCAGCCGTAGCCGCCGCTGTCGGCTACCAGCGCGCCATCGACCACCTGCCACTTGGCCAACCCCTCGGCGGTCCATCCGAACATCGACTGGCCGTCAAAGAGGAGCAGCCAGCCTTCGGCTGCCTCCTTCGGCGTCAGCCGGTTGGCCTGCGCCATCGCGCTCATAACCAGGGCAAGCAGGGCCGCCAGGACTTTCATTTCTCTATCCTAACCCGTCCCGTCCCGCCGGCTTCTGCGTTACCCTGAGGTTTGACCCCCGCCTCCGTAGACTCCCTGCCGCTGCGCACGCGCACCCCGCTCGCCTGGGGCCACCTTGCCCTCGCCGATCCCGTCGCGCTTCTCAACGATCATGCCTTTCTCGAGATGAAGGCCGCCCAGAACGCCATGGACCTGATGACCCGCTGGCCGAACACCTGGGTTCCCGGCTGGGTGGAAGCCCTCACGAGCGTCGCCCGCGACGAGGCCGCCCACCTGGCCCAGGTCACCCGCGTCCTCATCAAGCGCGGCGGCCGCCTCGTCCGTTCCCATAAAGCCGCTTACCCCCGCGCCCTGCGCGCCTGCGTGCGCAACGGCGGCGGCGAAGAGCTGCTCGACCGCCTTTGTGTCTCCGCCCTGATCGAGGCCCGCTCCTGCGAACGCTTCGCCGTCCTGGCCGCGGCGGCCGCGGAGCAGGAGCCCGATCTGGCCCGGTTCTATCACGCTCTGTTTGCCTCCGAGATGGGCCATTACAAGATCTTTCTCAAGCTGGCCAATAAGATCGCCGCACCCGATGTCGTGGCGTCGACTTGGTCGCAGTGGCTCGATACAG
The DNA here is from genome assembly GCA_020247055.1 of Acidobacteriaceae bacterium. Classification (GTDB taxonomy): domain Bacteria; phylum Acidobacteriota; class Terriglobia; order Bryobacterales; family Bryobacteraceae. The sequence goes on along the minus strand of JADCJL010000017.1, from coordinate 75,599 downwards.
AGGCCGAAATCCTCGCCGCGCAAAAACCGGGATCGCTGATTCATTCTGGTCTCTGAAACGCCGGAGAGCCTCGCGCTGCGTTGTCGGCAGCGGCCGTTTTCTTCCCGACATGGTTTACTCGGGCGCCGCAACGCCGCCGGCGACGTCTCCGTCGAAGTTCCCGACGGTTTTAAGTCCTTCCGCGGCCGCCTGATCGCCTACGAATCTTCCGTAGTCAACGTCAACCTGTCCGCCCCCTTCGCTCTCGATTCCTCCTCGACCACCGCCGACGGCCAGGGCATCCCGGCGCGCGAAATCAGCCACGAGGCCGCGGAGTGGAAGAAGAGCTTCCGTCCCGATCAGGTCACCGCCTCCAGCGGTGCGAACGCCATCCCGTGCCGCGCCGGAAAGAGCGGCGCTGGAATCAAATGCGAGATTCCCGGCAAGCCCTCCCCCTCAGGATGACCTCGCCGAACTCGTCCGCCTCTCGGTCGACTGGCCTCTACGCCTGAGGCGGTCCGCGTCCAACTCAAAACCCGTACAAGCGCGCCGGATTGCTCACCAGAATCTTCTCCCGCACCGCCGCATCCGGCGCCCAAACTCCCAACTGCTGCAGCAGCAAACCATCGTTGATCGTCCGAAACGGCGCGGGCCGTAGCGGCGTTGGCGAAGGCGCGGGCGGGTGTGGCCAGTCCGTGCCCCACAGCACCCGCTCGGCGTTCGCGGCAATCAGTGCCTGCGCCAGCGGCGCGCAATCCGGATAGTTGGGGCCCCGCTGCGAGACATGATACGCCCCGGAGATCTTCACATACGCCCGCCCCGCCTCCACCAGCTTCAACAACTCGGCAAACCCGCTCTGCCGCACGCCCAGTGCCGCCGATGCCCCGCCAAAGTGGTCGAACACCACCGGCACCCCGAGGCCCGCCACCACCTTGGCCAGCGCCGCAATCACCACCGGCGTCGTATACACCTGCACGTGCCACCCCAGGCCGCCCACCAGCTCCGCCGACCAACGCAGACGCGCCGCCGCCACCACCGGGTCGTCCACCCCGGCCGTCGCCAGGTTCAGCCGGATCCCCCGGATTCCTCCCGCCGCCAGCCGCCGTAACTCCGCCTCGCCCACCTGATCGTCAACCACGGCAATCCCTCGCGCCGTCCCGCCCCGCGCCCGGATTCCGTCCAGCGTGCTCGTGTTGTCTACCCCGTAAACGCTCGGCGTCACGATCACCACCCGTTCCATCCCCAGGGACCGGTGCAGCGCTGCCATCGCCTCCGGCCCCGCGGGCTCCGGCGTGTAACGGCGCTCCGCCACGAGCGGGTAGTTGCCGAAGATATGGGTGTGGCAGTCGCAAGCGCCGGCCGGAATGGAAAGCGGAACCGAAGGCATAGAGAAAACTATACCCCGTAGGCGAACCGCCCGCCGCCATTCCGCCAATAGTCGAAACCTACTATTGGGATCCTTTGCGCGAGAGCGTATCGTACCCAGGAGATGAACCACCGACGCCTCTGGCTCCTGCTGGCCGCCTGCGCAGGCCTCGCGCTCTGCGGCGCCCTCTATCCCCTCTATGTCATCCGCCCCTTCCGCGCCCAGGGCCCGCGCGAGTTGGAGGCGGCTCTGCTCGTTCTGCGCCTGCGGCCCGCCGGGACCCTGCTGTGTCTGGGGACGGCGGCCTTGGCCATCTACCGCTTCCGCCATCTCCTGACCCGCCGGTCCGCCAGGTTCGCGGCTGCCGCCGCCCTGCTCCTCAACCTCCTGGCCGCTGCCGCGGTCCGAGTAAACGTCTTTGAGCTGATGTTCCACCCCATCGACCAGCCCGCTTTCGAGCCTGCCGCGGCGGCCCAACTGGCCCCTGACGAGATGGTGCTGGCGATCGAACAGCGCGGCGCTGCCCGGGCCTATCCGGTCCGCGCCATCGCCTACCATCACATCGTTAACGACACCGCCGGAGGCGTGCCCATCGTGGCGACGTATTGAACGCTCTGTCACACCGGTCTGGTGTGGAAGCGTTCGGTGGGCCAGTTGACGTTAACCTTCCGGTTGGCGGGCATTAACAATCAGAACTTTCTCATGCGCGATGAGCAAACCGGTACGTTCTGGCAGCAGATCAGCGGCCTTGCCATCTCCGGGCCGCTGGCCGGCCGCCAACTCGAACTTGTCCCTTCCGGCGAACTGACCTTCGGCCTCTGGAGAGCCGAACAGCCCGCCGGTACCCTGCTGGCCGAATCTCCCCGCGACGCCGCCCGGTACGCCGCCCGGGACTGGGAGGCGAAGATGCAAAGCACCCCGACCGTTTTGAGCTACGCCGAACCCGGACTGCAGCCCCGCACTCTAGTGCTGGGGATTCAGGCCGGCGGCGCCGCCCGGGCTTACCCGCACGAACTCATTCTCCGCGAAACGCTCGTGCTCGACCGTCTCGGCGCCGTGCCTCTCGCCATCGTGCTCGGCCCGGATAACCGCTCCATTCGCGCCTTCCGCGCGCAGTTGCCCGCCTCGGGCGCCCCCACCGACTTCTACCGACTTACCGGTGAACCGGGCGCTCTGCTCGTCGACGAGGCCACCGGCAGCCGCTGGAACTTTCAAGGCTGCGCCATCGCGGGGCCCGCTGCCGGGGCCTGTCTCGAGCGCCTCGAACTGATTCGGGACTACTGGTTCGACTGGCGCCACTACCATCCGGATACCTCCGTGTTCCGGCGGCCCCGCTAACCTCTTGCGGAGTGCGGCCAGACAGGCCAGGCTCGTTCCCACACCCAACAAAGCGGCGGCGCCGGGAACATGCGAGCGGGGCGGGGCTGCCGGGGCTGCGGTAACGCCCTGTTCCATGGTGTCGGGCACCTCCCACCGGTTCGACTCGGTGAAAAAGCCAAAAGCTTCGCGGTTCCCCGCGAAGCCCTTTCTGTTGGCGCCGAGTTGGGAATAGGCCGTCAGGCAGCTTCCGCCAGCCGCCAGCGACGGAGTACGCCCAGGCAGGCCAGGCCCGTTCCTACACACACCAAAGCGGCGGCGCCGGGAACCTGCGAGGGGGGCGGGGCTGCCGGGGCTGCGAAGACGCACTGTTCCATGGTGTCGGGCACCGCCCAGTGGTTCGACTCGGTGAAAAAGCCAAAGGCTTCGCGGTTCCCCGCGAAGCCCTTTCTGTTGGCGCTGAGTTTGGAATAGGCCGTCAGGCAGCTTCCGCCAGCCGCCGGCGACGGAGTACGCCCAGGCAGGCCAGGCCCGTTCCTACACACACCAAAGTGGCGACGTCGGGAACATCCGTGGGGGGCGGGGCCGTGAAGACGCCCTGTTCAATGTTGTCGAGCACTATCCAGCGGGTCGGCTCGGTAATCGTGATATCGGCGTAGCTAAACGTCTGGGTGTCGCTCGTCACGCCGAAGAACTTTAAACCCGAGGCTTGATTGAAGGTGGTTACAGTCTGCGCCGCCATGCCCTGCGGGGTCACCGTGATCGTTCCCGAAGCGCCTCCGTTGCCGCCCAATCCCAGCGCAAAGCCAAAGGCGTTCACCGGGGTGGTGACGCCGCCGGACCGGAAGGTCACACGCAAGGAGACCGTATTGGTCGTGTCCTTGGTCTGGCTCATTAATATGGCGCCGGTGCCCCAGTTGTTCCAGGTTTGCGCCACGCTGGCGAGCGTATGGGCGAGGAAATTAGTAGCGTTACTGAAGCCGACGATCTGGAAGTTATTATTGAAGTAACCGTTCATATTGCTGTAAAAGGCCGTATTTCCCGGCTGCACCGTGCCGCCCGAGGTAAAAGCGCCGCCCGTGGCTCCGCTCGAAAACGTATCGAGATTCAAGGTAAGCAGTCCGGATACTCCGGTAAGCCATTCGCCCCGGTCATTTGTGATCAGCGTGGCCGCACTTAGTGGGCTCATTGCCGCGAAGGCAAACCCCGCCGCGGCAAGAGGAAGTCGAAGTAAGTGTCTCATGTTGATACCTATGGCCTGAGCGCAGCGCCGGACGGGCGCCTCACTTAGGACTTATGATGTAGTTTCAGTACGATAGTCCGGGGCCGGCCTCTAAGTTCTCATCCGGGCCGGGCCGGGAAGTCCCGGCCCCTCCGCCACGAAAATCCGTAATCGATCTGTGTGTTGGCGCGGTCTCCCGGTGCGGCTGCCGTACAGTACCCTGATAGCTATGGCTTCGACTCGCCGCACCTTCCTCCGCACCGCTTCGGCGGTTTACACCCTCGGCCCCGCCTCGGCCGCCCTGGCCCAGTCCGGCGCCGGCGAGGTGCGGCTCGGCTTCATCGGCAGCGGGGTCCGCGGCAAACAGCTCATCGACGAGTTCGCCGCCGTCCCCGGCGCCCGCGGCCTCGCCGTCGCCGATCTGTACGATGGCTGCCGGCAGCGCGCCCAAGAGCAACTCGGCGACGCCATCTGGACCGGCCGCGACTACCGGGCCCTCCTCGACAAGAAGGAGATCGACGCCGTCGTCATCGCCACCCCGGATCACTGGCACGAAAAGATCACCCTCGACGCCCTCTCCGCCGGCAAGCACGTCTACATCGAGAAACCGATGACCTGGTCCATCGCCGAAGGCCCTCGCCTCATCGCCGCCGCCAAGGCCAGCGGCAAGGTCCTCCAGGTCGGCAGCCAGGCCAAGACCTCGGCCCTCACGGCCAAGGCCCGCGAAATCGTCGCGAGCGGCGCTCTCGGCAAGGTGAACATGATCCGCATGGCCAACCATCGCAACTCCGCCGAGGGCGCCTGGCAGTACCCGGTGCCTCCGGATGCCTCCGAGAAGACCATTGACTGGCCCGGCTGGCAGGGCCGCACCAGGAAGAAGGCCTTCGACCCGGCGGTCGTCTTTCAGTGGCGCCGCTTCTGGGAGTATTCGGGCGGTGTCGCCGCCGATCTGTTCGTCCATCAGTTCACGCAGATGCACGAAATCATGGGGGTGCGCGCTCCGCTATCGGCCGTCTCGCAGGGTGTGCTCTCGAAATGGAAGGATGGCCGCACGGTACCCGATGTGATGAATTCGCTGCTCGAGTATCCGGAAGGCTTTCTGGTGGACGTTTACGTCAACCAGGCGAACGGCCAGCAGCCGCGCGGGATCTTTATTTACGGGGATGAAGGGACCCTGCTCGTCACCTTCAACCGCCTTGAGTTAACCCCGGAGCGCAAATCCGGCAACGCCCAGGAGTACGGCAGCCTGAACTTCCCGAAGAAACTGCGCGAGGAGTATCTGGCGCGGTTCGCGGGCGAAGCGCGCCCGGCCCGCCCCGAGGCCCGGGAGATCCCGGTCGAACGCGGTCAGTCCCACAACTGGTACTTCATCGACTCGATCCGGAACAACAAGCCCAGCCGGGAAAACGCCGAAGAGGGCCACTTTGCCGCCGCCGCCGCGCACCTGTGCAACCTCGCCTATCGCCACCGAACCCGCGCCTCCTGGAATCCCGACACGGCCAAGGTGAAGCTCTAAGGCGGTCAAGGAGGAGCGATCATGATTATGATGACCGGAGCCGAAGTTCTCCTGCGTACCCTTGTCGCCCACGGCGTCGAGGTTTGCTTTGCCAACCCAGGGACCTCGGAGATGCATTTCGTTGCCGCGCTCGACCGTGTCCCCGCCATGCGTGGCGTGCTGTGCCTGTTTGAAGGGGTCTGCTCCGGCGCCGCCGATGGCTACGCCCGCATGACCGGCAAACCCGCCGCTACGCTGCTCCACCTTGGGCCCGGCCTCGCCAATGGTCTCGCCAACTTCCACAACGCCCGCAAAGCCCGCACGCCTATCGTCAGCCTCATTGGCGAACACTCCACCCGGCACCTCGCCTACGACGCGCCGCTCACCGCCGATATCGCCGCCTTCGCCTCCACGGTCTCGGCCGAAGTATTCCGCCTCGCATCGGCGGAGGAAATGGGCCCCACCGCCGCCCGCGTGGTCAGCGCGGCCCGCCGCTACCCGGGCTCGATTGCGCACCTGATCATTCCTGCCGACTTCTCCTGGTCGCCCGGCGGCCCCATCGGCGAGCCCGTCCCGCCCGCGCCGCCCCCGGCGCCCGTCGTGCCGCCGCTCGGCGGAGCAGGGAAGTGGGGTCTGCTCCTCGGCGGCCAGACCACCGGCGAGCGGGGCCTTGCCCTCGCCGCTCGCCTCGCCGCCGCCGGCTGGCGCGTGCTGATCGACCGCAACGCCGCCCGGATGACCATGGGCCGCGGCGTTTTCCAGCCGGAACGGATCGCCTACTTCCCGGGACCGGCGCAGGCGCAGCTGGCGGGGTTGACGGACCTGGTCCTGCTCGAAGCCAAGGCTCCCGTCTCTTTCTTCGGTTACCCGGACGAAGCCAGCTACCTTGCCCCGGAGGGCTGCCGCGTCCACGAACTCGCCACTCCCGGGCAGGACGGTCTCGCCGCGCTGGCCGCGCTGGCCGAGCCCCTGCCGCCGGCCTCCTGGGACGAGCCGCCAGCTCTGCCCGTGCCCCCGCCGGGCCCGCTGACGCTGGCGGCGTTGGGCCAGGCCATCGCCGCCCTACTGCCGCCCGAGGCGATTCTCTCCGACGAAATGGTCTCTTCCGGGCCGCCGGTTTTGGCGGCCCTGCGTCACGCCCGGCGTTTTGACTATCTGCCGGTGACGGGCGGCTCGATCGGCCAGGGGCTGCCGGTGGCGGTTGGCGCGGCCATTGCGTGTCCCGACCGTAAGGTGGTGGTGCTCGAGGGTGATGGCAGCGCGTTGTACACGCCGCAAGCGTGGTGGACCATGGCGCGCGAGAGGCTGGACGTCGTGACCGTGATCTTTGCCAATCGCCGGTATCAGATTCTGGATGTCGAGATGCGGCGCACGGGGGCGAATGGCTTTGGGGAACGCGCCGGCGCCATGGTGGATATCGGGTCCCCGCCGCTGGACTTTGTCCGGATTGCGGAAGGGCTTGGGGTGCCGGCGGTGCGGGTGGAGACCGTGGAGGGGTTTGTCGAACACTTCTCCCGGTGCCTGCGGGAGCGGGGTCCGAGCGTTATCGAGGCTCTGCTGTAGCTCCGGGCTGCCGACCCGGCCCTAGCCGTTGTCTTCGCGCGTGACCCGGGGGCTCCGGCAAAAAGCGAAGTTGGCTTCGTTTTGTCATTTCAGCGTGCGGCGAGCTTTTTGGCCGCCAGGAAGAGGGCGTTACACTCCTCTTCCAACACCCCGCCCACTACCGTGGTCTGCCGGAAGCCGGTCCGCCGGGCTACCTCGCTGGCCCGGATATCGATCTGATTGCCGCCCAGGGCGGTCAGAAACGGAATCGAGGAGCCGTAGACCACCTTGGGAATACCCGCCCAGAGCGCGGCCGCCATGCACATCGGGCACGGCTCCGCCGTGGTGTACAGGGTCAGCGCGGTCCAGTCAATCCCCGGCTTGTCCCCGGCGCACCGGTTGATGGCGTCCGTCTCGCCGTGCAGCAGTGGGTTCTGGCGCGACTTGTTCCAGCCTTCGGCCACGACTTCGCCGCTGGCGGTCTCCACCAGCACCGCCGCGTAGGGCGCCGCGGGGTTGTTGGCCGCCAGGGCGATGGCTCGCCGCATCGGGCGCTCCTGGTCCGGTTCGAGTAGAAGAGAAAGCAAGAACTCACGCCGGTCGCTCATGGAAGCAGTATCGCAGATACCGCTGTGCCTCCGCCCATGGCCGGCGCGAATAGGGATAGAATCTCTGGTCATGAGATATCTCCTGTTTCTTACGGCGGCGTGGGCGGCCATGGCCCAGCCGGTGGTGATCGATACCCCGAAACCGGCACCCGAATGGGCGCTCTGGCAGCGCCAGCTGCTTAAAGAGTACTGGCCCGCCTCGCAGGAGTTTGTCAAACGCTACACCCGGCCCGACGGCACCCTCATCTGGCGCGCCAAATGGCCCGGCATGGACGGCAGCGACGATGGCTACGAGAGTTTCTACAACTTTCCGCTTTATCACGCGCTCGGCGGCGATGCGCGCATGGATCCGCTGGCCCGCCACTTATGGGACAAGGTCACTGAACTGTTTACCCGCTACGGGACCGTCCACAAGGAGTTTGATTCTTACTACGACTGGATGCACCACGGCGAAAGCTACGTCAACTTCTACTTCTTCGGCCTGTCTGATCCCTACGAACCGCGGATGCGGCGCCGGGCTCTTGAGTTTGCCCGCCTCTACACCGAGGGCCCGAACTGGGACCCGGTGCACAAGCGCATCACCTCGCCGATTACCGGCTCGAAGGGACCCCGCTTTGTCAACTCGGCCGAGGACTGGGTAACGCACCGCGATGTCCTATCGCACTATCCGCTGCCGTATAACGATATCCCGAACGTGACGGAGTCGAAGGCGTGGGAGGACGACAAACTCTTCCCCTACATCCTCGAAACGATGAACAAGCGCATGATGCGCTCCGACGTGCCGCTGAATCTCGCGTCGACCTCCATGGTCGCCCATGCGTATATGTACACCGGGGAGGCGAAGTACAAGACCTGGATTACCGAGTATGTCGATGCCTGGATGCAGCGCGTCCGGGACAACAACGGGATCATCCCCGATAACATTGGTCCGAACGGCAAAATCGGCGAGACGATGGACGGTAAGTGGTACGGCGGCTATTACGGCTGGCGCTGGCCGCACGGCCTGTTCAATCAACTGGAGGCGACCATGATCGGCGGGGCGAACGCCCTGCTGCTGACCGGCGATCCCCGGTTTCTGGAGCTGCCCCGCTCCCAGCAGGCCTATATCGCCAAGGTCAGCCGGACGGAGCAGGGCCAGGTGCTCGTACCGAATCGGCACGCCGAGCAGGGCTGGTACGACTGGCGTCCGGCGGTGCCGCAGTATCCGGTGAACCTCTGGTATATGAGCTTCGGCGCTCCGGACCTGGCGCGTTTGAATCAGTTGGTGGACATGCCGAAACTGACGAACGCGCCCTATCGCAAGGCCAAGGGGGACGACAAGAACGAAGGCCCGTGGATGCGGTTTCTCGAAGGGAATAATCCCAGCTGGCCGGTCGATGTGCTGCGCGGCAACTATGCGGAGTGTCTGCGGCGCCTTGCCGTGATCCGCGCCGACAAAACGCCTCCGGAGGAGATGAACGTCCACCACTGGCAGGACCGGAACCCGGTAGTGCTTGAGGGGTTGGTGCAGCAGATGATGGGCGGGCCGAACCATATCTATCATGGGGGGTTACTCCATGTGCGCCTGCGGTATTTTGACGTCGACCGGAAGCGCGCGGGCATTCCCGAGGACGTGGCCGCCCTGGTGGACCGGATTACGGAGGATAGCGTTCGGGTGACGCTCGTCAATACTTCGACGACGGCGGCGCGGCAGACCATTCTGCAAGCCGGGGCGTTTGGTGAACACCAGTTCCTCACGGTCGACGATGGCAAGACGAAGCGCGACGTGAACTCGCGTCACCTGAGTGTACAGCTGCGGCCTGGTTCGGTGGGAACCCTGACGCTAACCATGAAGCGGTTCGCCAACCAGCCAACCTATGAATGGCCGGCCCAGATCCGGCCCACTACAAAATCGGCACCTGCGCGGTAATCTCGATGCCGAAGCCTTCGAGACCAACCACCTTGCGCGGGTGGTTGGTCAGCAGGCGAATGCGGTGCAGGCCGAGGTCGGCCAAGATCTGGGCGCCGAGTCCGGCTTCGTGTTGGAGGACGGTGGAGCCCGGGGTGGCGGGCGCGGTCAGCGGGTCGCGACCGTGGGCGATGATCTCGCCCTGGTGCTGCTGGTAGCCCGCCGTCGTCTGATGGAGGTAGACGAGCGCCCCGGCGCCTTCGGCGCGGATCAGGGCGAGAGATCGGTCCACGATGCGGGCGCAGTCGCAGGCGGTGGAGCCGAACAGATTGCCGTAGGCGCAGTGGGCGTGGACCCGGACGAGCGGATTGTCGACGCCGGCGATCTCGCCGAGCACGAGGGCCGTGTGCTGTCCGCCGCCGAGGGTCGAGCTGTAGGCATGCGTGCGGAACTCGCCGTGGCGGGTGGTGATGAGGCCGGAGGCGGTTCGCTGCATGAACCGTTCGTGCCGGAGGCGGTGCCGTATCAGATCGGCCACCGAGATGATCCGGATATCAAATCGCCGGGCGAACTCCATCAGCTGGGGGAGACGGGCCATGGTGCCGTCTTCGTTCAGGATTTCGCAGATTACCCCGCCCGGCTGCAGGCCCGCGAGGAGAGCAAGGTCGACCGCCGCTTCCGTCTGGCCGGCGCGGGCGAGGACGCCGCCGGGGCGGGCGCGGAGCGGGAAGATGTGACCGGGCCGGGCAAGATCTTCCGGCTTGGCATCGGGGCGGATGGCGACCCGGATTGTCTGCGCACGGTCGGCGGCGGAGATTCCGGTGGTGACGCCGTGGGTGGCCTCGATCGAGACGGTGAAGGCGGTGCCGAAACGGGAAGTGTTGGCCGCCGCCATCAGGGGCAGGTCGAGCGAGTCGCACTTATCCGGACTGAGCGCGAGGCAGATGAGGCCCCGGCCGTGCACCGCCATGAAGTTGATCGCTTCGGGGGTGATGTGGTCGGCGGCGATGGTCAGGTCGCCTTCGTTTTCGCGGTCTTCGTCGTCGACGACAATCAACATCCGGCCGGAGCGGAACTCCGCCAGGGCCTCAGGAATAGGGGCGAATGGCATGGAGGAGAGGCGTCAGCCCTTGCGGCGCGCTTCGTAATCGGTGTAGCGCTTCTTGAAGTCGGAGAAGCCCTTGCGGCCCATGAGGCCGAAGGTAAACCGCTTACCTAACTCGACGCCCTCCTGATCGAAGGCATTGATGTTGAGCATCTCGCCGGCGAAGGCGGTCTCAAACTCAAGCAACTGGAAGAACATACCGAGATGCTCGGCGTCGACGCGGTCGAGGATGAAGCCACAGTTGGGACGCTGATTCTCGGTGAGCGCCGCCTGGGTGGAGCGCAGCTCGGCGTCGAGCAGCTTGGCGAGCGACTGACCGGTGAGGTAGTCGAAACCTTCGAGGCCCGTCTTGGCGGCCGGAATAGCGCCGGGCACGGCGGGCTTCTTCACGGACCAGAACGTGAACACCTTGTCGTTCGGGCCTTCCATGTAAAGCTGGACCTGCGAGTGCTGGTCGGTGGTGCCGAGCGCCGCGATGGGGGTTTGGCCGATATGGACCAACTCTCCCGCCCGGTTCGTGGCCTTGCCAAGGGACTCGGCCCAGAGCTGCCGGAACCAGAAAGCCGTTCCCCACAAACGGTTGGCGTAGGGGAAGGCGACCTGGATGGATTTGCCTTTCCGGGTCAGAGCGAGTACGTGGAACAGCGCCGCGCGCAGCGGGGTATTGGCCGCGAGGTCGGTCTTTGCGGCGGTGGCCGTCATCCGGGCCGCGCCGCGGAGGAGGGCTTGGATATCGATGCCGATCAGTGCCGCCGGGACCAGTCCAACGGCCGAAAGGACGCTGAAGCGGCCACCGACATTTTCCGGAAGGTGAAAGGTCGTGTAGCCCTCGTTGGTGGCCAACACCTTGAGATCGCCCCGTCCCTGGCTCGTCACGACCACGGTTCGAGCCTTGGCGGCCTTGGCCCCGGCCCCGGCCACGAGCCAGTCCCGGACGAGCAGGAAGGTTGCCACCGTCTCGGCGGTGGCCCCACTTTTCGCGATGACGACAACCAGAGTCTTCTTCGGCTTCATCGAAGCCAGGGCCAGGTGGACGAACTCGGGATCGACGTTGTCGAGGATAACGAGCCGCGGGTTATCTGTGGTGTGGACACCCTGCACCGGGTGAGGACCGCGCAGCGCGCAATCGAGAGCCCAAGCACCGAGAGCACTGCCTCCGATGCCGACCAGGCAAACGGTGTCATAGCTACCCTTCACGCGGGCCGCAAACGATTCAATCTCCCGGGCCAGCCCAATATCTTTGGGCAGGTTAGGAAAGCCGATCACTCCCGATGCGGTGAGGGCATTCACCCCGGCTAATGCTTGTGCGGCCGAGGGTTCAGCCGCGGCGAACTCCTCCGGCGTCAGTCCGTGAACCGGACCAACCATCCGCGCCAGCAGATTGGTCTCGTCGAATTGGATCCCCATGCCCTTAGTGTACGTCAGTTAGCGGCGACTGCCGTATTGTGCTCGTACCGGGGTCGGAAAGGTTCGCGAGATATGATCCTGCCAGGTGAGACATTCCTCGTCGACGAAGGCCCACGCTAAACCAACGAAAGCGGCCATCATGCTGAGAACACCGCCCAGGATACGGCGGGTGTGATCCTTCCGGGTCAGTTCATTGCCATCGAAGTGCACCAGCCGGAGTCCAACGCACTCCATGCCGGGAGAGGGCGCTCCGGCCATCAGCCAGAAGGCCTCGTAGAGCAAACCCAGCAGACCCGTTGCCACGCCGACGAGAGCCAGCGTGGTCATGTCGAGGCTGAACCACGGCAGACCTTCACACCCAACGTAGAGGATGCCAAGGAAGAGCATCATGCAAGCGAGCACGATCACGAAGTCAACGAGTCCGCCGAGGAGACGGTGGGTGCGCGTCGCGACCGGGTAATCGCAGTAGATTACCGCGTCGACGGAGGTAGCCAAGGTGCGGGTCGGCGCCGGGGTAGGGAACTCCAGCACTCCCTGGTAGGGTAGGAAGGAAGATTGCGTCTGAGATTGTCTGCGTGCACGCCGACTGCCGGTAGCGGCCGGGAGGTGTCCATCAATCGTTTGAACCTTATTATCTTCACGTAAGGAAAAAAGCGAACCTTGCATGGCGGCAATATGGCGCGGCACCGACCGGGGCGCCGCATCGTTTGAGTGCTCAAGGCGCGGAGAGGGAGCGGGAGCCTGCTGCTCATACACGGTGGCGACCGGATCCAGCTTGAGAGCGGTCGCGGTCCGCATGGCCAATACCGGGCTAAAACTGGCGCCGAGACGACGGCCACAGTTCTGACAACGATGCTGTTCTTCGCTGATGGAAACCTGACAGTTTGGACAATTCATGGTTGACGCTTCGTTTGTTGCCTTACCGATTGGGACGTGCTACGGTTGCTGATTTGGCGACGGGAAAAAACATCCAACTTGGGCACAGTGGAAAGTACGATTGTACTAGACAACATCCACCTCTATACCGTACCACTAATTCGAACCAAATCATAGGCTTTTGCTCGGCAATTTGTACTGCCACTTCCGCCTTATTGAAGCTATCGGCGGTATTGGCAATTTGCCTTATGGCGCCGGGCGACAAAAGTTTTGGTCAAGGCTTTCCGCAGCAGCGAGGCCGCTTTGGAGGCGTGGCGAATCCGGCGACCCCTCCCGCGAAGCCTGTACCGGTGAAGCGGCCGAATGCCCCGGCGGAGGATGAGGTGCTGGTTCGCGCCATCGGGCAGGAGGTGGATGGCCAGATCTATCACCTGCGAGGGGCGGCGGAGGTGGAGACGGCTGAGGTTTTGTTGAAGGCAGACGAGATTGACTACAACGAAGCGACCGGGGACGTGGATGCGCGTGGAAGCGTGTACTACAAGAACTATACGAGCTCGGAGGAGATGTGGGCGCAGAAGGTAAAGTACAACTTGAAGGAAGAGTCCGGAACCTTCTTTGATGTAAGGGGTAATGCGCAGGGGAAGATTCAGTTCCGTCCGGGCTTGCTCTTGTCGCAGAACCCCTTTAATTTTCAAGGACGTTGGGCCGAAAAGATCAAGTCACGCTTTATCCTGTACGAGGGTTTCTTAACCAACTGTGTCCTGCCCAAGCCCTGGTGGCGGCTGACGTCTCCCCGCTTCGACATCATCCCGGGCGACCGGGCGCTGGTGCGCCAAGCCGTCTTTCGGATACGGCGGGTGCCGATCTTCTATTTTCCCGTGTTCTACAAAGCCCTTTCCGAAGAGCCGCGGAAGAGTGGTTTCCTGACGCCCAACTTTGGCAACAGCACGCGCTTGGGTTTCCGGTATGGAGTGGGCTACTACTGGGCGATCAACCGTTCTTACGACGCGATGTATCGTGGGCAGCTGTTTACAAAGCGCGGATTGGCGCACGAGGTAAATTTTCGGGGTAAGCCGCGGCAGGCTACCGATTTTGATTTTTATCTTTACGGCGTGAACGACCGTGGCCGCGTGACGGATAGCGGGGAGAGGTTCAAAGAGGGTGGATTCCTCATCAACGCTTCCGGGCGCTCGGTGTTGGGCCGAGGCTGGACGGGTGCCGCCAACATAAACTATTTGTCTTCATTCCTTTTCCGGCAAGCCTTCACGCAAAGCTTTAACGAGGCGATTTTTTCGGCAGTGAACTCGAACGGGCATGTGCAGCGGAGCTGGGACACCTACGTAGTGGGAGTGGAGTTCTCGCGCCATCAGTTTTTCCAGAGCACTCTGCCTGAGGACCAGGTGGTGATCCGGAAGCTGCCCACGGTGGATTTCCATTCGCGGGAGCGCCGGTTGTTCGGCAAGGTCATCCCGGTCTGGTACTCGTTTGACTCGAGCGCCGGATTGTTCAAACGCCGGGAACCGGGCTTCATTACGCGTCAGTTCACGGATCGGCTGAACTTTGCGCCGCGCATCCTGGCCTCCTTGCAGTGGAAGGGTTTCAGCCTGACGCCTTCCTACACCTTCCACGCAACGCACTATGGTTCGCGGAAGGATCTTTCGACGGCCTCGACGGCGACGGCATCGGCGACCGCGACGGCGGGGCAGGACTTTTTCCGGCAGGCCAACGATTTCGGGGCCGAGTTGAATCTGCCTTCGCTTGAGAGGATCTTCCGGGGCCCGAAGTGGCTGGGTACCGAGGTGAAGCATGTGATTGAATCGCGGGTGACGTTCCGGCACGTGTCGGGAGTCCGAAACTTTCGCGAGATCATTCGCTTTGACGAAGCTGATATTCTTACCTCCACGACGGAGGCGGATGTTTCGCTGACCAACCGGCTCTACGCCAAGCGCAACGGGGCGGTGGACGAGGTCCTGTCCTGGCAGGTGATGCAGCGGCGGTACTTTGATCCTACGTTTGGCGGGGCGGTGGTGACCGGTTCGCGTAACGTCTTTCTTTCCTCCACCACTTTGACCGGTTATAGCTTTATCGACCGGCCGCGGCACTACTCGCCGGTAATCTCGGTGTTGCGGGCGTCGCCGCTGCGTTCGGCGGCCCTCGAATGGCGCACCGACTGGGACCCGCTGTTCCGGCGGATCACGAACTCGACGGTGATTGCGGATGCGAGGCTGCGGAACACGTTTTTCGGGATTGGGCACAACCAGGTGCGGGGTACGCCGCAGGTAAGTCCGAATGCGAACCAGATGCTGTTGCGGGGCGGGATCGGGGCACCCGGGCGGCGAGGGTGGAGTGCGGGTTACACCGGGGTGTACGACTTCCGCGAGGCGAAGATGCAGTTTGCCACGACCGAACTCAGCTACAACAGCGACTGCTGCGGGCTCAGCTTTCAGTTCCGGCGGCTGAGTTTCGGTACGCGCAACGAGAATCAATATCTGGTATCGTTTGCGATAGCCAACATTGGCAGTTTTGGCACACTGCGCCGCCAGGAGCGCATGTTTTAAGGAGAGTTCGATGCAGAGACGGGATTTTGGTTTGATGATGCTGACGGCGCCGCTGCTGGCCCAGGCGCCGGCGAAGTTCCGGGTTTATGTCGGGACGTATACGCGGGGTGCGAGCAAGGGCATTTATCAATATGAGATGGATGCTGCTTCCGGCACGCTCACTCCGCTGGGTGTGGCCGTCGAGACGGCGAACCCCTCGTTTCTCGCGCTACATCCGAAGGGAAATTTCCTGTACTCGGTTGGAGAGTTGGAAGAGTTTCAGGGCCAGAAGGTGGGTTCGGTGAACGCCTACGCGGTGGACCAGGCGAACGGCAAGCTGACCCTGCTCAATCAGGTGGGCAGCGGGGGCAGCGGCCCGTGTCATGTCAAGGTCAGCGACAGCGGCCGGGTGGTGCTCTGCGCCAACTACGGCGGCGGCAGCGCCTCGGCTTATGCACTCGGGGCGGACGGCAAGATTGGCAAGCGGACCGCATTTTTTCAGCACGCCGCGCCGTTCGGGCCGAACGCGGCCCGGCAGTCGGGTCCGCACGCGCATTCGATCAATCTCGATAACACCAACCGGTTTGCCGTGGTGGCCGACCTGGGCAAGGACCGGGTGATCGTGTACAAGTTCAACGGCAAGAGCGGCGCGATGGCACCGCACAGTGAGTTTGCCGTGGCTCCGGGGAGTGGTCCCCGCCACTTTGCGTTCCATCCGAACGGGAGGTGGGCGTATGTGATCAATGAGATGCTGTGCACCCTGACGGCGATGAACTGGGACGCCAAGGCCGGCAAGTTGACCGAGATCAACACGGAGCCGACGATGCCGATTCCGGTGGGCCGCGGGCTCAGCACGGCCGAGACCGTGGTGCATCCGAACGGGCGGTTTGTGTACGGTTCCAACCGCGGGCACGACTCGATCGCTATCTTTTCAATTGACGTGGCGGCGGGCCGGATCCGGCGGATCGGGAACGAGCCTACGCAGGGGAAGACGCCGCGCAACTTCAACATCGATCCGACGGGCCGGTTCCTGGTGGCGGCGAATCAGGATTCCGATTCGCTGATGGTGTTCCGGATTGATGGGGGGACGGGCAAGCTGACGCCGGTGGGACGGCCGGTGCCGGCGCCGGTGCCGGTGTGCGTGAAGTTTCTGGCGATGGCGTAGGGGGGCGGCCCGGGCGAGCTGATTCCGGCGGTCTAGAAGCGCTTCGGGCGGTAGATCGCCGCGGGGGGCCAGGCCGCCGGAATGGCGACGTCGACGAAGGCGACCATCATCTCCTGCCAGCTTTGCTCGCCCCAGCGCACGGTGGCGGCGGGGTCGGGGTTGCGGGGGTTGTTGGGCGAGTTGTCAAAAGTCGCCTCGACCCGAATCACCTCGCCGGCCGCCAACTCAACGGGCCGCGGCAGGACCCGGCGCAGCTGCCAGTCGAAGCGGTAGCGCGGGAGGTCGAGGACGACGGCATCGCCGGCGGTGACCCGCATGCTGCGGCCGCGGAGGTGCATGTGGGGGGTGACGGCCAGCACGCGGACCCCGGTCTGCACCGGGAACTCGATGGTGACCGGATGGGCCGGGGCGAAGGGCGGGATGGCGAAATCCCACTGGGCGACGGAGAGGGTATAGACGCGCTCGCGTGGCGGAGGACCGAATTCGAGGCGCACCGCGGTCTGATCCTCTTCGGCCATCCCGGTGGCGGTGTAATGCATCTGCAGAACGATCTCGGCGCCCGCGGGGAGCAGTTTCGCCTGACCGGCGGGCCAGCGCAGCACGCCTTCGCCGGGCAGGTACGTGCCGAGGACCTCGTCTTCCACCGAGAGCCGGCCGCCGCGCAGAAACTCGCTGCGCGCCGTGCGGACGAAGGCAACGGCGTGGTGGACGACGCGGCGGTTGCCGGGACGGATCTCGATGGCCTGAATCCAGCGCGGCGTGGTCTGGCCGGTGGGGAGGACGAAGTGCTGGTAGTCGACCGTAGCGCCGGGGGCGATCGGAAAGGGTGCGGGCATGCGGAGGGTGAGATCGTCGCGCACGGAGGGCCGGACGGGGAGTACGGCGGGACGGGCTCCGGGGCCGGGGGCGGGACGGGCGGCCCACTGGCGGAGGACGGAGGCCTCGGCCGCGGGCAGGCCGCCGCCGGGGGGCATGGTTGCCTGCAGCACCGCGTCGCGGATGGCTTTGGCGAAGGGACGCGCCGCGGCGAACGATCCGAGGGCCATGGGCGCCGCCTCGCCGGCCTGGTGGCAGCCCAGGCAGCGCCGTTCGAGAATCGGCAAAACATCGGCATAGAAGGTTACGGCCAACAATGCCGCAAAGCTGAGCATCTCTTGATAAGATACCCACAATGCTTCGAATCAGTTTCATCTTCCTTGCAGCGTTACCGCTGATGGCGCAGGACGGAGCGGAGGCCCTGGCGGTTCTCAAGAAGAATTGCTCCGGTTGCCACAACGTCAATTCGGTGAATGGCGGATTGGCGCTCGATTCCAAAGAGGCCATTCTGAAGGGTGGCAATCGCGGCCCGGCGGCCCCGATTCTGGTGGCGGCCGTGAAACATACGGGCGACCTGAAGATGCCCAAGGGCGGGAAGAAGTTATCGGACGCCGACATTGCCGTGCTCGAAAAATGGGTGCAGGACGGCATGCCGGCTCCCGCCTCGTTCCTACAGGCCAAACGCCGGACCAGTAAACACTGGGCGTTTCAGCCGGTGCGTCCGGAGCCAGCCGGGGCGACGATCGACACCTTTATCCTGGCCAAGCTGCAGGAGAAGGGCCTGGGGCTGTCGCCGCGGGCCGATAAGCGGACGCTGCTGCGCCGGGTACACCTGGACCTGACCGGGTTGCCGCCGACTCCGGCCGAACTCGAAGCGTTTTTGAAAGATGATTCACCGGCGGCGTACGCCAAGGTGGTGGACCGGCTGCTGGCTTCGCCGGCGTACGCCGAACGCTGGGGCCGGCACTGGCTCGACGTGGCCCGCTACTCGGATACGGACGGCTACACCATTGACGCGCCGCGTGATATCTGGCCGTACCGCGACTGGGTGCTGCAGGCGCTGACCAAAGATATGCCGTTCGATCAGTTCGTAATTGAACAGATCGCCGGCGACTTACTCCCGAATGCGACGACCGAGCAGTTGATCGCCACCGGCTTCCACCGGAACACCCCGTCCAACTACGAGGGCGGCATCGACTTTGAGCAGTACCGCGTCGAGGCGGTGGCCGACCGGGTCGCCACGACGGGTTCGGCTTTTCTCGGGCTGACCCTGGCTTGCGCGCGCTGCCACGACCATAAGTATGACCCGGTGACGCAGCGGGAGTTTTATCAGATCTTCGCGTTCTGGAACGGGGTGGACGAGATCGATAAGGAGGCCGACCGGAAGTACTTCAACCGCCCGTTTCTTGAAATCGGCAGCGAAGAGGAGAAAGCGCGGCAGGCCAAATGGGATGCCGATGTGCAGGAGTGGGAGCTCAAGATCCGCAAACATCAGGAGACGCTTACCGAGAACGCGGACAAGGATCCGAAGCTGATTGCCCTGCGCAACGAACTGGCCGAGATCCGCAAGCAGAAACCGAACCTGATCCGTACGCTGATCATGAAAGAGCGCCCGACGCCGCGCCCGTCCTACATCCATCTGGGCGGGGACTTCACGCGCAAGGGCAGCCCGGTTGAACCGGGCGGTATTTCGTTCCTGCCGCCGATGCCGGCCAACGCCACGCGCCTTGATTTCGCGAAATGGCTGGTGGCCAAGGACAATCCGCTGACGCCGCGGGTGACGGTGAACCGGGTCTGGCAGAAGTATTTCGGGCGCGGCATTGTGGATACCGAGAGCGATTTCGGGGTGGTGGGCGACCGGCCGACGCACCCGGAGCTGCTCGACTATCTGGCCGCCTCTTTCATCGAGAGCGGGTGGAGCCAGAAGGCGCTGCATAAGTTGATTGTTACCAGCGCCACTTACCAGCAGGCTTCGCTGCCGCGGCCGGACGCCGCGATGGTGGACCCGGAGAATAAACTGTTGGCCCGGCAGAACCGGCTGCGGCTGGACGCCGAGATTATCCGCGATTCGGCTCTGGTCAGTAGCGGTTTGCTGACCGAAAAGCTGGGCGGCCCGAGCTTCTACCCGCCGATTCCCGCCGGGGCGCTGAACGTGACGCAGGTGGTGCGCGAGTGGAAGACGGCGACGGGCCCGGAGCGCTACCGGCGCGGCATGTACACCTTCTTCCAGCGCAGCGCTGTGCACCCGAGCCTGACCGTGTTTGATGCCGCCGACGGGATTACCTCATGCACGCGGCGCATCCGGTCGAACTCGCCGCTGCAGGCGTTGACGCTGTTGAACGATGAGGCTAACTTCGAGTTTGCGGGCGCGCTGGCGCAGCGCATTCTCAAAGAGGCTCCGGCCGAGGAGGCCGCCCGGCTCCGGCACGGGTTCGAGCTGGCCGTGCAGCGGACGCCGCGCCCGCGCGAGACCGAGCGCCTGCTCCGGTTTGTCCGCCAGCAGCGGGATTCGGCGCCCGGGGCCAGTGAAACGACGCTGTGGACGGGGGTCTCCCGCGTCCTGCTCAACCTTGACGAGTTCATGACCCGAGAGTAACTACCATGGATCTAGAAAACAGACTGACACGCTTTCAGACACGCCGGCAGTTATTTCGTAATTGCGGCTTCGGCATCGGAAAACTCGGCCTGGCTTCGCTGCTGGCCGACGGCCTGATGGGCGCCGGCAAGGGGC
Source organism: Acidobacteriaceae bacterium (assembly GCA_020247055.1). Lineage (GTDB taxonomy): Bacteria > Acidobacteriota > Terriglobia > Bryobacterales > Bryobacteraceae. Next base: position 55,545 of record JADCJL010000017.1, on the reverse strand, counting down.
ATTTTCCGGCCAAGGCCGACCGCGTCATCTTCCTGTTCATGGCCGGCGGCCCCAGCCACCTCGAGTTACTCGACTACAAGCCGCAGTTGGTGCAGTGGGACGGCAAACCGACGCCGGACTCCTTCCTCAAAGGCAAGCGATTCGCCTTTATGGACACCTTCTCGAAAGAGACGCCGAAGCTGCTCGGCACGCGCCGCACCTTTCAGCGCTACGGTAACTCGGGCCACTATTTCAGCGATTTGCTGCCCCACGTGGGCTCCATTGCCGATGACCTGACGGTGCTGCACGGGGTATCGACCGAGAACTTCAACCACGGACCGGCGAAGATGTTCGCCAACACCGGCAGCATCCGCGCCGGGCGCCCTTCGATGGGCGCGTGGGTGACTTACGGCATCGGGAGCGAGTCGAAGGATCTGCCCGGCTTCGTGGTGTTGCAGAGCGGTCCGCGCGGTCCGCGCAGCGGGGCGGCGCTGTGGTCAAGCGGCTTTCTGCCGACGTCGTTTCAGGGCATTCCGTTCCGCAGTGTCGGCGACCCGATTTTAAATCTGTCGACGCCGCAGGGGGTGACACCGGAGCAGCAGCGGCAGACGATTGAGGTGCTCAAGGACCTGAATCAGATGGAGCTCGACGAGACCGGAGACGCCGAGATCGCCACCCGCATCACGCAGTACGAGATGGCCTACCAGATGCAGACCTCGGGCCCGGAGTTGATTGATTTCTCAAAGGAGTCCAAGGAGACGCTCGAGATGTACGGCGCCGAGCCGGGCAAGCGGAGTTATGCCAATAACTGCCTGCTGGCGCGGCGGTTAGTCGAGCGCGGCGTGCGGTTTGTGCAGCTGTATCATACCGACTGGGATCACCACGACGACATCACCAAGCCGCTCGACCAGGTGGCCAAAGAGGTGGACCGGGCTTCGGCTGCGCTGATCAAGGATCTCAAACAGCGGGGGTTGCTCGAGCGGACGCTGGTGGTTTGGAGCGGGGAGTTCGGGCGGACGCCGATGGGCGAGGTGCGGGAGAAGGGCAAGATCGGACGGAACCATCACATCGACAGCTTCAGCATGTTCATGGCGGGCGGCGGGCTCAAGCCGGGCGTACGCTACGGGGGAAGCGACGAATTCGGGTTCTCGCCGGTGGAGGCCAAGATCGAGATCCACGATATTCACGCAACGATTCTGAATCAGCTCGGACTCGACCATACGAAGCTGACGTTCCGTTCGCAGGGCCGGGACTTCCGGCTGACGGACGTGGCGGGGCACGTCATTAAGCCGATTGTGAGTTAGCCTGGCCGGTGGAGGGGGGGCCGGTGCGGCCCCCCTGGCCAGCGCGGTTATTTGTCGGTCAGCGCCACGACGCCGGGCAGTTGGACCCCGCCGAGAAACTCGAGCGAGGCGCCGCCGCCGGTGGAGACGTGCGAGATTTTGTCGCTGAGGCCGGCGGTTTTGATCGCCTTTTCCGAGTCGCCGCCGCCCACGACGGAGATGGCGCCGGAGGCGGCCACGGCGCGGGCGAGGGCCATGGTGCCAGTGTCGAACGGCGGGAGTTCGAAGACGCCCATGGGCCCGTTCCAGATGATGGTTTTGGCGGAGGCGACGACATCGACGTAGGCGGCAACGGTGGCCGGACCGATATCGAGCGCCATTTTGCCCTCCGGGATGGCGGTGACGACTTCGTTTTCGGCGCCGGCCTTGAATTCGGCCGCGACGACGTGATCGACCGGCAGCATGAGCTTGGTGCCGGCGGCGGCCATCAGTTCGCGGGCGAGGTCGAGCTTATCGTCCTCGACGAGCGACTTGCCGGTGGGTTCGCCCTTGGCTTTAGCGAAGGTGTAGGCCATGGCGCCGCCGATCATGAGGCGGTCGACGACCTTGAGCAGGTTCTGGATGACTTCGATTTTGTCGGAAACCTTGGCGCCGCCGATGATGGCCACGCAGGGCCGTTCCGGGTTCGTAGTGGCTTTGCCGAGGTACTCCAGTTCCTTGTCCATGAGGAGGCCGGCGGCGGCCTGGGCGACGTAGGCGATCATGCCGACGGTGGAGGCGTGGGCGCGGTGGGCCGTGCCAAAGGCATCGTTGACGTAGAGATCGCAAAGGCCGGCAAGCTGGCGGGCGAAGGCGGGGTCGTTCTCCTCCTCGGCGGCGTGGTAGCGGAGATTCTCGAGCAGCAGCACGGTGCCGGGGGCGGGCTTCATGGCCTCGACTTCGGGGCCGACGCAGTCCGGGGCGAAGGCCACGGGCTGGCCAAGCAGTTCGGCGAGGCGGGCGGCCACGGGGCGGAGGCTCATCTCCGGGTTACGCTTGCCCTTGGGGCGGCCGAGATGGCTTGCGAGGATGAGCGCGGCACCCTGTGCGAGGGCGTACTGAATGGAGGGCAGGGAGGCCTTGATGCGCTTATCGGAGGTGATCTCCTGGCCGCCGTTGGCGAGCGGGACGTTGAAGTCCACGCGCATGAAAACGGTCTTCCCCTGCAGGTTTAGATCGCGAATTGACAATTTTGCCATTAGAATTCCGAGCGTACCACGTCGAACATCATCCGCACCCCGGTGTAGAACTGATCGAGCGGAATCCGCTCGGCGTCCGAGTGCATGGTGGCGAGGATCTGGCCGGGGAGGACGAGCGGGGTGAAGCCGTAGGCGGGGAGGCCTTTGTGGCGGAACTTGGTCGAGTCGGTGGAGTAGGGCACGAGCATCGGGGTGACTTCGGCGTCGGGGTGGTACTTGAGAATGACCTGGCGGAGTACGCGGAACAGGCCCGTTTCGTAGTTGGAGGTGCCGGGGTCGCCGGGCGGGGTATTGGTGAGTTCGACGGCGATGCGCTGGTCGTTGATACGGGCCTTGAGTTCGCTGACGAACTCGTCGGCGTTGGTGCCGGGCAGCAGGCGGCAGTCGATGGTGGCTTCGGCGGTGGAGGGGATGACGTTGACTTTGGGCGGGTCGCCGACGCCGCTGCGGAGAGTGGTGAGGGTCATCGTGTTTTTCTGGATGGCGGCGGTGAACTTGCCGGCGGCGAACTCACCGCCGCTGGCTTTCCGCATGGACTCGACGACGTCGTTGGCCTTGCCGCCTTCGGGCAGGGCGAGGGCGCGGGCGAGGGCGGCGTAGAGGATCATGTTGGCGTTCTCGGGAATGGGCTGCGAGCCGTGGGCGGCGGTGCCGGTGGCGCGCAGGCGGATCCAGAGCGGCTGCTTTTCGGCGACCGAGATGCCGTAGACGAGCTTACCCTGCCGGAAGATATCGCGGGTGCCGAGGCCGCCTTCGTCGAGGACGAATTCGGCGTCGATGTCGGCCGGATGGTTGGCGAGCATCCAGCGGACGCCCTTGTCGCCGCCCGTTTCCTCGTCGCAGCTCGCGAGCAGGACGATATCGCGCTCGGGGGTGAGACCGGCCTTTTTGAGCGTGATGAGCGCCATCAGGTGCATGATGCCGATGCCTTTCATGTCGAGGGTGCCGCGGCCCCAGACAAAGCCGTCTTTGACTTCGCCCGAGAAGGGATCGACGCGGCCCCAGGCTTTGCGATCGACGGGGACGACATCGAGATGGTTGAGCAGCAGGAGCGGCTTCTTGGCCTTGTTGCGTCCCGGGACGCGGGCGACGAGATTGATGAGCTTGCCATCGCCGGTGTCGTAGAGTTTAACCGCGATGCCGACGGCTTCGAGTTCGCGTTTGAGGAACTCGGCGGCGGTCTTGGTGTCGGCCGGGGGGTTGATGCTGGGGATCTGGATGTAGCGCTGCAGGAGGCTGAGCGCGTAGGGTTCAAGGGTCGCCCAGTCGGGTTCGGCGGCGGCGAGAGGCAGAGCGAGGGCGAGCAGCGGGAGGAGCAGTTTCATTTGTGGGTCTCCGGAACGTTCGCCAGGCGCGGGGTGACGCCGGCAAGTTGATAGGCTTCGAGCAGGGCGCCGACGGCGGGGGCGTAGCGGGGGGGCGCAACGCGGTTGCCTTCGACGACGTGGATAAAGTTGGTGAAGTGCTGCAGCAGAAGATCGCTTTGCCAGACGCCGCCGATGGGGGCGATGTGGACTTCGTCGCCCTCTTTGAACAGCTGATTGCGGACGGCCATGCCGAGCAGGGTGAGCTGGCGGGCCATGCGGGAGAGGATGTCGGCGGCGACGCGGTCGCCCTCACGGGCGGCCTGATCGACCAGGGGCGCGAAGGTGGCGACGCGGGAGCGCGGGTACTCTTCGGTGTACCAGAGATGCAGCAGTTCGTTCATGTCGCGGGCGCCGGTGGCGGCGAGCAGGCGATCGTGGAGCAGCGTTTTGGCGCCCCAGCCCTCGTGGTGGCGCAGGGAGGCGCGCAGGGCCTGGCGGGCGATGTCGAAGGCGCCACCTTCGTCGCCGAAGATGTAGCCCCAGCCGCCGGCGCGGGCGATGCGGCCGGCGGCGTCGCGGCCGAAGGCGATCGAGCCGGTGCCGCCGATGACGATGATGCCGGGTCCGCCGGCGGCGGCGCCGGTGAGGGCGATCATGGCGTCGGTGGTGACCCGCAGCCGGTCCGCCGGCAGGATCTCGCGCAGGATGGCCTCTTTGTCGGCCGGCCCCCCACTAAAGCCCAGGCAGGCGGCGCTAAAGCGGACGGAGGCGGCATCGACGCCGGCCTGACGGCAGGCTTCGGCGAGGCAGCCGCCGATGACGCGGACGAACTTGTCGCGGCCTTCGGCCGCCGATTTGACGTGATTGCAGGGGCCATCGGTGCCCCGGCCCAAAATTTCGCCGTGCGCATTGCCAATCAGCGCTGTCGTGCTCGACTGTCCGCCGTCGACGCCTAAATAGAGTTCCAAAGTTCCCTTTCCTACCTGACCATTATCGTCGGGTTTTCCCCCGGCAGCAGGATGCGATAAAGCGTATGGTTGCCGCGGGTGCCGAGCTCTTCGATGCCCCAGTAATCCATGCGGGTGCGCAGATCGCGGTACCAATACTCGTCGGCGGCCGCGACGATGTAGTGGACGTTGCGGGCAAGGAGTTCCTCCATGACAATGCGCCGGAGACCGGTGGGCGGCGGCACGTGGCGGGCCGAGACTCTGGCTTCGGGGATGCCGTCGAGCACGATGCCTTCCCACGGCTGGTCCGGGCTCATTTCGAGCACGACCTCGTCGACCATTTGCGGCCGTCCGAGATCGAGCGCCAGGCCATGGTTGCGGCGCCAGGGGACATCGGCGCTCCAGCGGGTGACGGGGGAGTTGTCAAAGGCCAGAGGGGCGGTTTCGGGGGCGGAACTGGCGGTGGCGCGCCAGTGCGGGGAGCGGGGAATCTCTTTGCCGGCGTGGAGGACGCGCATTTCGTGGACGCTCCAGCGGGCTTCGGGCCAATCGCGGCTGACGATGGCGCGCACCTGCGAGAGCGGCCGGGCAGGGAACTGGTAGCGCACCTGCAGCGCCGGCTTCCGCTCTTCGCGCAGAGCGTTATTGACGGCATCGCGGAAGACCTCGCCCTGGGCCGACTGAAAGCCGACGAGGATTTCGGCGTGGCAGTAGGCTTCGGCGATCTGTTGGAAGGAGAACACGCGCCGTCCCGCGGGGACGGTGGCATCGACGAGGCGCACGATGGGATAGCTGGGGAGATGGTTCCGGAGGAAATCCTCGGCCGGCTTGATGCGCAGCGCTTCGCGCCAGACCACCTTTTCAAGGCGCCAGCCCTGCTGTTCGCCGTACCACTTCATGGCATCGGGCCAGGAGAGGATGCCGTGCGCGAGGAGAACGCCCGTGAGCAGCAGACGCGGCCAGGGCAGCAGGGCGAGCGCCAGGGTGAGGAATGGCAGGCCGGGGATGAGAAACCGCGTGCCGACGTTTGAAAAGTAGGTGGCGGTGAAGATGGCCCAGAGCAGCAGGAGACGGCGTCCGAGGGCGGTGCGGAGGCTTGCGAGCGCGAGCGGGGCCAGCAGGTAGACGGGGCCGAGGCGACCGCCGAGGGCCTGCCCCTGCAGCGTGACCTCGAAAGGGATCATCCAGCGCGAAGGCAGGTTGTAGGTCTTCATCGACAACGTGTATTCGCGTTCAAACCACTGGTGAACGTAGGGATTCGGGAACCAGGCGTTGAAGAGCGGCGCCACGGGGTTGTGCCACCAGACGGCGTTGCGGGCCATCCAGGGGAGGATCATCACGGCGGCGCAGGCGGCGACGGTGAGCACGGGCCGCCACCGGCGCTCGCGCCACCCCACCCAGGCCAGCGCTAACGGCACCGCCAGCGCGAGAGTGTATTTGATGCCGTAGCAGAAGCCGGCCAACAGGCCAATGGCGTACAGGAGGCCGGGGGCGCGGGATTCGTCCCAGCGGTCGAGCAGGGCGAAGACGGCGAACACGGCGGCCGCCCCGGCGAGGTCGTTGTAGGCGCTGATGCCGTCGACGCCGACAACGGGGGTGAGGAAGACGATCAGGGCGGCGGCCGCGCCGGCGGTGGCGTGGCCCCGGCGGCGCGCCCAGTTGAGCATCATCCACGGCAGCAGGAACAGGAACGTGGCGTGGACCATGCCGGCCGCCGAATGGCGCCCGATGGAGAAGGCGGGCAGGAAGAGCATCTCCATGCCCTGGCTCAGCGCCGCATAGATGCTGGTGTAGACGGGAATCAGAGCGTGTTCGCGGGCGTAGCGGGCAACGAGGCCCAGGTGGTAGGTCGAGCCGTCCGGGCTGATCTCCGGCGCCATGGCGTTGCTCAGATAGAGCACGGCAAAGGGTCCGCCGAGGAGCCAGAGCAGCCGGCGCAGGGCCGGTTCGAGCGGTGCGAGGCGCTCCGCGGGCAGGGTGAGGGCGCCGAGGCGCCACGCCGCCAGGCCGAGGACCACGGGGAGGGCGATGAAGACGCCGCGGTAGTAGCCGTGCGCGAACCCGAGCGCGAAGAGCACCATGGCGTAGGCGGCCGCGCCGAGCAGGAAGGAGAAGGCGATCTCTTCTTCGCGCAGCAGGGGGGCGGCGAGGCGGGTCCACAGGATGCGTCCGAGTGTGTAACATCCGCCCACGGTGGCGGCCCATCCGAGCAGGAGATAGATCACTTCGCTCATTGCTTTTTAAACCCGGCGGCTTCGAGAATCATGCCGAGTCTGGCTCCGTCGCCCGGCGCGACGAACACTTTGTCCAGTTCGAGCCGGACGATGTTTTCGGCCTTGGGTTTGATGAGCGCCGGCGGCACGGCCCAACTTTTTTCATGACGCCCCTGGCCGAGCGCGGTGGCCTGGCCCAGCTCCCGGCCGTTGAGAAGCACGCGCAGCGCCACGGGCCCGGTGCTTTTCCAGGTGGATTCGGCCAGCACGAAGTTCACCTGAAACGTCCAGTCGTGCGGTTCGAGAAGGAAGAAGCGGAGGGTGGGATACTGATTGGTCCAGCGCCAGACGTCGTTCGGGGAGCCTTCGAGGATATCGGCCACCACGTACTCCTGCGCCGCCCGCTGGCTGAAGCTGAAGAACTCGCCGAGGCCGGCCGGGTCGGCGCTGGCGGTGAGCACGCGCTGGTAGGGAACCGGATACCACTGGGGCACGGGGGTGCAGCTGACGCTGAGGGCGAGCAGCAGAAGGGCGAGCGGTTTCATGCCGCCGTCTTGTCCTTGGCGTAGCAGAGTTCGGCGAGGCGGCATTCGCCGCATCTTGGTTTGCGGGCCACGCAGGTTTGGCGGCCGAAGTGGATCAGCTGGTGCGAAAACTGGATCCAGCGGGACTGCGGGAGGAGCTTGACGAGGTCTTTTTCGATTTTTTCGGGGGTGGTCTGGCGCGTGAAGTCGAGCCGCTGCGAGATGCGCGAGACGTGCGTATCGACGACCACGCCGCTGGCGATGCCGAAGCAGGTGCCGAGGACGACGTTGGCCGTCTTGCGCGCGGCGCCGGGGACGGTGAGCAGGTCGTCGATGTTCTGGGGGACTTCGCCGTGGAAGTCGTTCAGGATGCGCTGGGCGGCGCCGATGATGTTTTTGGCTTTGTTATTGAAAAAGCCGGTGGAGTGGACGAGGGCGGCGACTTCGGCGACGGGGGCGTGGGCGAGGTCGGTGATGGTGGGATATTTCGCGAACAGGCCCGGGGTGACCTTGTTGACGCGTTCGTCGGTGCACTGGGCCGAGAGGATGGTGGCGACGAGGAGCTCCCAGGCGTTGCGGTGGTCGAGGGCGCAGGTGACGTTGGGGTAGAGTTCGTCGAGGGTGGCGAGGATGGCGGCGTAGCGGGCTTTGCGTTCGGCCGCGGATTTGGGCTTTTTCATGGGAGGATCGGTTCGAGTCCGGTGGAGGCGGCGGCGAGAAGGCCGGCCCAACTCAACATTCTCACTCATTCCGGCTCACTCATTCCGGCGACCCCTTGCCGCGGGAGCCATGTTGCTAAACTGGTCGGTTGCGCAGGGAGTGGCCAGAGTGGATGCCGAAGGCGTTGACCGATTGGTTCGCCAGCCGCTACGCCGCCCCGACCAACGTGCAGGAGATCGCCTGGCGGCGCACGCTGCGGGGTGACAATACGCTGATCCTGGCTCCAACGGGCAGCGGCAAGACGCTGGCGGCCTTCTTTTCCGTGCTGGCGCGGCTGGGCGCCGAGGCGGCCCGTGGTGCGCTGCCGAACGCGACGGTGGCCGTCTATGTGACCCCGCTGCGGGCGCTGGGGCGCGACATTCTGCGCAACCTCGAAGAGCCGCTCGGCGCGCTGAACGCGGCGCTGCCGGCCCGGCAGCGGGTGCGCATGGAGATTCGCACGGGGGATACGGCGATGAAGGACCGCTCGCGGATGGCCCGGCAGCGGCCCCATCTGCTGCTCACCACCCCGGAGAGCCTGAGTTCGCTGCTGTCGCAGAAGGCGTGGCTCGATGGGTTCGTTCCGCAGGTGGTGATTGTCGATGAGATCCACGCCTTTGCCGAGAACAAGCGCGGGGCGCTGCTGGCGCTGACGATGGAGCGGCTGGCCGGGCGGGGGCACGGGAGTCTGCAGCGGATTGGCCTGTCGGCGACGGCGTCGCCGGCTTCGGCGATCGCCGAACTGCTGTGCGGCCAACGGCAGTGCGCGGTGGTGCAGGATTCGGTGCGCCGGACGCACCGGATTGACCTGCACGTGCCCGAGACGCTGCCGGCGGCGGGCTACGACCCGGGGCGCGTGGCGCTGGCGGCGGTGTCGGCGCTTGAACAGGCGCAGTCGACGTTGGCGTTCTGCTCGACGCGGTCGGCGGCGGAGCGATTGGGCGCGGCGCTGGGGTACCTGCTGCCGGAGGAGGAGGAGCGGATCGGGGTGCACCACTCGTCGATTGAGCGGGGACAGCGGGAGCATCTCGAGGAGCGGCTGGCGCGGGGGGAGATGAAGTGCGTGGTCTGTTCGACCTCACTTGAGTTGGGCGTCGACTACGCGGGCGTTGATCAGGTACTGCTGGTGGGGACGCCGCGGGGGGTGTCGCGGGCGCTGCAGCGGCTGGGGCGGAGCGGCCACCGGAGCGGCCAGATGGCCTACGGGCGGCTGCTGCCGCTGAGCCTGCCGGACCTGCTGGAGGCGATTGCGATGCGGGAGGCGGTGCGGGCCGGGGCGCTCGAGGAGCTGCGGGTGCCGCAGGCGCCGCTCGATGTGCTGGCGCAAGTGCTGTTGGGCATGGCGGTGGAGCGGCGGTGGGAGATTGGCGAAGCGCTCGCGCTGATCCGGCGGGCGGGACCCTATCTCGAACTGCCCGAGCAGGAGTTCCGCGAGGTGTTGACCTATCTGGCCGGGGGCGGGCAGGTGCTGGCGCGGTACGGCAAGATCGCCGTCGAGGATGGGCACTTCACGGTGGCCAGCCCGAAGATTGCGCGGGAGTATTTTCATGGCATCGGCACAATCTCCGAGGATTTTCGGGTAAAAGTGGTGACGAAAAACAACCGGCGGCTGGGGGATGTGGAGGAGGGCTTCATCGCGTCGCTGCGGCCGGGCGAAGCGTTTCTGATGGCCGGCAAGGTGGTGGAGATTGAGCGGCTCGAGCCGGGGGTGGCGATTGTGAAGCCATCGGCGAGCGAGCGGGTGCAGACGCCGCGGTGGATGGGCGGGAAGATGCCGCTCAGTTCGCGCATGGCCGAGGAGGAGCTGCGGTTGCGGAGGACGCTGCGGGAGACGTTCGCGGCCGGGGGGCGGGCGGCGTGTGAGGAGCTGCTGCGCGAGGTGTTCCGGGTGCCGGAGCCGGTGGCGGCGCTGGCGGCGGGCTTTGTGGAACGGCAGAACGAGGCGGCGCCGGTGCCGGTAGATTCGCCGGTGCAGGTGGAGCGGGTGCGCCGCGGGCGGCAGCAGGTGATCCTCGTGCACTGCGTGGCGGGGCGCGCGGTGAACCAGAGCCTGGCGTGGGTGACGGCGTGGCGTCTGGCGCGGGGCGAGAGCGTGGTTTCGAACTCGAACGACCACGGGTTTCTGCTTTCCTTGGGCGCGCAGGTGGCCGTCGACGAGGCGCGCCTGCGCGAGGCGCTGGCGCCGGGCGGTTTTCTCAACGATCTCGAAACCGTACTGCGCGGCACCGACACGCTGGGCCGCAAGTTCCGCAACGTGGCCGAGACCGGGCAACTGATTCCCAAGCGCTCCTACAAGGGGCCGGCGAACAAGAAGTTTTCCAGCTGGAACGGCAGCCTGCTCTATCAGACCCTGATGACCTACGAGCCGGACCACGTGCTGGTGCGGGAGACGGTGCGGGAGATCTTTGAAGATCTTCTCGATGCGCCGCGCGCGGTGGCCGAGGCCCGGCGGCTGCACGCTGCGCCGTGGGAGTGGTTTGAGCATCCGCGGCCGTCGCCGTTTGCGCTGCCGCTGTTTGCCGCCTTCAACCGGGACGTGCTGCTGGCCGGGGACCTGCACCGGGCCTTTGACGAGATGACGGCGGCGGTGTACGCCGAGTGGGGGGCGGCGCGTGCGGTTTGACGCCGCGGGGGGGCTGTGGGTGGACGGTGGACGGACGCTGGTAGTGGCCGACCTGCATCTGGGCTACGGGTGGGCGCAGCGGCGGCGGGGGGAACTGGGGCCGTTAGTGGAGGGAGACGCGCGGGAGCGGCTGCTGGGATTGCTCGAGGCGGGGCGGCCGGAGCGTCTGGTGCTGGCGGGCGACATTGTCCACGCGCCGCGGCCGGCGGCGGAGGAGCGGCGGGTGATTGAACAGACGCTGGGGGCGCTGGCCGGGCGGGCGGAGCTGGTGTGTGTGCTGGGGAACCATGACCGGGCGTTTGTCGAGGAGTTTCCGCAGTTTCCGGCGGCGCGGGAGTGGCGGACGGCGGGGGTGCGGGTGATTCACGGCGACGTGCTGCCGGCGGGGCCGGAGGAGGGGGTGGTGACGGTGGTTGGACATTTTCATCCGGTGGTGCGGGTGCGGACGGCCTCGGGGGCGAGCCAGCGGATGACGGCCTTTGTCGAGGGGAGGGGCCTGGTGGTGCTGCCGGCGTTTTCGGCGTTTTCGGCCGGGTGCGATATGCGGCGGGAGATGCCGGCGGAGTTGCGGAACTGGTTTGGGGAGAGCGAGGTGCGGGCGGTGGTGACCGATGGGACGCGGCTGCTGCCGGTGAAGATTGGGCGGGCGAAGGGGCGGCGGGGGCCGGAGGTACCGCCGTGGGTGCGGGCGCGGCGGGGATAACGGAAATCGGGATTAGGCGGTGGTGACGGCGGGGAAGCCGAGGGCGACGGCCACGGCTTCGACCGCGGCGGCATCGGGCAGGGAGCCCTGGGCGAGGTTGGCGCTGCCTCCCCCGCGGCCGCCGTGGGCGCTGAGCAGAGCCTTCAGTTCGTTGCCGCAGTGGCGCTGGTTCGAGGCCAACAGCACGGCCTGTGGGCTTGTGAACAGAATGGTGCCGGGGCCGGCGGCCAGAAAGGCGTTGGCGAGGGCCCGGGCGTTGTCGTCCACAGGAGCCGCGAGGCGCTGCGCGGGAGACTGCGCGTAAAGTTCGCGGCCGCGGTAGGCGGCGAGGTCGAGAGCGAGTTTCGCGGCCCGTTTGCCGGCCTCGCGGAGCTCTTCGGTGAGTTGGGCGAGCGCGGCCTGCTGCTGGGCCTGTTCGGCGCGGAGGGCCCGGAGCGCGCGCTGGCCGCACAGAAAGTGCAGACGGAGGTTGCCGCGCATCTTCTCGGTTTTGCGCAGTAGGATAGGACCGATTTCGCCGGTGGCGCGGACGTGGGTGCCGCCACAGGCGGAGCGGTCGAGGCCTTCAATGGTGATGATGCGGAGGATGCCGGTGCGGCCGGTAGCTTTGCGGAGGCCGGTCGCGGTAGCGGCGTCCTCGTAGGAGATGCCGAGGGAAAGGTTGGCGAAGACGGCGGCGTTGGCGCGGTCTTCGAGAGCGGGCAGATCGAGTTGGTCGGCGGCCACGTCGATCGTCGAAGTTTCGAGGCCAAGGTGGACGCTGACGGTCGGCTGCGGGATCACGGCCGAAAGCAGATGCTGACCCGAGTGCTGCTGCATGAAGTCAAAGCGGCGGGGCCAGTCGATTTCGCCGTGGACGGATGTGCCGGCGAGGGGCGCGCGGAGGAGATGGGCAATGCGCCCGTCCTCCTCGTCGATGACGTCGTCGACCGGGATGCCGTTGAGCGTGCCGAGGTCGTGGAGTTGGCCGCCGGAGGTGGGATAGAAGGCCGTCTGGTCCAGGTAGACCCGGCGGCCCTCTTCCGCGGTGGCGGTGACGCGCGCCTGAAACGACGCAGCGTAGGCGTTGTCGTAGTACAGGCGCATGGCGGCTACTGGATGGCCAGGTTGACGCGGTTGCTTACCTGGGCGCCGAAGTTGAGATAGAGCGGGACGGCGTTGCCGCGTTCGACCTGGGCGGGCACCCGGACGTTGATCTGGTAGAGCCCGACGAAGTTGGGCGTGAGGCCGACGAAATCCGGCGTGATGGAGTCCACCTGGGCGATGGAGTTGCTACCGATCACCACCCCCGGTGCCGGGCTGATGACGGCGAGCGGGCTGACCGGGGCGCCGACGCCGCTGGCGACGGCCGGCACCGTGGGGCCAAGGCCGAGCGCGTAGATGACGAGCGTATCGCCGGACCGGGCCGGGCGGGCGGCCGCGCCGAGGCCCGCGCTGGCGGGCAGCGGGTAGGTGCCGTCCTGGTTGACGATGATGCCGTAGCCGGGGAAGTTGCCGAACGTCAGCAGGCGCGGCGAGCGGTTGGCGATGCGGACGGCGGTGAGGTTGGACCGCGCGCCGTCGCGTTCGACGGCAACCGTGGTGAGACCGGTGGGGGCGTCAAAGGGGATCTGGAAGTTGATCTGGCCGTAGGAGGCGTAGTAGACCGGCGCCGGCTGGTTGTTGACAAGGACGCGGACGCCGCTGAGCGTGGTTTGGAGGGGCAGGCTGGTGGCTGCGGTGGGGGCCGTCATGAGAAACTGCTCGCCGAAAACGGCGGCGATGGTACCCCGGGCGAGTTCGTCGTTGCCAGCGAAGGTGGCGTTATCGACGACGCCGCCGGCGGAGACGAGCGGTGCGGCGGAGGGGACCACCTGCACGTCCACCGGCACAGTTTGCGGCCCGTTGGCGGCATTGCTGTTGATGGTGACCGTGGCGGAGTAGTTGCCGGGCGCGAGGTTGGCCGGGTTCACGTCGATCTGAATGAAATTGGTTCCGGCGAAGCGGCTGGCGCCTAGCCAGGGCGCGGCGGAGGAGACGGAGACGGGATTATCGGCCAGGGTGAGGGTGCCGAGACCAGCGTTGGTGCAGTTGATGTAATTGGACTGCGTGGCGGCGGTTTGAGCGATGCGCAGGCGCAGGCGGGTTTCCGAGAGCGCGATGATGGGGCGGGAGGTGACGTTGAGGGTGACGGGCACGCTCTTGTTGTCGCCCGCGAAGGAGGAGCCGGTGATGTTGACGGCGCCGTTATAGGTTCCTTCGGCCAGGCCGGGGTTGGTGGCGCGGATGACATAGGGGAGGGTGAAGGCGAAGCTGCTGGCGCCGTCGAAGGCGAGCGCGAGCCAACTGCCGCCGCTCGTGGTAGTGGGCGTGCCCTGCACGGGGCTGTTGGTGAAGAACCGTGTGGTGGCCGTGGCGCCGGGGCGGGTGGGGACGTAGAGCGTCGCCGAATCGGGAACGCCGCCGCCCACCTGAACGGTGACGGTAATGGTTTGGGGCGCGTCGATGGCGTTGGGGTCCGAGACGGTGACAATGCCGGTGTAGGTGCCGCGGGTGAGCGAGGCGGTGTTGAGCGCGACCTGCACGGGGAAGCAACTAGAGCCGCCGAGGACCGAGCAGGTGCGGGATGCGCCGATGGTGGCGGCGATCCAGGGCACCGAGGACGATGCGGTCAGGCTGAGGGTGCCGCTGCCGGCGTTGGTTGCGTCGATGGTGCGGGTGGGGCCGTTGGCGCCGGCGGCGACCGAGACCGGGCCGATGGTGGTTTCGGCCAGACGGAGGCGGGGCTGCGCGAGAGCCACCCCGAGGCTGCTGAGGGCAAGTAAAGCCAGCGGCAGACTCCGCGCGATGCGATACGAAGGGAGAACGTTCATGGGAATCCTCACAATTCTACTCAATTTTGTTTTGGACGCGGGGCGAGCGGATTTGGGGCGGGCAGGGAGGGGATCAGACCCATTCGAGCGCACCTTTCTTGTACGCCCAAAGGTAACCAACCACCAGGATGGCGAGAAAAACCAGTGCTTCGGCCACGCCAAACCAGCCAAGTTGCTGGTAGCGGACGGCCCAGGGGAACAGAAAGACGGTTTCGACGTCAAAGATTACGAACAGAATAGCGACGAGATAAAAGCGGACACTGTAACGGCCCCGGGCGCTACCCTCGGCCTTGATACCGCACTCGTACGATTCGAGCTTGGCCGGGGCAAAGGCCGATGGACGAAGCGCTTTGCCCACAAGCAAAGCGGCAACGGGAAAGGCGATCGAAAACCCGAGGAAGACGAACAGAGGCAGATAGCCTTCCAGCATCACCCCACTATAGCGTATCGCCCCGAACCCTTCGCGCCCCGGTTGGCATCATAATGGAGCAAGGCATGTTGCGCACGATCCGCGAACAGATCGAAACCGTCTTCCGGGAGGACCCGGCAGCCCGGAGTACGCTCGAAATTCTGTTGTGCTACCCGGGTCTGCACGCGATTCTGCTCCATCGCCTCTCGCACCGGCTCTACCGGTGGGCGATTCCCCTGCTTCCCCGGTTGATTTCGCAGTTCAGCCGCTGGATCACCGGTATCGAGATTCACCCGGGGGCCAGGATCGGCCGCCGCTTTTTCATCGACCACGGCATGGGGGTGGTGATCGGCGAGACCACCGAGATTGGCGACGATGTGCTGCTCTATCAGGGCGTCACGCTCGGTGGCACGGGCAAGGAGTGCGGCAAGCGCCATCCGACCGTGGGCAACCATGTGGTCATCGGGACGGGGGCGAAGGTTTTGGGCAACATTGTGATCGGCGATGGCTCCCGCATCGGCGCGGGCAGCGTGGTGGTGCACCCGGTGCCGCCCGGGTCCACCGTGGTGGGAATTCCCGGCAAGGTCGTACGGCGGCGCGCGGAGGCCGACCGGACGGAATCAGACGATGATCTCGAACACGGCAAACTACCCGACCCGGAAGGCCAGGCGATCGCTGAACTGCGCGACCGGGTAGGGAAGCTCGAGCAGCTGGTTCGGGCGCTGACCGAGTCGTCAACCCTCACGAAGTAGGTCGCGGGCGAGGTACAGCGCGGCGACCGCCTGCATATCGCGGATCTCTCCGGAGCGAAGTTTGGCGAGGGCCTCCTCCCAGGGGAGCAGTACGACCGCGTCTACCTCCCCGTCGGTGACCTCGTCCACCGGATCGTCGCTCGCCTCGACGGCGACCACGTAGCCGCATCCACGGAAAAAGGCCGGGAGCGGGTCGAGGACGCCGAGCAGACGCCCGTTGGCAGCCGCAAAGCCGGTCTCTTCCCGGAACTCGCGCAGTCCCGCCGCCACCGGGTCCTCGCCCGGTTCCACGTGGCCGGCTGGCAAGCTGAGATACTGGCGCCCGGTACCCGCGCGGAACTCGCGGACCATCACCAGCCGGCCGCGGCTTTCGGCGACTACCAGCACGAAATCGCTCCGTTCGATCTGATAGTAACCATCGATCTGGCGCCCGTTCCCGGTGATATAGTCATTGCTGCGCACCGTAATCCAGCGATCGGTAATCAAGGTGCGGCTCTTGAGGAGTTTCCAGGACACCTGTCTATGATACTGGCCAGCCTGCTGATGGTGGCGCGCATTTGGGATGCGGCCCCGCACAACGCATTCACGGATCTGATCCGTTACCGGGGAGAGTGGGTCTGCGCGTTCCGCGAAGGTAGCCGCCACGTTTCCCCCGACGGCGCCATCCGGGTCATCACGAGCCGCGACGGCAAGCAGTGGAGCTCCGCCGCGCGGCTGAGTCTGCCCGCGCTCGACCTGCGCGACCCCAAGCTGACTGTCACCCCGCGCGGCGAACTGATGCTCACGACGGCGGCAGCCGACCGGCCCAAAGAGCCCGTCTCGCACCAGTCGATGGTCTGGTTCTCCCGCGACGCCCGGCAATGGAGCGAGCCGGTCAAGGCCGGCGAACTGAACTTCTGGCTCTGGCGCGTCCAGTGGCACAAGGGCCTCGCGTATAGCGTGGGCTATGGGACCACCAACCGGGACACCGACTTTGCCCGGCTCTACCGCAGCGCCGATGGCCGGACCTTCGAACCCTGGGTGCCCCGCCTGTTCACCGAAGGCTACCCCAACGAAACCTCAATGCTGTTTGAACAGGACGGCACCGCCCGGATGCTGCTGCGGCGCGACCGCGGCACGATGACCGGGCAGTGGGGCACGAGCCGGCCGCCCTACAAAGAATGGGCCTGGCAGGACCTGGGCGTTCGCATCGGCGGGCCGCACATGCTGCAGATTCCCGGAGGCCGGGTGATCGGCGTCGTCCGGCTCTATGACGGCAAGCAGCGGACCTCGATCGTTGAGATCAACCCGGCCACGGGGAAGCTGACCGAGTTAGAGAAGCTGCCTTCAAACGGCGATTCAAGTTACGCGGGTCTGGTTTGGGAGAAGGGCGAGCTGTGGATCAGTTACTACAGCTCGCACGAAGACAAAACGGCGATCTACTTAGCCCGCTGGAAACCGTAGCGGAGGCTGTTTTCGGCCAGTTGCGTCAACTCCGCCCGCGAGAAGCCAAGTTCGGCGGCCAGCAGGTATTCGTCAACCAGCGTTGTACCGAAGATTGCCGGGTCGTCCGTGCCGAGGACCAACGGCACCCCGGCGTCGAACAACCGCCGTAGAGGGTGCGCCTGCAGCGACGGCACGGCCCCGGTGCGCACATTGCTCGTCAGCGAAATCTCAAGCGGAATATCGTGCTCTTTGAGATAGGCGCACAGGGCGGGGTCTTCGACGGCGCGAATGCCGTGGCCGATGCGGCGGGCGCCCAGCCGGACCATCTCCCAGATGTTCTCGGCGTTTGAAATCTCGCCCGCGTGCGGTACAAACGGCACGCCCGCGGCCGCCACGGCGCCGCGAAACTCCTCGGCCGGCACGCTCGTCTCGTCGCCGCCAATGCCGAAAGCGGCCACCCCGTCGGCCGCGTGGCGGGCGGCAAATCTCGCCACCGGCATCGCCCCGCCGCCGCCGTGCTGGCGGATGCAATCGACGATCCAATAAACGGGAAACGGCGCGCGCCGGGCCTCGCGGTTGACCGCCGCGTAAACTTCTTCGAGATCGAGCTTCTTCCACCGCACCACCCCGGCCGACAGCGTGATCTCGGCGTACTGAACGCCCTGTCGCCGCAGCGCGGAGATCAACTGGCGGGCGGCGCGGCCATAATCCTCCGGTTTCTTGAGAAAACTCACCGTCCATTTGAACGATTCAAGGAAGCTGGCGAAGTCGCAGCAGTCCCATTTGGCGGCTAACTCGGAGTCGGGAACGTCCGGGGTAAAGGATCCCTCGAGGTGGACGTGAAGTTCGGCTTTGGGAAGCGTCTTTAGAAAATCAAGCACTGTTGCCATAATAGTCGCATGCTCCGCGAAGAGATTGACGCGATCCTGGGCGGCTACCACGGCGACCCGTTCCGGATACTGGGTCCCCATGGCGGAGAGGTCCGCGCCTTTCTGCCGCAGGCGGCGGCCGTCACCCTCGTCCGCGGCCAACTGCGCGTGCCCATGCGGCAGACCGACCCGGGTGGTTTCTGGACCGGCGAATGGGGCGGCGCCTACCGCCTTGCGGTGACCCTGCCGGGCGGCGAGACCGTCGAGCACGAGGACCCCTACCGCTTCGGGCCCTTGCTGAGCGAGTTCGACCTGCATCTGCACGGCGAGGGTACGCTGTACCGGGCCTGGGAGACCCTGGGCGCGCACCGGATCGAGGTGGACGGCGTCGAAGGCGTAGTCTTTGCCGTCTGGGCCCCTAACGCGCAGACCGTCAGCGTCACCGGCGACTGGAACGACTGGGACACGCGCCGCCATCCGATGCGCATGCGCGACGGCGGGGTGTGGGAGCTCTTTCTCCCGGGTCTCACTTACGGCGCCCGCTATAAATACTTTGTCAAGAGTAAGTACAACGGCTACGAACAGCTCAAGTCCGATCCGTACGCCCTGGCCACGGAAGTTCCGCCCCGGACCGCCTCCATCGTCGCCGATCCCGGCAGCTACAACTGGACCGATCAGGCCTGGCTCGACGCCCGGGCCCGGCGAAACGCCCTCGAGGAGCCGATGGCCGTTTACGAGGTCCACCTCGAAAGCTGGATGCGCCACCCCGATGGCCGGCCGCTCTCCTATCGCGAACTGGCCGTTACCCTGGTCGAGTATGTCAAACGGCTGAACTATACCCACATCGAGTTACTGCCGGTGATGGAGCATCCCTTCTCCGGCTCCTGGGGTTACCAGGTAACCGGCTTTTACGCGCCCACAGCGCGATTCGGCCCGCCCGACGACTTTAAATACTTTGTCGACCGCTGCCACGCGGCCGGCATCGGCGTCCTGATCGATTGGGTTCCGGGCCACTATCCGCGCGATGCCCATGGCCTTGCGTTCTTTGACGGCACGGCGCTCTACGAACACGCCGACCCCCGCAAGGGCGAACACAAAGGCTGGGGGACGCTGGTCTTCAACTACGGCCGCAGCGAAGTGGTGAGCTTTCTCCTTTCGAACGCGCTGTTCTGGCTCGAGCACTATCACATCGACGGGTTACGCGTTGACGCCGTAGCCTCGATGCTCTATCTCGATTACTGCCGCGAACCCGGCGAGTGGCTCCCCAACGAACACGGCGGCCGCGAGAACCTGGAGGCGATCGCGTTCCTGCGCCGTTGTAACACCGAGGTGCACAAAATTCCCGGCGCGGTCACCATCGCCGAAGAGTCCACCTCCTTTGCCGGCGTCTCGCGCCCGGTCTACACGGGCGGCCTGGGCTTCACCATGAAGTGGAACATGGGCTGGATGCACGACATGTTCGGCTACTTCCAGCACGATCCCGTCTTCCGCAAGTTCAATCAGAACCTGATCACCTTCTCGCTCCTCTACGCCTTCAGCGAGAACTTTCTGCTGCCGGTTTCTCATGACGAGGTCGTGCACGGCAAAAGCTCGCTGCTCGGCAAGATGCCGGGCGATGAGTGGCAGCGGTTTGCTAACGTCCGCGCCTTTCTCGGTTACATGTACACGCACCCCGGCAAGAAGCTGCTGTTCATGGGGCAGGAGATCGGCCAGTACGAAGAGTGGAACGAGAACGCCAGTTGTAACTGGGCGCTGCTCGACTACCCGCTCCACCGCCAGTTGCAGCACTATGTGGCCGAGTGGAACGCGCTCTACCGCCGCCTGCCGGCGCTCTATGAGCGGGATCACGAAGCTGATGGCTTTGAGTGGGTGGACTTCCGGGACGTGGAGTCCTCCGTGATCGCCTTCAGCCGCAAGGCGAAGGATCCGCGGGACTGGCTGCTCGTGGTTTGTAACTTCACCCCGCTCGAACGCCGCGGCTACCGCATTGGTGTGCCCGAGCCGGGAACTTATATCGAACTGCTGAACTCGGATTCGCACTTTTTCGGCGGCTCGAACGTGGGAAACCATGGCTGGGTGCTGGCCGCGGAGACTCCGCAGCATGGCCGGCCCTACAGTGTTTCGCTGACCCTGCCGCCGCTCGGCGTCCTGGTGTTTCAACGCGTGTGACGGCGGCCGGATGGAATCTGCTGCTGCTGGTGCTGTTCGCGGCGCAGCACAGCGGCATGGCGCGCTGGCGAGGCCTGCGCCGCCGGACCTATGCGCTGGCCTCCTACGCCGCCGTGGCGGCGGTGGGGGCGCTGTGGCGGCCGCTGCCGGATCTGTTGTGGCGGACGCCGCCCTGGGTGTGGCCGCTCTGGGCGGCCAGCGGGGTGCTGCTTGTGTGGGCCGCGGTCTCGCTCGGCGCGGGCGAACTGCTGGGCTGGCGGGAACCCGGTCCGCCGGTCTTCCGGGAGCCGTTCCTTTACCGGTTCTCGCGTCATCCGCTGTATGTTGCCGTGCTTGGTCTGCTGTGGCTGCGGCCGCTGATGACGGAGGGCGGGTTATTGCTGGCGGCCGGGCTCACCGTATATCTGCTGATCGGGATGCAGTGGGAGGAGCGGAAACTCGCGCGGGAGTTGGGCGAGGTCTACCGCGCCTATCAGCGGCGCGTGCGGCCGTTGCTTTAGACTCAACGGGTATGAGACGCCGATCCTTTCTTGATACTGTCGCCCTTGGTACCGTCGCGGCCGCGGGTGCCGCCGCCGCCGCTCCTCTGCCGCTGATCAAGCCCAAGCGGTTGCAACCCGGCATGACCATCGGCCTGGTGACGCCTTCCACCTACGTCTCCGATCCGGATGAACTGCGCACGGCGGTGCGGACGATCGAGCACTTCGGCTGCAAGGTCAAGATGGGGCAGTTTGTCAAAAAGAAGCTGGGCTATCTGGGCGGCACGATCGAAGAGCGGGCGGCGGACGTCAACGCGATGTTCGCCGACCCGGGCGTCGATGCCGTCTTTGCCATCCGCGGTGGCTACGGCAGCGCGCAGATTCTGCCCGCGCTCAACTACGACCTGATTGCGAAGCACCCGAAGATCTTCATCGGCTACAGCGACATCACGGCCATGCATCTGGCGATTCATCAGAAGACGGGTCTGGTGACCTTTCATGGGCCCGTGCCCCTGTCCGCCTTCACCGAATACACGCAGAAGCACTACCGCAAGGCCCTGTTTGAAAGCGGCCCGCTCGGCGCGTTGACCAATCCGGCCGAGGCGAATCCGCTGCGGCCGAACCATACCTTGCGGACGGTGGTCGGCGGCCGGGCGAGCGGCCCGTTGACCGGCGGGTGCCTCACGCTGCTGGCGACCACCATGGGCACTCCGTACGAGGTCGATACCCGCGGCCGGATCTTCTTCATCGAGGACGTCGGCGAAGAGCCCTACGCCATGGACCGGATGCTGACGCAGATGCGGCTGGCGGGCAAACTGGAGCAGGCGGCCGGCATTGTCTTCGGCGAGTGCTCCCGCTGCACGCCCAAGGATTACAAACCCGGTTTTGACAACAATCTTTCCCTCGGCGAGGTGGTGGACGAGATCCTGGGCCGGCTGAAGATTCCGGTGCTGGCCGGCTTAACGATCGGGCATACGGCCGATCAATTGACCTTGCCGATGGGCGTGGCGGCCACCCTGGACGCCGACGCGGGTACTCTCACGGTGACCGAAGCGGCCACAGTGTAGCCCAAAATCGCCGTTCCCATTGGATCGAAGTTTTTTTGTTTCTTGTTTTCAACAAGATAAAAACTAAGGGGAGCCGGTGCGGCCTGTGCCGTGTGCGACAGTGTGGGTGTAAGCAAGTCGCGTGGTTGAGTGCCCCGGATGGCGGCGATTGGTTGAGGGACCTTTCTGTCCGAGTCTGTGTGCCGCGGCTCCCACCGCAAACAGAGCGTCGCTGTCTCGACTTGGGCAAGTCAGAGACGGCGCCCTGCCTGCTTACGATGAGCCAGGCTGCGCACACGGGCGAGCCGCAGCCTGGCGCGATCTCCGTAGCGCACTGGCCGCATCTGTTGGGACGCGGATCCCACCGCCTTCCGGCTTCTAAACTTTGTACAGTAGAAGCATGTGGATACGGATGCGAAAAGGTTGGGAGATTCCCGAACGGGAAGCGACGCCGGAGTCGGCTTTTTACAATCGCCGCCAGCTTTTGACGGCCTCCGGCCTACTGGCGCTGCCGGGACTCGCCGCCGCGGCGCCCAAGCGGAATGAGAAGTACACGCTCGATCGCCCGGTAACCGAAGAGTGGGCCGCCACCGGCTACAACAACTACTACGAGTTCAACCCTTACGCCAAAGAGGGCCTGGCCGCGCTTACCAGTGAGTTTGTTATTTCGCCCTGGAAGATCGAAATCACCGGGCAGGTGAACAAGCCCCAAACCCTCGATCTCGACGACCTGCTCAAAAAATTCTCCATCGAAGAACGGCTCTACCGCTTCCGCTGCGTCGAACGCTGGGCGATGGCGGTCCCCTGGTCCGGCTTCCCGCTCAGTGAACTCATCAAGCTCGTCGAACCCAAATCCTCCGCCAAATATCTCCGCTTCGTCACCGTCAACCGCCCCAACCAGATGCCGGGCATGAAGCAGGCCCCCTACCCTTGGCCCTATTTTGAAGGTCTCCGCATGGACGAGGCCATGAATGAGCTGACCCTGCTCACCACCGGCATGTACGGTAAGCCGCTGCCCAAACAGAACGGCGCCCCGGTGCGTCTCGTCGTCCCCTGGAAGTATGGCTATAAGTCCATCAAGTCCATTGTGAAGATTGAGTTCACCTCCTCCGAACCCCCCACCTTCTGGAATAAACTCAACGCGCAGGAATATGGTTTCTATTCCAATATCGATCCCAAGAA
The DNA here is from genome assembly GCA_020247055.1 of Acidobacteriaceae bacterium. Classification (GTDB taxonomy): domain Bacteria; phylum Acidobacteriota; class Terriglobia; order Bryobacterales; family Bryobacteraceae. Next base: position 32,846 of record JADCJL010000017.1, on the reverse strand, counting down.
GCCCCACCCCCGCTGGTCCCAGGCCGTCGAGCAGTTGATTCCGTCCATGCAGCGCAAACCCACGCTGCTCTATAACGGCTACGAGCAGTTCGTGGCTACCATGTACAAGGGCAACGAGTTCTGATTTTGCGGCTCCGGGGCCGCGATCAAACGGCCCCGCAGCACCGCATAGGCCCGGCAAAGCAGGCTTTTGAGCGCCGGTACCGAACAGCCCAGGGTGCGCGCAATGTTCTCGTAGTCCATGCCTTCGTACTTGTGGAGGATCACGGCGAGGCGTTGCCGTTCGGGCAGGGCAGTGATCGCCAGCCGGATCCGATCCCGTTCGGCTAACTCCAGCAGGTCTTGCTCCGCCGTTCGCACCGGGCAGGGAATCTGCATTCGCGTTCCGAATATCGTCAGGGCTTCGAGGCTCGCCGCCTGCCGGACGTGGCGCGAGTCGCGCAGCCAGTTCAGGGCGAGGTTGGTGGCAATCCGGTAGATCCAGGTGGAAAACGTGGCGGATGCCTGATAGCGCTCCCGGGCCAGAAACACGCGGAGAAACGTATCCTGCGTTAACTCCTCGGCCACGGCGGCATTCAACACGAGCCGCTGCAGAAACCGGTGCAGGCGGATCGTGTAGCGGCCGACGAGATCTTCGTAGGCTACCAGGTCACCCCGCTGAAAGCGGCACATCAACTCGGCGTCGGTTGCTTCCATTCGAACTACTCTAGAGCCTGAGACACCCGGAAACAACCAAAACTCTGCAAAGAATGGTTAAAGCCGCATTAAGCTTTCCACTTATAAAAGTAGAATAACAGCGGTTTCTTCCCTGTATTCACAATCCCGTGCGACACATTGGCGGCGCAGTACATCATTGACCCCGGCCCGACCACCACGGTCTTCCCATCGCAAAACATCTCGCCCGTGCCTTCGGTTACCACCATGAACTCCTCCTCCGGGTGCGTGTGCGGCGGATGGGGCGTCGCCCCGGCGTTCAGCCGCAGGCTGCCGGCGGTCATGGCCCGCAGTTGGTCGGTGGGGCCGTCGAAGTAAATGCGCAGTTCGCCAAAGGGGTTCTTCTGCACCTTGACGTCCTTGGCGTTGAGCGTCACATTGGGCAGCCCCCCGGGCTTGGCGGCGAACAGCGCCAGCGGGGCGGCAAGAGCAATCAGATCACGGCGTTTCGGCATAGCCATCAGCGTAACCCGATTGGGGGTCCTTGTGCGCGTGGCAGATGTAGCCCAGGGTGTAGTCGGCCCGCCGGTCGAGTCCGTCAAGCCACGGTAGCAACAGCGCCGGAGCCGCCACTGCCGCCAGCCACAGCCAGCTGAGCGGCGCCGGGAAAAACTTATAGCCGGATAGCAGCCGCCGGCTCAACAGCCGGAAGTAGCCGCCCACGGGCCGGATAGAGTCCACCGTCAGCCCGGCCCGTTCGAGCAGGAGTTGGCAGCCAAAGCGCGTGTAGCGGAAATAGTCGTGCGGATGCTGATGCACCTCCCACTCGTGCGGAACGATCAGCAGCAGCCGGCCGCCGGCGGCGAGCACCCGCGCCATCTCCCGCACCACCACCTGGGGTTCGCTGACATGCTCGAGCGTCACGACGTTCAACACCCCGGCAAAGACGCCGTCCGCAAAGGGCAGCGCGCGCAGGTCGGCGATGGCGTGCAGCCCGGTATAGTCCCACCGCGCATCGCCCACCCCGAGGTCCACCCCAACGTAGCGGTGGCCGGTGAAACGGGACGCGTACTGCCCCTCGCCCGCGCCCGCGTCGAGCACGCGGCTCCCCGGGGCCAGCTCCCCCGCCAGGCCGGCCACGGCGGCCGCAATCGCCGCCTCAAAGTGCAGGATGTACCCTCTCATTTCTTGCGGGCTTCCACCATGATGGTCGATCCCGCCCCGCAGGCGGCCTCCACCGCCGTGGGCAGCAGACACGCGAGCATCAGGCCAAAGTAAACCGCATCTTTCCACAGCCGCTGCCCCGGCGTCTCGTGCGGCACGCGGATTCGGCGCGCCATCGGGTCGAGGCCCACGGCGAGCGTAGTCGCCAGCCCGGCCGGATTGTCGCGCAGCGAAAAGTGCTTGCGGCGAACCACCGTGAAGCCGCAGACATCGAGCAGGTTCACCAGATCTTTTTCCTTGAAGTTGATCAGGTGGCGGGGAATGTCGATGCCGTTCCAGTGCTCGCCAAACAGCAGAAACTGCCAGCAGGCGGCGTTGGGTACCTGAATCACCAGGCGCCCGTCGTCGCGCAGCAGCTCCCGCGCCGCATCGCAGTAGCCAATCGGATCATACAGATGCTCAAGGACGTGAAACATCGTGATCGTCGAAAACGTGCGCGGAGCCAGCGGGGCGCGCGATAGCGTCGCGCACAGCGCCGGTACCCGGTTCTGCTCCCAGGCCACCCGCGCCGCATCGATCGAAAAGTCCAGTCCGACCACCCGGTGCCCCCGCTCCCGCAGCAGGCGCAGAAACAGCCCTCCACCGCAGCCTACGTCCAGAACCGGCCCGCGCTCTCCGGCCGCCTCAATCGCCCGCTCTACAAAACGCACATGGTCGTTGAGCACAAATCGGCGGTAGCGCTCCTCGGGGGAGGCCGCCGGGTTTGCCACCGGGTTGAACCAGTAATTGGCCGGGTAGTAGCGGCCCAACTCGGCCGGATCCGGCTGCGGAAAAAGCCGGAGCAGCCGGCATTGGGAACACTCGACAACGGTGAAACTCCGCGTCGTCGTGGCGTAGAGCCGGTCTGTTCCATGGAACAGCGACTTGTAGTCGCCGTGCCCGCAGGCCGGACAATGGGTACCTCGCTGCTCGCTCATTGGCCGTACATCAGCGCCGGGGCGGGAGCTTCCCGCCGCAAAAGATCAGCCAGTTCGCGCCCCCGCAGCCGGGCCAGGCGGCGGACCTCGCGGCGCTTGGCCAAAAACTTCGGCAGCAGCCAGAGCGCGGCCAGATCCGCCCGCACCACCGCCGCCGCCAGAGCCAACTTCCCGCCCCAGCCCGGAAACGCCGCCATATCGCCGGATTGCCGGGGCGCCGCCCATAGGCGCCGCCCGAAATAGTAGGGGTTCAACACCAGCAGACGCCACGGAAACAGCTTCGCCGCCAGCAGAATCCGGTTCCGTTCAATCAAAAACACCCGCTGCGGGTTGCCCCGGCCCAGCGTAGCCCCGCGCCGGTGCCGCACCACCGCCCGGGGCGCGTACGCGCAGCGCCATCCGGCAATCCGCGCCCGCAAACCCAGTTCGGCGTCATCGGCGTACGCAAACAGGTCCTCGTCAAAGCCTCCGATCTGATCGAGCATCGCTCTACGATACATGGCCGCGCAGCCATCCGGCCACCCCACCTCAAGCGGACCATCGTATTGGCCACGGTCGGTCTCGCCCGTGCCGCGTCCCCGGTTCTGCCCGTCGAGGTAGAGAATGTGCCCCGCCTTATCAATGCGGTCCGGCGCCTCATATTGCACAATCTTACTGGCGGCCATCCCGATCGACTCCGCCCCCTCAAGCGCCGCGCTCAGTTCGGCCAGCCAGTGCGGCTCGGCCACCGCATCGTTGTTGAGCAGCGCGATCCGTCCGGCCCGGGCCGCCGCAATCCCCTGATTGTTGGCCGCGCAGAATCCCCGGTTGGTCCGGTTGCGGATCAGCCGCACCGCCGGAAACTCCGCCATCACCAGTTCAGGGGATCCGTCCACGGATCCGTTATCGATGACAATCGTCTCGGCAGGAAAGGGGAAACCGGCCGATGTCACCTGTTTTGATAGAGATAGGAGGCATTCGCGCAGCAACTGACCACGGTTCCAGTTCACTACGATCACGCTCACCTGCGGTTCTGGGACTTCGCTCGACAATGGTATATTATAATCTGGATCGGAAAATCTGGTTCTATGGCAAGCTTAGGGCAGCGGTTACGGGATGAGCGCCTCCGGCAGGGCAGGGACATCGGCCCCATTGCCGACGATTTGCGTATTGGATCCAGGTATCTGGAAGCGATTGAGTCCGAGCAGTGGGATCTGCTCCCGGGCGGTTTCTTCAACCGTAGTTTCGTCCGCCAGTACGCCCAGGCGCTTGGTCTGAACGGGCAGCAGTTTGAAAGCGAATACAGCGCGATCGCAGGGGCCAACGCGGGGGTGGACCTCCAGGCCATCGGCGCCGCCCGGGATCCCCGTGCCCGTCTGCTCGCCGAGCGACGGTTGATTTCCATTGCGCCCGTGACCGATAAACCGACGTCTTTTTTCGACGGACGCACCGGCTTGGCCGTTGCCGCCCTGGTGGTGCTGATCGCCGGCGGCGGTCTGGTCTCGCTGCTCTGGGATAATCTCCGCGGCTCGGAAACCGCCCGCGCCGCCGTGGCCGACCGCCCCGCGCTCCAACCCGTTGTCCCGGCCCAACCCGCCGCCCCGGCCGCCCCTGCCGCCGAGGTCCCCGTCAGCCCCGTCACCACCGCTGCCGCCGCCCCCGGCCCCGAATCCTTCGTCGAAGGTGTCATTTCACTGAACATCGCCGCCACCGAAAAGACCTGGCTTGAAGTGACCGCCGATGGCAAGCGGATCTTCATGGGTGTGCTCGAACCGGGCCAGAGCCAGTCCATGCGGACGAGCGAATCGGCCCGGATGGTGGTCGGCAACGCCGGCGGGATCACGGTGCAGAAGGCCGGCCGCGATATCGGACCCATCGGGCCCCGCGGCCAGGTTCGCGTCGTGCATCTGACCAAGGATCAGGTGGAGATTCTCGAACCTAACCGCCCCGCGCCGGCTAAGCCCGCCGGCGAAGTCTAACGCGCTGGCATGGTTCCGGTTTTCCTACTTCCCGAGACGGTAGTCCATGCCAACGGCGCTTCCCCCGCGCTCGAACGTCCCCCGCACTGGAGGACCGTCCAGTTGACGCTCGGCATCACCTCCATCGTCGAGCAGGAGTCGCTCGAACTACTGCTCGAAGGCTCGCCGGACGGCGCCGCGTGGCCCGGCGCCCCGCTGGCCGCGCTCCCCCAGAAGTTCTACGTGGGCACTTCGGCCCTCGTGCTGACCCTGCCGCCAGAGGCCGAGGTCCGCTTCCTGCGCGCCCGTTGGGTCGTCAACCGCTGGGGGCGGGGTTCGCTCGAACCCCGCTTCGGACTCTACGTCGTCCTTGAACCCCTCGCCTAAGGCCGGTTAATCAAACTCGCTACGTACGCGCCGCCAAAGCCGTTGTCGATATTCACCACGGTGACGTTGCTCGCGCAGCTCGTCAACATGCCCAACATCGCCGCCAAACCCTGGAACGCCGCTCCGTAGCCCACCGAAGTCGGCACCGCAATCACCGGCACGCTCACCAACCCGCCCACGGCGGACGGCAGCGCCCCCTCCATGCCCGCGCATACCACCAGGACCTTCGCCTCCATCAGCCGCTCCCGGTTGCTCATCAACCGGTGGATCCCCGCCACCCCGACGTCGTAGATCGAGAAAACCTCGTTCCCCATCACCTCGGCCGTCACCTTGGCCTCTTCGGCCACCGGAATGTCGCTCGTCCCGGCGCAAACAATTCCCACTTTTCCGCGCCCAAAGACCGTCTTATCCCGCCAGACCCGGATGCAGCCGGACAGCGGAAAATACTCGGCCCCCGGTATGGCTTCCATCACCATCGCGGCGCACTCCTTCGTCGTCCGCGTAATCAGCAGATTGCTCGCCTTCTCCTGCAACTTCCGGGCGATATCCACGACGTGCTCCGGCGCCTTGCCCAGGCCGAAGATCACCTCCGGCACCCCATGGCGCAGCGCCCGGTGGTGGTCCACCTTGGCAAATCCCAAATCTTCAAATGGCAGGTGGCGCAACCGTTCGGCCGCCGCCGCCACCTCCGTCCGTCCATCCTTAACCTGCTCAAGCAGGTCCCTCAGTAAGTTATGGTCCATATTAGAATTCGATCCTGTCGCCAACTTGTAGTTTGTTTCTCGCCGCTTCTCCGGCGGCCATCTCAAGAACGTAGAGGGACGTTCTCGAACCGCCAAACTTCGGACATGCGGAGCTGCTTTCGCTCGGGCAGGGCGGGGTCTCAGGAGAGATCTCCGTGACAATCTTGTAACGGTCGATCCAGACAATATCGAGCGGAATCCGTACCTGATACATCCAGTACGGATACAGCCCCGGCTCCCCGTGAATAAACAGCATCCCCCGGTCCGGCGCCAGCGAATCCCGAAACATCATGCCCCGCATGACGTCCGCCATCTTCGACATCGTCTCCACCTTCAAGACCCTGCCGTTCGGTAGTTTCACCTCGCGCAGGTGAAAGTCTTCCACCGTTGCGGTCTTGCGGGGGCTCGAAGAGCAGCCAAGGAATCCGGCGACAAACAGAAGCAGAAATGATCGGGCGAGCATCCAGTAAAATGGTAACGCAGAATGTTTTGGGAACGGCTCCGCCTCACCTTGGGAATGATCAAATTCGAACACTCCGTGTTCGCTCTGCCCTTTGCGCTCACCGGCGCGCTCCTTGCCTGGCGCTCCCAGGGGTTCCCCCGCGCGGGCGCCGTCGAAAAACTGGTCTGGATCGTCCTCGCCATGGTCACCGCCCGCAGCGCCGCCATGGCGTTTAACCGCCTCCTCGACGCGGAAATCGACGCCGCCAACCCCCGCACCAAAGCCCGCGAAATTCCCGCCGGCAAGCTTTCGAAGCGCTTCACCTGGGGCTTCCTGTTCGTCATGTCCTTCGCCTTCGTCTTCGCCGCCGCCGCCCTCGGCCCCCTCTGTTTCTACCTCTCGCTGCCCGCCCTTCTCATCGTTTTCTTCTACTCCTTCACCAAACGCTTCACGAGCTTCTCCCACCTCGTCCTCGGCTTCGCCCTCGGCATCGCCCCCGCCGCCGCCTGGATCGCCGTCACCGGCGCGCTCGACGCCCGCATCCTCTGGCTCACCGCCGCCGTCACCTTCTGGACCGCCGGCTTCGACGTCATCTACGCCTGCCAGGATGTCGCCTTCGACCGCTCCGCCGGCCTCTACAGCCTCCCCCAGCGCCTCGGCGTCGCCCGTGCCCTCCTGCTCGCCCGCGCTCTTCACGCCGGCATGCTCCTCTGCCTCGCCCTGCTCGTCGACACCTTCGGCCTCGGTCCCCTCGCCTGGGCCGGCGTCGCCGCCGTCGCCGCCCTGCTCGTCTACGAACACTCCCTCGTCAAACCCCACGACCTCAGCAAAGTCAACGCCGCTTTCTTCACCGTCAACGGCTATGTCAGTGTGCTCTTTTTTGCCTTCTGGGCCGCCGACGTCTACTGGAGCACCAAACTATGATTCCCCAATTCGAAGATGCCCGCCTGCTGCCGATTCTCGAGAAGGTGCAGACCGAACAGCGCCTCTCCCCCGCTGACGGCCTCGTCCTCTACCAGACCCCCGACCTGCTCGGTGTCGGCTACCTCGCCAACCTCGTCCGCGAACGCCTCCACGGCGACCTGACCTACTTCAACGTCAACCGCCACATCAACCCCACCGACGTCTGTACCGCCTCCTGCCGCCTCTGCGCCTTCGGCAAGAAAGCCAAGGACCCCAAAGGCTACACCATGTCGCTCGAAGAGGTCTGGCACCGCGCCGGCGAAGGCTACTCGGAAGCTGTCAGCGAGTTCCACATCGTCGGCGGCCTCCACCCCGAACTCACCCTCGACTGGTACTGCCAGATGATCCGCGGTCTCAAAGAGCGCTACCCCCAGGTCCACCTCACGGCCTTCACCATGGTCGAAGTCTCCTAATTCGCCAAGCGCATGAAGATCTCCAACCGCGAAGTCCTCGAACGCCTCATCGCCGCCGGCATCGACTCCCAGCCCGGTGGCGGCGCCGAAATCTTCAGCGAACGCATCCGCCGCGTCATCTGCGATCACAAAATCGACGGCGGCGAGTGGCTCGAAATCGCCCGCTCCTCCCACCAACTCGGCCTCAAATCCAACTGCACCATGCTCTACGGCCACATCGAAACCGAGGCCGATCGTGTCGACCATCTCGTCAAGCTCCGCGAGTTACAGGACGAAACCGGCGGCTTCCAAACTTTCATCCCCCTCGCCTTCCACCCGGCCAACACCGCCATGGCCCACCTGCCCACCACCACCGGCTTCGACGATATCCGCAACATCGCCGTCTCCCGCCTCCTGCTCGACAACATCCCCCACATCAAAGCCTACTGGGTTATGATGTCCGAGGCCATCGCCCAAATCGCCCAACGCTTCGGCGCCAACGACATCGACGGCACCGTCGTCGAAGAGAAGATCTACCACGACGCCGGCGCCACCACCAGCCAGAACCTCCGTCGCGGCGACCTTCTCCGCCTCATCCGCGAAGCCGGCCGCCAGCCCTTCGAACGCGATACGCTCTACCGCCCCGTTGTCCGCACCGAGACCGCGTTCACCATTCTCACTTAGACGAACGTCTTGAACTCCATCACGTCGCCGTCCTGCACGACGTACTCTTTGCCTTCCGTCCGGAGCTTACCCACCGCCCGGGCGGCGGCAAAACTCCCCAGCGCTACCAGGTCGTCGTAGGCGATCGTCTCGGCCGAAATAAAGGCCTTTTCAAAGTCGGAGTGAATCACCCCGGCCGCCTGCGGCGCCTTATCCCCGGCGCGGATCGTCCACGCTCGCGTCTCCTTCTCCCCCGTCGTCAGATACGTCCGCAGCCCCAGCAGATGATAAGCCGCCCGGATCAAACTCCCCGCGCCGCCCTCCTTCACCCCCAGGCTCTCCAGATACTCCGCCCGCTCCTCGGCCGACAGATTCATCAGCTCGGCCTCAATCTCGGCCGACACCACCACCACCTCACACCCATGGTGCTTCGCCGCCAGCTCCCGCACCTTGCCCACCCACGGATTGGCGTCCGGATTCGCCAGGTCGCCCTCGGCCACGTTGCACGCAAACAGCGTCGGCTTGTACGTCAACAGGAACAGCGGCTTCATCAGCGCCTTCTCCTCCGCCGTCGTCTCCAGCGAAAACGCATGCCTCCCTGAGCTCAAATGCGGCTCCAGCCGGTCGAGCAACTCCAACTCCGCCGCGGCTTTCTTGTCGCCCGACTTGGCCGCCTTCGCGTTCCGCTGCCGCCGCTTCTGCACGCTCTCGAGATCGGCCAGAATCAGCTCGGTATCAATCACCTCGATATCCCGCACCGGGTCCACCGTGTCCATGACGTGCTCAATATCGGCGTTCTCAAAACACCGCACCACCTGCACAATCGCGTCCACTTCCCGGATGTGGCCCAGAAACTGGTTCCCCAGCCCCTCGCCCTGGCTCGCGCCCTTCACAAGGCCGGCGATATCGACAAACTCAAACACGCTCGGCACAATCTTCTGCGAGCCGCTGATTTTTGACAGCACCTCCAGGCGCTCATCCGGCACCGTCACGATGCCGTTATTCGGCTCAATCGTACAGAACCGGTAGTTGGCCGCCATCGCCTTCCGGCTCTGGGTCAACGCGTTAAAAAGGGTACTCTTGCCGACGTTCGGCAGACCTACAATTCCAGCACAAAGCATGAACCTCTTAGTTTACCCGAGAATCTCCTTCACCACGTTCCCGTGTACATCGGTCAAGCGCATATCGCGCCCCGAGTAGCGATACGTCAGCCGTTTATGATCGAGCCCCAGCAGGTGCAGCATCGTCGCGTGCAGATCGTGCACATGCACCTTGTTCTCCACCGCGAAGTACCCATACTCATCCGTCGCCCCGTACACCATCCCGCCCTTCACCCCGCCCCCCGCCATCCACATCGTAAACCCGTACGGATTATGATCCCGCCCCACCCGGCTCCGGTCCCCATTATCCGGCATCTGCGCGCACGGCGTCCGCCCAAACTCGCCCCCCCAAATCACCAGCGTATCTTTCAACAGTCCCCGGCCCTTCAAGTCCCGCAGCAGCCCCGCAATCGGCTTATCCACGCTCCGCGCGTTGATCCGGTGGCCGTTCTCAATCCCGCTGTGCTGATCCCACCGGTCCAGCCCCGGCCGCGCCGGCGTCAGCAGCTCCACAAACCGCACGCCCTTCTCCACCAGCCGCCGCGCCAGCAGACACTCCCGCCCAAACTCGGCCGTCATCTCCTCGTCCATCCCGTACAGCTTCCGCGTCGCCTCGCTCTCCCCCTGCAAATCCAGCAGCTCCGGCACCGCCGCCTGCATCCGGAACGCCAGTTCGTAGTTCCGGATAAACGCCTCCACCTCGCTCGACCCCCCGTAGCCCCGGTTCAACTGCGCCAGCAGCGCCAGCTTGTCTTTCTGCTTCGGCCGCTCGGCCGCCGGCGGCTCCAGATCGGCAATCGGCGTCGCCCCGCGTTTGAACAGCGTCCCCTGGTAGCTCGCCGGCAGAAACCCCGCGCCAAAGCAGTCCAGCCCGCCCGGCGGAATCAGCCCGGCCTCCAGCACCACGTAGCCCGGCAAATTCTTGCTCTCGCTCCCCAGGCCATAGTTCACCCACGCCCCCATGCTCGGCCGCCCCTGAAAGCCGCTGCCCGAGTGGATGAAGTAGTTCGCCGCCGTATGCTCGGAGTGGTCCGCCACCATGCTCCGTATCACGCACAGGTCATCCACGCACTGCGCCGTCTCCGGAAACAGCTCGCTCACCGGCGTCCCCGCCTGTCCGTAGCGCCGGAACGCAAACGGCGAACCGAGAATCTTATCGGAAATGTTGAACACCGTCGTCGGCGGCCGGAACGGCAGCGGCTTGCCGTCCTCGGCCCGCAGCCGCGGCTTCGGGTCGAAGGTGTCCATCTGCGACGGCCCCCCGTCCATGAAGAGAAAAATCACCGACTTCGCCTTCGGCGCAAAGTGCGGCGCCCCCAGCGCCATCGCCAAAAACTGCCGCCTATTGAACATAGCTGAACTCCGCCGTATTGAATAAAACGTGGCACAGGTCCGCCCGCGACTCCTCGTTGTCCCCGTGCTGCCGCAGATAGTCAATCGCTGCCACCCGCTCCTCGGTCCGCGGCTCCCGCGCAAACGCCGCCCGGTAGAGCGCCCCCACCAGCTCCTCCGGCCCCAAACCCTCCCGCATCGTCCGCTGCGCCCACCCCCGCGCCTGCCCCAGCACAAACTCGTTGTTCAGCAGCAGCAGCGCCTGCGTCGGCACCACGCTCGAAGTCCGGTTCCCGATCGCCGAAATCGGCAGCGGATGATCGAAGGCCAAAAACATCGGCGTTAGAAAATTCCGCCGCACCTGAATGTAAATGCTCCGCCGCCCGTCCCCGTCAAGCGGTCCCGACGGCGGCTTCCCCCGCCCGTCCTGGTAAGCGCTGATGTGCGGCATCACGCTCGGCCCGTACAGCTTCCGGTCCAACCGTCCCGACAACTGCAGCATCGTATCCCGAATCGCCTCGGCCTCCAGCCGCCGCACCGGCACCGTCCGCGCATAGGCCTCGGACAGCAAAATCTCCCGGTGCAGCGGCTTCAGCCGCCACCCGCCCGCAATCAACCGCGCCGCCAGCGCGTCCAGCAGCCCCCGGTTCGCCGGCCGCTCCCCCAGCAGCCCGAAGTTATCCGTCGACGCCACCAGCCCCTTGCCGAAATGGTGCTTCCACACCCGGTTCACCACCACCCGCGCCAGCAGCGCCCGCGCGTCCTCCGTCAGCCACTCGGCAAACTCCCGCCGCCCGCTCCCCGCCAGCTCCCTCTTCTCCGTCGTCAGTACTTTCAAAAACCCCCGCGCCACCTCCGGCCCCAGGTCCAAATGGCTCCCCCGCACATGCAGCCGCGCATTCCGCGGCGCCTCATCCCGGCTGATCATCGCAAAGGTCGACTCCGGCAGGTCCACCACCCGTCCCGGCGCCGCCAGCGCGGCATTCTCCAAAATCCCCGGCGGTGTCTTGTGGTCCGAGATCACAATCGCCGCTAGGCCCAAATACCCGCTCCGCGACCGGTCCACCAGCTCGAAGTAACACTCCCGTCCGTGCGAAAGCGTCATCCGCTGCGTCTTCCACGTAAACCCCGGCACCCCCGACGGAAACCAGTGCGAGCTCTTAAAATCATCGGCCACCAGCGTCAGCCGCAGCTCCCCCTCGCCCACCCGCGGCCGCCGGTACTTCGAACCCTGCATCAGCACGTGCACATAAAACTTCGGCATCTTGAACTTGGCCGAAGTCAACGACCCCACCCCTTCGAGCGGCGCCGAACTCGCCACCCCATCGCTCACCCCCATCGCCTGCCCCTCCGCCCGCCAGTTCTCAAATCCGGCAAACAGCTCATCGCCCGGTCGCAACGCCAACCGCACGCCCCGCGCCACCGGCCGCGGTCCCAACTTCGCCCGAATCGCCTCCCGCCGCGCCGGCGAATCCACCACCGCCTCCCGCAAATTGGTCGAATGCATCACCCCGGCCAGGGCATAGTAATCGGCCATCGGAATCGGGTCGAACTTATGGTCGTGGCATCGCGCGCACGCCACCGTCAACCCCAGAAAGGCTTTTGAAAACACGTCAATCTGGTTGTCCACGGCGTCCGCCCGCGACTTGGCCGAGTCCGTCGCCGAGTTCAAAATCTCTCCGAACCACCACGCCCCCGTCGCCATCGGCGATTCCAGATACGCGCCATCGGCCGACACCCGCGGCGCCGCCAGCAGGTCCCCCGCCACGTGCTCCCGCACAAACTGATCGTACGGCAAGTCTTCATTCAACGCCCGGATCACGTAATCCCGGTACCGCCACGCGTCGCTTTTGTCGTTATCGAACTCGTGCCCGTTCGTCTCGGCATAGCGCATCAGGTCAAGCCAGTGCCTCGCCCACCGCTCGCCATAGTGCGGACTCGCCAGCAGACTGTCCACGTACGCCGCCCGGTCCCGCGGCCGCCCCGCCTCCGGCGCCAGTCCGGTCAGCGAAAAGCTCACCCGCCGCGCCCACGCCCCGTCCCCCACCGCCGTCCCCTGCGGCTGCAGAATCTCGTCAATGGTGCCCGCCGCCGGTGCAAGCGGTTGAAACGCCCAGAACCGCTTCTGACCCCAAACGGTCATCGCTATCAGGAAAAAAACGGCTAACCGCATGGCATTATTCTATAATCACGGCGTGGGTCTTGCTTCCTGGATTAAGGGTCTTTTCGCGTTCGCCCCCGGCGACCCGCTCGTCTCCATCGTCTTCCTCCTGCAGGATCACCGCGAACTGCCGCAGAACACCGCCACCCTGGCCGCCACCCGCGCCTGGGGCGAAGGCGCCTTCACCGTCCAATGGCCCCGCCTTACCATCGGACCCCGGACGTTCGTCCTGCAGGCCGTCCGCGGCATGTTCGTCGAAGACCTCGCCGCTAAAGTGACCTCCACGGAAACCGGCGCCGCCGTCCGCCGCCACCGCGGCTGGTGGTCCATCGACCTGCAGAGCGGTCCCGCCGACGACGAAGCCTATCTCCTCATGGGCAAGCTCATGGCCGTGCTCCTCAACGCCAACTGCCTCGCCGTCTACTACCCCCAGTCCGGCTCCCTCGAACTGGTCGACCAGCACACCGGCTCCCGGCTAGTCGCGGGGGATTAGCCGCAGCATACTCAGCGTCACCGTAAACCGCCGCTCATCGTTCGGCGCCTGCCACAGCGGCCCCGCCACGATCTCGACGACATACTCCTCCGCCGCCGCCACATCGGCTTCGAGAATAAACAACCCCGTTCGCTCCGCCTCCCACGCCACGGCCTCCTCCCCGTTTACCCGCACCTTCACAAACGCGCCGGGCCGCAAAAACTCCGCGCTCGCGTGCCCGCGGATCCGGATGCGCTTGGGCGCCCCATCGAGCGGCTTCAATCGGGCTGTCGCCCGCTCGCCAATCCAGCGGTACTTGTTCCCGTAGCTCCCCTCCAGCTGAAACCAGCCCGCCAGCAGCTTCGTCTCGTGCCCCGGCAGCGTAAAGTCAATCACGTCATCCCGATCGCCCGGATACAACTCCCGCTTCTCCACCGACCGGATCAGGTTATACACCCCGCCCTCGTTCGGCGCCGCGTACGCGCACGCCCGGCAATGCAGCGTCCCCGCCTCGTCCACCCGCATCCCCGCGTGGCAGTCCGGACACCGCAGCCGCGACTCAAACGGCGCCGTCCGGTCCACCTCCGCCTCTCCGTGTTTCCTGCACATCGCCGCCAGCGTCCCGCCCAGCAGCCGCGCCGGCACCCAGTCCGATCCCACTTTGTCAATCCGCCGCCCCACCCACCGGATCAGCTTCTCGCCCCATCCGCGCTGCGGCAGAAACAGCCGGAACTGGTTATCGGCAAAGTGCTTCACCATCAGCCCGTGCCAGTCCCGCAGCTCCATCCGGTGGTTCTGCCGGATCCCAAACCCCTCCTCCTGCGCCGCGCCAATCACGTCCTGCACGAGAAAGCCCAGCAACCCCCAGTCGTACAGCTTCCGCTCCCACCACTTCATCGTCTCGTAGTACGGGCAGCGGTACAGGCGGAGCGAAAGCTTCCGCCGCATCGGCTCCTCGGCGAAGATAAACGTGCCGCCCGGCGCCAGCACCCGCTTGGCTTCCACAAACACGGCTTCAATATCCTGAAACTGCGACAGCATCTGGTAGGCGATCACCGCCCGCAGCGAATTGTCCTGAAACGGCAGGTTCAGCGCATCGCCCGCAATCCGCACCGGCGCTTTCTCCAGCCCCCACTTGTCCATCAGCGCCATGCCATGACGCAGCGAATCGGCCGAAATATCCAGCGCAAACCCATCCTCGCCAAACTCGTTGCACAGCATGTACGACGAGTGGCCCGCGTTGGCCCCAATCTCCAAAAACGGCGTCATCGAGCCAATAAACGCCGCGTGATGGTGCAAAATCGCCCCCCGCCGGGCGTTCTCATCCCGGTAGACCCGCTCGGCCCGCTCCGGTTCGCCCAGCGAAGCAAAGTTGTGGAACTCCACCTGGGCGCGCTTCACCGCCAGCGTCTGCGATTCCCGTTCTCTCAAAGTGATAACTCCTGCCACGGAAAACTCCGCAGGTCTTCAATCAGGTAATCCGGATTCAGTTTCCGCAACTCGGCAGCCGTCGAAACCCCGGTCGCCACCGAAATCACGGGAATCCCGTTCGCCTGCGCCGCCAGAATATCGTTCTCGTGGTCCCCCACCAGCGCCACCAGCGACTGGCGCGTAATCCAACCCGCCCGCCGCGCCTCCCGCACCGCCTGCCCCACCAGCTTCCGCCGCTCATCGCCCTGTTCGGCAAACGCCCCGAAATGAAGGTACTGCCGCAGCCCGGCGCTTTCCATCTTCTGCCAGCCAATCCGCGACAGGTTCCCCGTCACCAACCCCGTCCGCACCCGCTTCCGCGCCAGCCTGTGCAGCACACTCCGCGCCCCCGGGCACACCTTCTTCCGCAAATCCGGACACCGCGCCACGTACAACTCCTGCGCCATCTCCATCATCGCCGGCATCGCCCGCCCGATCGCCGCCCGTGACAACCCCGCTTCCCGCAGCATCAGCGTCAAAATCTGCCCGTCCAGCATCCCCTGCGTCGGAATGTTCGCCGTCGTCGCCGCCACACCGGTCACCGCCGCCGCCGCCTCCTCAAGCACCTGCCGGTGCAGCGGACCGGCCCGCCTCACGAGAGTGCCATCGATGTCGAAGAGCAATAAGGGAGGGTGCAACTTTACATGATACCCAAGGAAGCAGTCGAAACGGAGAGCCGGAAGCCGGCGGTCACCCCGCTGGTCGTGTTTCTGCAACAGGTCGGCAGCGATCCGGACTTCCCGGCCTGCGCCGAAAATGTCCGCGCCCTGCTCGCGCTGGCCTCCGATGGCGAGGCCACCATCCACACCTTCGCCCAGGCCATCGAGCGCGACCTCGCCCTCACCCTGCGCGTGCTCCGCATCGCCAACTCGGCCCTCTACAACCGCTCCCGCCGCCCCATCCTCAGTGTGGCCCACGCCGCCTCGCTGCTCGGCCTCGACGAACTCACCCGCGTCGCCGCCAGTACCCGCTTCCTCCGCCACTGCGCCGGCAGTTCGGTTGCCGCTATCGACCTCACCGCCCTCTCCCTGCTGGCCGCCAATGTCGCCCGGCAGCTCGCCGCGAGCCCCGGCGGCCGCCCCTCGGAAGAGGCGTATCTCGCCGGCATGCTCGCCAACCTCGGCGAAATCGCCTTCGCCCACCACCGCCCGGAACCCTACGCCCGCATCCTCGCCGCCTGCGACGGCAAACTGCTCGCCGAAAAGGGCGAGTGCCGCAAACAGGCCGGCTTTACCTTCGACGAAGCCGGCGCGGCCATTCTCGCCAGCTTCGGCCTCCACGGCTCGCCCCATATGGCCGTCGCCGTGGCCCCCGATGTGCTCCGCGCCAACGCCGCCGAGGACCCGGAAAGCCGCACCGCCCTCGCCGCCAAACTCGCCAATGTCGTCGTCGGCGCTCTCCAGCGCGCCCAGCAGACCGAACAGCGCAGAATCCTCGAACATTGGGTCTCCGCCTACGGCTCCGTCTTCCACCTCACCATCCCCCAACTGCTCCCCATGATGGAGACCGCCATCGACGAGACCCGCGAAGAGCTCTGCCACCTCGGCATCCCGGCCCACCGCCTGAGCGTGACCAACCCGGAGGTCCGCGAGCACCTCACCGCCCTGCTGACCCACACCCCCGTCTCCGACCGTCCCAGCGCCATCGCCCTGGCGCTCACCACCATCCTCGCCGACCATTCGCTCGACCGCGCCGTATTCTGCGAATGGACCCCCTCGCCAGACCGGCTCGTCGTCGCCGCCGCGCTCGGTCTCGACCCCGGCGCCGCCCGCCGCCTGTTCGCCCCCGAGGTGGCCCTTCTCCACCGCCCCCCCCTGTCGCTCGCGCTCGCCATGAAGCAGGACCTGCTCATCGACCTGCTCACCGACGGCCGCTTCCGCGGCTCCCCCTTCGTGCTCTCCCTCGAAGCCGCGCTGTTCGCCCTGCTGCCCGTTGTCGTCAACGGCCATCTCGTCGGCCTGCTCTACGCCGACCGGCGCAACCCCGGCCCCACGGCCGGCATCCTGCACCGCCTCGTCAAAGTCCGCGACAGCCTCGCCCAGGCCCTCGCCCTCTACCGCTAGCCGCTCCGCTCAATCGCCAAAATGCTATAGAGCAGTGCCCGCGGCACGTGAAAGCAGCACTTGTACGCCCCGCCCTTCATCTCGGTCGCCACCCGCCCCCCGCGGTCGCAGTAGCCGAACCACTCGCCGTACTTGCTGTCGGGAAAGGTCGAAAACGTATACTCGTGCACCCGGTCCAGCCACCGCTTGTACCGCTCATCGCCCGTCCGCGTATACGCCAGCACCAGAGCATAGAGCGCCTCCGTGTGCGGCCACCACAGCTTCATGTTCGCCTCTAACTCCGGCCGCGGCCGCCCGTCCAGGTCCATGAAGTAGTACAGCCCCCCGTACTCGCCGTCCCAGCCAAACTCCAGCGCCCCCAGGATCACCCGCAGCAGCATCCCCTCCAGCTCAGCGTTCGGCACCCGTTCGGTGGTGTGCAGCAGAAACCACGCCACCTCCAGAATGCTCCCCGGACACACCATCCGCCCCTCGGGCAGCTCCCGCCCCGCCACGTTCTCGACGAGCAGCCAGTTGGCCGGCTCGTAGTGCGCCCACACCGCCTCCTGACACT
This sequence comes from Acidobacteriaceae bacterium, assembly GCA_020247055.1. Classification (GTDB taxonomy): domain Bacteria; phylum Acidobacteriota; class Terriglobia; order Bryobacterales; family Bryobacteraceae. The sequence continues at coordinate 15,373 of JADCJL010000017.1, read as the reverse complement.
GCGCAATCACCAGCCGGTAGCGCGGGTCTTCGTCCACCGCCAGCAGCTCCATCGCCAGCAGCGCCAACACCATGATATCGGCCAGCTGCGATACCGGCCCCGGCGGCCGCCCCAACGCCCCCGGCTCCGCAATCCAACCCGCAATCCGGTCAAACAGCTCCCGCGCCTCGGCCACCCGGCCCTGCGAAACGTACGCCAGCGCCACAAACACCGCCGAATACGGCTTACGCTGAAAGTACCCCGGCGCGCCGTCCCGGCCTAGCGAAAACCACACCCGCGGCTCCCCCCGCCGCGCATACCGGTCTACAAAACCAAACACGTTGGCCGCAAACTCCGCATATTCGCTCCGCGGCGCCAACCGCCGGTAGAGCGTCTCGAACATCCATACCGCCCGGCCCTGCATCCAGACGTATTTGCGCGGGTCGTAGACCTGCCCTTGCCGGTCCACGCACGAAAAGTAACCGCCGTGCTCCCGGTCCGGCGTATGCTGCAGCCAGAACGGAAGCACGGCGTTCGTCAAATGGTCGCGGTAGAAGTTGGCGTAGGCGGCCAGCGTCATGGCAGGGTTCAAATCGCCAGCTGCGGACGGCCCGGCTCCGGCCAGTCGAGGTGGAAGAACTTACCCCGCGGGAAGTCCGTCCGCTCGTAGGTGTGCGCGCCAAAGTAATCCCGCTGCGCCTGCAGCAGATTGGCCGGCAACCGCGCCGAACGGTACCCGTCGTAGTAGGAAAGCGCGGAAAAGAAGGTGGGCGCGCTGATGCCATGCGCCGCCGCCAGCGCAATCACCGTCCGCCAGTTGGCCTGGCAGCGATGGATCTCGGCGCTGAAGTAGGGGTCCAGCAGCAGGTTCGCCAGCTCCGCGTTCCGCGTAAACGCCTCGGTGATCTTCTGCAGGAACCCGGCCCGGATAATGCAGCCGCCCCGCCAGATCTTGGCGATCTCGCCAAAGTGCAGCGTCCAGTTGTACTCGGCCTGCGCCGTCCGCATCAGTTGGAAGCCCTGCGCGTACGAACAGATCTTCGACAGATACAGCGCATCGTGCACCATGTGGATCAGCTGCTGCCGGTCGCCCGTGTACACCCTGTTCGGGCCCTGCAGCGTGGCCGAAGCCGCCACCCGCTCTTCCTTCACCGCCGACAGACACCGCGCAAACACCGCCTCGGCCACCGTCGGCGCCGGCACGCCCATATCGAGCGCGTTCACACTCGTCCACTTGCCCGTTCCCTTCTGCCCGGCCGTATCGAGCACGATATCGACGAACGGCCCCCCCGTCATCGGGTCTTTCTGCTGCAGAATATCGGCCGTAATCTCAATCAGGAAGCTGTCGAGCACCCCCCGGTTCCACTCGGCGAACACCGCGCTGCACTCGGCCGGCGTCAGCCCGCCGAGCTGCGTCAGAATCGCGTACGCCTCGCAGATCATCTGCATATCGCCGTACTCAATCCCGTTGTGGACCATCTTGACGTAGTGCCCGGCCCCGTTCGGCCCGATGTAGGTGGTGCACGGCACCCCGCCCTCCACCGGCCGCCCCGGCGTCGCGCCCGTCAACGGCTTGCCCGTCTCGGCGTCCACTTTGGCCGCAATCGCGTCCCAAATCGGTTGAATCTCGGCAAAGCTCGACGGGTCGCCGCCCGGCATCAGCGACGGGCCGAACCGCGCCCCCTCCTCTCCGCCCGAAACCCCGGAACCGACAAACCGGAAACCCTTGGCCGAAAGCTCCTTCTCGCGCCGGATCGTGTCCGTCCACAGCGCGTTCCCGCCGTCGATAACGATGTCGCCGGCCTCGAGCAGCGGCTCGAGCGAACTGATCACGGCATCGGTCGGCTTGCCGGCTTTGACGAGAATAATAATCTTCCGCGGCTTGGCGAGCGAAGCCACAAACCCTTCGAGCGTCGCCTCGCCCACCAGACCGCCCGGCGTATTCGGGTTTTCGGCGAGGAACTTCTCCATCGTCTCGGTGGTCCGGTTATAGACCGAAATCTGGAAGCCGTGATCGGCAATATTCAAGGCAAGGTTCTGGCCCATCACCGCCAGGCCAACCAAGCCGATATCAGACAGTTTTTGCGACATAAGACTCTCTCAATGTATGGTACATCGCCGCCTGCGCCTCCCCAATCCGGTCCCACCCGTAATGCGCCTCGGCCGCCCGCCGCGCCTCCCGCTCCAAACTCTCCCGCCGCTCCCCATCGCCGAGCAGCATCTCAATCGCCACCGCCATCTCCCCACCCGTCCGCGCCACCATCACCTCCACCCCGTGCCGCAGATCGAGACCATTAATCCCGGCCGGCGTCGCCACAATCGCCTTCCGCATCGCCATCGCCTCCATCACCTTGATGTTGGTCCCGGCCGAAGCCACCAGCGGCGCCAGCACCACCGCCGCCCGCCCGTAAGCCCCCCGCACATCGGCCACAAAACCCTCGAGCTCAATGCCGGGCCGCTTGAAGTCGCGGCCCTCCAGATATCGCTCGTGGCTCTTGCCCGCAATGATATGCAGCGTCACATTCTCGAGCAGCGGCCACACCTCGGCCAGAAAAAAGTCCAGCGCCAGCAGGTTCGGCAGATGCGCAAACGAACCCAGAAACAGCAGCCGCCGCGGCTCGGGCGCCCCCTCCACCGGCTGAAACCGTTCGAGATCCACCCCGTTGCGGATCACCACCGCCCCGGGCCCGCCCACCCGCTCCCGGTCTTTTTCACTCATCACCACCACCCGGTCCACCTCGCCCCAGGCCTTCTGCTCAAAACGAACCCACAGCCGGTGCTGCCGCCGCGTCTCCCAGTCGCTCTTCCGCTCAAGCAGCTGCTCATAGAGATCGAGCGTGATGTCGTGCTCCACCAGCACCGTCCGCGCCGGCCGGCAGTCCGGCGCATAGAGCGCCATCTGCGTAAACTCCAGCTGCACAATCTCCGGCTTCCACTTCCGCCGCGACCACCGCAACGCCGCCCGAAAATCCTCCCGGTCAAAATCCTCCACCACGTCCGGCCGCTCCGTACTCGTGTGCAGATGCGAACCCCGCCGCTCCACCAGCACCACCTCGGCGCACCAAGCCAGCAACTCCGGCGCCGGCGGGGCCAACTCATCGACAAATGAAAGCACCACGTTATTGTGGGTCTTGCTTGCCTCCCGCAGCAGGTTGAACATCCGCACCGCCCCCCCGTGCGACAGCGGGTACGGCAGATACGGCGTCGCCACCAGCACCGTTGGCTTCGTTTCGCAAAAAGGCTTTCCGGGGAACACCGCCACCGTCCCCGCATTCAGCGCCAGGATCTCTTTCTCCTCCACCTGGGTCGCCTGTTGGCTTCGTTTCGCAAAAGCGAGCTTCCAGGCCTCGGCCAGCACCACCTCGGCGCTGCGCACCGGCTCCTGCTTGGCCGCCTGATGGTTCAATTGGCCCAGCGCCTGCTCCCACAGCACCCCAAAGTGCGGTCCCGTGCCCGTCAGCACAAACCGCAGATAGTTCCGTTCGACGGCGCAGGCCAGCGCAAACGCCGAATAGACCTTCGCCGTCGTCGTCCGGTGCCGGTGCAGCACCCGCGCCGCCCCCACGTACACCGACGGCCAACCGCGCAGCCATCCCCGGTAGCCCACGTCCAGGTCTTCGACATAAGCCGGCGTCATCGCCTCGTTGAACCCGCCCAGCGCCCGCAGCTTCGCCGTATCGTAGAGCGTGCACCCGCCCGACCCGTAGAGCACCCACGTCAGGTCCTCGCCCGCCAGCGGTTCGACGCACCGCAGCGGTACATGGTCAATCGCCGCCGGATCGTACATCGCCTTGCCCGTCTCCTCGCGCCGCTGCCCGTCCGGGAAGAAGATCTGCGCCGTCGCGGCAAACAACTCCGGCACCCGGTCAAACGCCGCCCGCAGCGCCGCGAAGAAGCCCGGCTCCAGCTCCATATCATTATTCAGCAGGCAGACATGCGAGTACTGCGCGGCGGCGATCCCCCGGTTGACGGCGGCCGCGAACGACATCGGCTCGGCCGAAGTGATCACCTTCGCCTCGGCAAACGCCCCGGCCGTCCCGTCGCTGCTGCCGTTATCCACCAGGATGATCTCAGCCCCCGCCGGCAGCCCCAGCGTCGGCCACAACCGTTCGAGCAGGTCCCGGCCGTTCCGCGTCGGAATCACCACCGAAAGCCCCGGCGGCAGCGCCACCGGCTCCCGCGGCGCCGGCGCCCGGCCCCGCGCCAGCCGCCCCGCCCAGCGGCCCAGCGTGTAGAAGATCGGACGCCGAAAAGCCCAGGGATGAAAAACCCGCCAGACCCAGGTGTAGAGCAGGCCCCCCGGATGCGTCTCCCAATGGATCAGGTTCTTCAACTGCCACCAGCAGTGCCGCGCCATCACGGGCAGCTGCCGGGGCCGGATCATGAAATGGTCCAGGTTGTCGTTGAAAAACACCACGCGCAGGCCAAACGCCCGCAGCCCGGCCCAGCGGATATCCCAGTAGGGCTGTTTGGGCTGCAGCAGAATGCCTGCAAATACGACCTCGTTGCCCTCGAGGTCGTCGAGCATCCGCTCATAGTTCTCGGCAAACGAGCGGGCCGGATTCCACGGAATCCATTTGCCCCACGGGGGCGGGAACTCGCCGACCACATAGATCGGCAGGTCGCCCGGCAGCTTCGCCATCTCCTCGAGCAGGGTCGGGATGAGATCATCGGTCCCGGCGGCAAAGGCGATCTTGCAGCGACCCTTCAAATCAACTCCCCGAGATCGCCCGGAAAACTCCCCGCGGCATACTGCCGCCACTGCGCGAGCGCCTGCAGGCAGAAAGCCGTCGAGACCGGATTCATGTACGGCAGCGGCCGCCCGTCCCGCGTCCCGAAGCAAAAGCCGCCATCCTTCATCGGCTCGGCGTCAAACACCTGGTGCGTCCGGCAGCGGGCGGCCTCGTCGGCGGCCAGCGCCTCGTCCACCTCGCCCGTATAGAGCCGGGCGCGGAGCAGCTGCGCGCAGACGTCGCTGCGCTCAAACCGCGGCGAGATCTCCCGCAGATAGTGGCTCGTCCGCGCGATGGCCGCCCCGAGCGCCGCGCGTACCGCCGCCCGCTGCTTGCGCGGCTGCATCCCTTCAAGGAAATAGCAGTGCGCGTGCAGCCGGTCCATCACCCGCAGCGGGTCCGCATCGCCAGGCAGAAACGTCTCCCAGGTGGCCAGCGAGTAAGCCAGCGACTCCTCGTACCAATCAAGAAACGGGTCGGCCGGAAAGTAGGCCGCGAGGTCATCCCAGGCCATCGCCGACTTGAGCTGAAAGCAGCCCGGCTCGCGCGACCAGCGCTTCTCGTAAGGCCAGGCCTCGCCCGAGGGCAGGGAAACGATCGGATGGCAGACGCCATTGGCCCGGAACGCCCGGCCCATGAACAGGCCGATCTCGCGCGCCCGGTCGAGCCACCGGCTCTCGCCCGTCATGCGGAAAACGGCCAGCAGCCCGCGGACAATTATGCCGCAGTCGAAGAAGTAGGCCGGCGGCAGCGGATCGCCCAGCTCAAAAGGCATCGCGGCCAGCGCCGGCTGCCAGGCCGTGTCGGCGAGACAGGACGCGGCGCGGAGGCCTGCGTCACGGTAGGCGGCCTCGCCAGTCAGGCGATGGAGGTAGGCGAAGGCGCTGCAAGCATAGCCGGTAATTTCGGTCGAGACCGGCAGATTCCTGCCTTCGGCGACGAGGTGATACCGGGCCACCCCTCCGCTCGTCTCCTGAATTCCCGAATGGAGTAACCAGGCGCCGGCGCGGGCGAAAGATTCCAGATCAGGTGAGTGCAAAGCGAAAAGATCCTGCAAAGCAAATCAGTGTAGCATCGGGATATGGGCCGGGTCTTCTTACTGATCACGATCGTGACGGCCGCTTGGGCGCAGGACGGAGAGGAGCTACCTCTCGGAATTGTCCGGGGCAAGGTGTCCGAGCCGGAATCGAGCGGACTGCGCGGCCGCTTCCTGCTGACGGCCGAATCGGGCCGCCAGACCCGGTGCAGCTTCGATGAGCGGACCTGGTTTGAGTCGCAGCGCGTGCGCGTCTCCGTAGCCGCCTTCGGGCCGGCTGACTCAGTGGAGGTGCTGGTCGATCAACGTCTGCAAACCGACGGCTCCCGCCGCTGCTACGCCCGCACCGTCCGGCTGATGGAGCCCAACGCGCCCGCCCCGAACCCGCGGCGCCCGGTCTATCGCAGCGTGACCGAACACATCATCCCGCGCGGCGACCTCGCTTTCTCCGGCGTCGTAACCGGCTTTACGCCCGATGCCGTGCTCATCAAGACTCGTTCGGCCCCGGCCCGGCCGCTGCTGCTGCGCCCGGATACGCGGTTTCTCGAAGGCGGAGTCGCTTCCCATCGCGACAACCTGCCGGTGAACCAGACGGTCTTCGTCCGGGCCGGCAAGAACATCGAGGGGCGCCTCGAGGTCTACCAAGTGATCTGGGGCGAGATCACCCCGGGTAGGTGAAAGATATGACGCCCGTCCGCTGCTATACTGACAGATTGTGTATTCGATGATGAAGTTCTTCCGAATGAATCCTTTCGCCATTCTGCTGGCAACCGCTGCGGTTGCCTTGCCCGCTGATTTCTTTACGGGCCAGGCGGCCCGGCTGGTGATTGGCCAGGAAACCTTTACCGCCCAGGGAGATACCCCGAACCCGAACACGCTGGGAGGGGCTGGCGGCGTTGCGTTTGCCAACAATATTCTGGTCGTGGCGGACTCCAACCGCGTCGGCGCCGGGCCGATGAACCATCGTGTACTGATCTACCGCAACGTAGCGAGTGACATCACCCTGCCCGTCAATGCGGAGATCCCGCAGATCCCCGGCAAACTCTGCCCGGCCTGCCGGGGCACCGCCGCGGTGGTCCTCGGCCAGGCCACCTTCACCGCCAACGATCTGAAGCTGATCCCCACCAATGCCTCGCTGCGGCAGCCCAACGCCGTCGCCACCGACGGGGTCCGCCTGCTCGTCTCCGACACCGACAATAACCGGATTCTCATCTGGAACAGCATCCCCACGCAGAACAATCAGCCGGCCGACCTCGTGCTGGGCCAGGAAAATTTTACAACTAGTCGTGTGGTCAACCCGCCGACGGCAAGCAGCCTCCGCGGTCCGCAGGGCGTCTGGCTGCAGGGCAGCCGCGTGATGGTGGCCGACACGAGCAACAACCGCGTGCTGATTTGGAATAACTTCCCGACCCGGAACAACCAGGCGGCCGACGTCGTCCTGGGCGCGCCGGACTTTACGACGCGCGTCGAACTGGACCTGGCCGTCACCCGGATTGACGCCAAGGCCGATAACCTGCTGAACCCCGTGTCGGTGACCAGCGACGGCCAGCGGCTGTTCGTCGCCGACCTCGGCTTCAACCGGGTAATGATCTGGAACACGATTCCGACCTCGAACGCGCGGCCCGCCGATCTCGTGCTCGGCCAGCCGGACCTGACCTCCTCGGTTGCCAACAACAGCCCAAAACTCTGCAAGGCGACCGGCAAGGACGACAAAGGCGCTGACCTCTTCCCGCGGCTGTGCGGCGCGACCATCGAGTTCCCCCGCTTCGTGCTCAGCGACGGCAAGCGGCTCTTCGTGGCCGATGGCGGTAACGACCGCATCCTCGTCTATAACTCTCTGCCCACCCGCAACGGGCAGGCCGCCGATACGATCCTCGGCCAGGTGGGCGAATCGATCAACCGCTCCTCCGACAGCGCCTATCCGCTGCTGCGCGCGGCCACGGATCAACTGCGGACGCCCATGTCGCTCGCCTGGGACGGCACCAACCTGTATGTCGCCGACCCGTTCAACCGGCGGGTCATGGTCTTCTCGACGCACGACCAGCCGATTCCCTACACCGCCGTCCGGAACTCGGCCAGCCTGGACGTGTTCGCTACGGGTACGATTGGCCTGTCGGGAACCGTTCGCGAGAACGACGAGATCACGATCAACGTTACTCGCGAGAGCGTCAAGAACACCTACACCTACAAGATCGCCAAGACCGACACCGTTACCACGCTGCTCAACAACATCGTGCAGCTGATCAACGCCAAGCCCGACCCGTACGTTACCGCCAGCATCATCCCCGATCTCAGCACCCTGCTGCTGACCGCGCGGGAAGGCGGCGAGGGGGGCAATAGAGTGGAGATTTCGACGAGCACCGCGCCGACCGATGCGACGATCGTGCTCACCACCGGCGGTGCGTTCCTCACCGGCGGCCAGGACGCGGCCCGCGTGGCGCCGGGTACGATCATCTCCCTGCTCGGCGACAATCTCTCCGAACGAGTGGCCACGGCCCAGGAAGGCGCCGAAAAGCTGCCGACCGAACTTGCCAACGTGCAGTTGTACCTCGACGGCAAGCTGGCCCCGCTTTTTCTGGTATCGCCGAACCGGATCAACGCCCAGCTGCCCTGGGAGTTTTATGATCGCAACAGCGTGAGCGCCTATGTGCGTACGCGCTTTAGCGACGGCCGCGTGGTGACCACGATGCCGGTGGCGGTGCAGATTATCCCGCAGAATCCGGGCCTGTTTGCCATTGAAGGCACCGACCCCCGCGTGGGCGTCGTGCAGCACTTCTCGTCGCGGTCGACCGGTACGGTCTCGGTGGACGGTGGCGTGCAGGCTGGGGACGTCGCCACGGTGACGATCGAAGACCGGGAGTATAGTTACACGGTGAAGGACACGGATAGCCTGGCTAGTATCCGCGATGCTTTGATTGTCGAAATTAACAAGGATCCCCAGGTGGAGGCCTATGCGGCGGGCGTGTTCACCCGCATCCGTCTGCGGGCGCGGGTGCCGGGCGAGGCGGGCAACGGCATCAAGTACACGGGCAAGACCAACGAAGGGGCGCAGGTGATTCTCACGGCGACGACCCCGAACCTCTGCTGCGCCAATACGGAAGGGGCGACCGTGACCCAAGCCAACCCGGCGCTGCCCGGGCAGACCATCGTCGTCTTCGGCACCGGTCTGGGCCGGCTGAAGGAGACTTTCGCGCAGGATCTGGCGGTGACTGGCGGCGTCTATCGCGGTCCGGTGCTGAACGAGCCTTCGGCGTTTGTCTCGTCGCTGGCGGGTGGCAAGACGGCCAACGTGCTGTACGCCGGTCTGCGCCCGGGTTCCATCGGCCTGTACGAGGTTCACCTCGAACTGAACTCGGATCTGCCGACGAACTCGGCCACGCAGTTGACGATCGCGCAGGACATCTACGTAAGCAACGTAATCACCTTCCCGTTGCGGAACCCCACCGAAGTGGTCGTGCAGCCGGCGCCGTAACGGCGCCGGGGCCCGTCTCCGGGCGGTTGAGGTCAGCGTCCCCGTTTGAGGAATCGCGCACAACGGACTCGCTCCGGCCTGTGCGCTCCTGAGAAGCACCTGACAGCGGTTTTCGTGCGGCCACAGCATCGCGGGTCACGGTCGGGAAGTCGGCGGGACCGGGCCCTGCGGAGTCCCTGACGCGGCGGACCAACCTCTACGGTTGGCCTCCGTCAGCGCGAGAAAACATCCCCGCCGGGGCGGTTAATTCTCCCCCAGCGGTTGGGGTTTGAAGCCCCAGCCCGCCAGCTGTTGGCGGAGCGCGTCCCCTTCGGCACCGCGGACATAGAAAAAGGCCCCGGTGCGGACGGTCTGAAAAAGAAACCCGCCGCGGTACTCGTCGGGCTCGACGAGATACTCCACCCCCGCCGCCGTAAGCTTCTCCTCCAGGCGTTGGGCGTCGAGCAGGCGCTTGGCAATGTATACGAGGTCCAGCTCCTCGTCCTCGCCAAAGAAATCGGGTTCCCGGCGCATGGCTACCGGGCCAGGATCATGCCGCGGGTCCGCTTCTTAAACCCTTCCCAGTTGCCGGGCGCCTGAGCATCGAGGAACTCACCGTACTGCCGGGCCACGATTTCGAGGTTCCGGTACATGCCAGGGTGGCCCGTGGCCGCGCGGAGTTCGCCCAGCACAGGCTCGACGCGGGCGTAGACCAGCCCGAGCTCACCGCCGGTGGCAAAGTACAGATCCGGGCTCAGTACGCCCTTGGTGACGAAGCTGGCCACCATCTCGTAGTAGCTGATCACCATGCGGACATACTCATCCTCGTCGGTGCCGGGGGTGCAGAAGGCGCGGTACTCTTCGAGCGTGGCGGGCCCGAAGTGGCGGGCGAACCAGCGGCGGGCCTCGCGCATGCGCTCCTCCCGCCGGATCTCGTAAAGGCGCAGGATCAGGTTTGCATCGTCGAAGGTGGCTTGCTGGCTCATCTCTCCAGAGTAACGCAAAGGGGTGAGATTTCCGACCTCTTGCCCGCACCCCCTTCTAGCATGACAGGATCTGCCCCCACCCTTGCCCCCCGCCTGACGGATGAAGAGCTACTGCACTGGCTCGCGCTGCGCCTGATCCCCGGTCTCGGGACGCGCAAGGCCGTAACGGTGCTCGAACGGTTCCGGACGCCGCTGGCGCTGTTCCGGGCCTCGGTGAGCGAACTGGAGGGGGCCGGATTGTCGCCGGGCGTAGCGCGGGCGATTCAATCCGGCTGCACCTTCGAAGACGCGGCGACGCAGGCCGACCGGCTGCGGGCGACCGGGTCGCAGCTGGTGCCGGTGACCGACCCGGCCTACCCGGAGAAGCTGCGGGGGATTCTCGACCCTCCGACGGTGCTGTTCTGCCGGGGCGATGTGGGACTGCTATCGGCAATCACGGTGGCGGTGGTCGGGACGCGGAAGCCGACGCCGTACGGCACGGCGGTGGCCGAGAAGCTGGCGGGGGATCTGGCGGGGCTGGGCGTCGGGGTGATCAGCGGCATGGCGCGGGGGATCGATACGGCGGCGCACCGGGGGACGCTGCTGGCCGGGGGAAAGACGATTGCGGTGTTCGGGTGCGGCGTGGACATGGTCTATCCGACCGAGAACCGGAAGCTTTATGACGAGATCGCGGCCAAGGGGCTGCTGGTGAGCGAGTTCCCGATGGGGGCGCCGGCGTTTCCTCAGAATTTTCCGATTCGGAACCGGATCGTGTCGGGGATGAGCTCCGGGGTGTTGATTGTCGAGGGGGCGCAGTACTCGGGATCGGCGATTACGGCGCGGCTGGCGATGGACCAGGGGCGGGAGGTGTTTGCGGTGCCGGGCAACATCACCTCCAAGTTGAGCTGGGCGCCAAATCTTTTAATCCGGCAGGGGGCCAAGCTGGTCATGGACGCGCAGGACATTGTCAGTGAGCTGCCGCCGGACGAGCGTTACCGGCTGCAAACTGTTGAAAAAGAACAACGGAATGACCTGGCTCAGCAACTGCTGCCGCTGGGGCCGAACGCGCCGCTCGGGCGGGCGATTCTCGAAAACCTGCTCATTGAAAAGGCGACGCATATTGACGAAGTGCTGGATCGTCTGGAAAACTATTCCTCGTCTGAGATTGTGGCGGCGTTGTTTGAATTGGAACTGCTTGGACTGGTCAAGCAGCTGCCGGGCAAGCAGTTTGTCAAAGTCTGGTAATCTGAGTCTGGTAATCTGGGCTAACGCCCGAAGAGCAAAATCCTTATGTCGAAATCCCTCGTCATCGTCGAATCCCCGGCGAAGGCGAAAACCATCGGAAAATATCTAGGCAATCAATTTGTCGTGAAAGCTTCGCTGGGTCATATTAAAGACCTGCCGAAGAGCGACCTGGCCGTTGACGTTGATCGCGGCTTTGAACCCACGTACGAGGTGATTGAGGGCAAAAAGAAGCTGATTGGCGAACTGCGCGCGGCGGCCAAGGGCGTCGAATCCATCTATCTGGCGGCTGACCCGGACCGGGAGGGGGAGGCGATCTGCTACCACCTGCAGGAGGAGTTGGCGTCGAAGAAGGCCGACGGGCCGAAGATTTTCCGGGTGATGTTTAACGAGATCACGGCGGCGGCGGTGCGGAAGGCGTTTGACAAGCCGCTGCAGGTGAATACGAACCTGGTGGACGCGCAGCAGGCGCGGAGGGTGCTCGACCGGTTGGTGGGTTACAAGATCTCGCCGCTGTTGTGGGACAAGGTGCGGCGTGGCCTGTCGGCGGGGCGGGTGCAGACCGTTGCCCTGCGTCTGATTGTGGACCGGGAGCGGGAGATTCAGGCCTTCCTCAAAGAAGAGTACTGGACGATTGACGTGGCGCTGAACGCCAAGAAAGCGCCGGTGTTGAAGGCGCGACTGGCGAAGATTGACGGCGAGAATCCGGTGATTCCCGACGAGAAGCGTTCGTCGGCGATTGTGAAGGACCTCGCGGACCGGGTCTATGCGGTGCAGTCGGTGGGGACGAAGGAGAAGCGCCGGAACCCGGTGCCGCCGTTCATCACCTCGACCCTGCAGCAGGAAGCGGCGCGGAAGCTGCGGTTTTCGGTGAAGCGCTCGATGATGATCGCGCAGCGGCTGTACGAGGGCGTTGAGCTGGGGGCCGAGGGTTCGATCGGTCTGATCACCTACATGCGTACCGACTCGGTGCGGGTGTCCGATGATGCGCTCGGCGAGGTGCGGCAGTTTATCGGCGACCGCTACGGGGCGGCGTACCTGCCGGAGAAGCCGAACGTCTACAAGGGAAAGAAAGACGCCCAGGACGCCCACGAAGCGATCCGGCCGACGGCGGCGATGCGCACGCCGGAGTCGGTGGCGCCGTACCTGCAGGAAGATGAGCTGAAGATGTACCGGCTGATCTGGATGCGGTTTGTGGCCTCGCAGATGACGAGCGCCGTTTTCGATCAGACGACGATCGACGTGCTGGCCAAGGGCAAGTCGAAGGCGGAGTACCTGTTCCGGGCGACCGGGTCGGTGCCGAAGTTTGACGGCTTTCTGGCGGTGTACGAAGAGGGCAAGGACGTCAAGGACGAAGAGGACGATGAGCTGAAGCATAAGCTGCCGGCGGTGACGCAGGGTGAAGAGCTGAAGCTGAAGTCACTCGACCCGGAGCAGCATTTCACGGAGCCGCCGCCGCGGTTCAACGAAGCGACGCTCGTCAAGGAGCTCGAAGCCAAGGGAGTGGGCCGGCCTTCGACCTACGCCTCGATCCTGTCGACGATTCAGGAGCGGGAGTACGTCAAGAAAGAGGGCGGCAAGTTCTACCCGACCGAGTTGGGGACCGTGGTGACGGACCTGCTGACGGAGTCGTTCGGGGATATCTTCGACATCCGGTATACGGCGCGGATGGAAGAGGAGCTCGACGAGATCGAAGACGGCAAGGTGGACTGGCGTCAGGCGATGGGTTCGTTCTACGAGCGGTTTGCCGTAGACCTCGAGCGGGCCGCGACGCAGATGACCGATATCAAGCGGATGGAGAAGCCTACCGACTTCATCTGTGAGAAGTGCAGCAAGCCGATGGTGATCAAGTGGGGCCGGCACGGCAGCTTTATCGCCTGTACTGGCTACCCGGAGTGTTCGAACACGCGGGAGTTGCCTTCGGCGCAGCCGGAGGAGATGGGCGAGCAGGGCGAGGAGGAGTACTGCCCGAACTGCGGCCGGCCGATGGTGCTCAAGAAAGGGCGGTTCGGCCAGTTTTACGCCTGTTCCGGGTACCCGGACTGCAAGACGACCAAGCAGCTGGGGCAGGCGGCGAAGCAGGCCGATGTGCCGCTCGAGGAGCCGTGTCCGAACTGCGGCAAGAACCTCGTCAAGAAGTTTGGCCGGTTCGGCGAGTTTATTGCGTGTTCGAGTTACCCGACCTGTAAGTATGTCAAGCAGAAGACGGTGGGCGTGAAGTGCCCGACGTGTTCGACGGGCGACATCATTGAAAGGCGGTCGAAGAAGGGGAAGACCTTCTTTGGCTGCAACCGGTATCCGGAGTGCGACTTTGTGGCGTGGGGCAAGCCCGTGGCCAAGGCGTGCCCGGAGTGCAACAACCCCTACCTCATTGAGAAATTCCTCAAATCCGGGGCATTCGCCCAATGTCCGAACGCCGAGTGCAAATACAAAGAAGCACTCGCAGCCGAGGAAGTAAGCGCCTAGGGCGCTTACTTCCTTCTCCGCTCCCCGCCGGCGCCGTTTCTTTCTTCTTTTTCCCAACTTACAAAGGATTTCTGTTATGTCTGACACCGATCAGTTTTATCGCATCGCGAAGCTACCCCCTTACGTATTTGCCGTCATCAACGAGATGAAGGCAAAGCTGCGGGCCGCCGGCAAGGATGTGGTGGATTTCGGGATGGGGAATCCGGACGGCGCGACGCCGCAGGCCGTGATCGATAAACTGTGCGAGGCGGCGCAGCAGGCCAAGAACCATCGCTATTCGATGTCGCGGGGCATTCCGCATCTGCGGCAGGAGATCGTCAAGCGCTACCAGCGGAACTATGGCGTCGAGCTCGATTCCGAGAAAGAAGCGATTGTGACGATCGGCGCCAAGGACGCGCTCGCGCATCTGCTGTTTGCGATTATCGCCCCCGGGGATGTGGTGGTCTCGCCGAACCCGGCCTACCCGATTCACCAGTACGGGGTGATCATGGCCGAGGGCGAGGCGGTGATGCTGCCGATGCCGGATCCGGCGACGTTTCTGCAGGGGCTGGAAGATGTCTACAAGGGCCCGAAAAAGCCGAAGGTGATTCTGATCAGCTTCCCGCACAATCCGACGACGACGTGCGTTGATTTGAACTTCATGAAGGAAGTGGTGCGGATGGCACAGGTGCACGGGTCGCTGATTGTGCACGATTTCGCCTACGCGGATCTGGGATTTGACGGCTACAAGCCGCCGAGCATTCTGGAGGTGCCCGGGGCGAAGGATCTGGCGGTGGAGATCTTCTCGATGTCGAAGAGCTACAACATGGCCGGGTGGCGCGTGGGGTACTGCCTGGGCAATCAGCGGATGATCTATGCGTTGAGCCGGATTAAGAGCTACCTCGACTACGGGACGTTTCAGCCGATTCAGATTGCGAGCATTATTGCGCTGCGCGAGTGTGAGGCGAATACGGCCGAGATCCGGGACATGTATCAGGACCGGCGGGACGTGCTGCTCGAGGGGATGGCGGCGGCCGGGTGGCCGTGCGCCAAGCCCCAGGGGAGTATGTTCTTGTGGGCGCCGATTCCGGAGCGGTTCCGGCCGATGGGATCGCTCGAATTCGCCAAGCTGCTGATGGAGAAGGCGCTGATTGCGGTGAGCCCCGGCATCGGATTTGGCCCGCTGGGTGAAGGTCACGTTCGTTTCAGCTTCATTGAAAATGCACACCGGACCCGGCAGGCGATGCGGGAGTTAAAACATTTTCTGCGGAGTGCGTAGCGAGTTGTCCTGAGAGTTTCGGGGGCGCGGCGGCACTACCTGTTTGTCGTACAGGAGTCTTTTGCGCCACCTGCTTCTCAGTCTGTTTTTTCTGGCGATGAACCCGCGATTTGGCAACGCGGAGACGCGGGTTGACGGACTGCCCCGGGATGGGGTGTTGGTGGTGCACGGCCCGGCGGTGACGCTGACGGGCCAGACGACGGCGGCGCGGCTGTGGTGGACCGACAGCCGGGGCGGACGCGG